>CAYOKT010000016.1:0-7043 GCA_964404605.1 uncultured bacterium
TCCAGCCGGGGTTCCCGGCCGCCGGCCGGTTAGTTTTCTTCGATCTCCCCCCGCCTCCAGCCCTCGAGACGGCGGAGGAACTCGTTCTCGGCATATACGGTCACACCCAGCTTACGGGCGCGGGCCAATTTACTGCCGGGCGACGCCCCCGCCACGACAAAATCCGTCTTCGCGGAGACGGAAGAGGTCACCTTCGCGCCCAATTCTCGGAGAGCCTCGGCCGCCTCTTCGCGCGTCATCGCCTCGAGGGAGCCGGTGAGCACGACCCGCCGCCCGATGAGAGGCGCGGGCGCCGCCTCCGCCTCGCTGAACCGTTCGCCGAAGTTCACCCCCGCCCGGCGCAGCTTCTCGACCACCTCCAGGTTGCGCGGACGGCTGAAGAAGTCGATCAGGCTCGCGGCGATCTTCGGGCCGATCTCCGGGATTCCCTCGAAGATGCCCGGCTTGACGATCGCATCGGCCAACTCGTCCAGGTGACCGAACTTGCGGGCGAGAATCCTCGCCACCCCGGCGCCGACGAGACGGATGCCGAGGCCGAAGATCAGCCGCTCGAGGGGGCGCTGTTTCGACTCCTCGATGCCGCGCAGGAGATTGCGCGCCGAGACCTCGGCGAAACCCGGCAGCGCCTGGACCCGTTCCAAGGGCAGCGTGTACAGGTCGGCCGGGTCCTCGACCAGTTCATGTTCGAGCAGCAGGTCCACGGTTTGCGCGCCGAGTCCCTCGATGTCCATCGCGCCGCGGGAGGCGAAATGGATCAGGCGGCCGCGCCGCATCGCGGGGCAGGCGAGATTCACGCAGCGCCGGATCACCTCGCCCTCGGGCTTCACCAGCGATTCCCCGCACGCCGGACAGTGAACGGGCGGCTCATACTCCCTCGGCGGCTCCCCCTCGGCGCGGGAGACCACTTTCGGGATCACATCGCCCGCCTTTTCGAGGATGACCCGCACCCCGGGACCGATGCCGAGCCGGGCGATCTCCTCCTCGTTGTGCAGCGTGGCGCGCCGGATCGTCGAACCGGCGAGCTGGACCGGCTCCAGCTCGGCCACCGGCGTCACCGCCCCCGTGCGGCCGACCTGGTGGGTGATCGCCAGCAGCTTCGTCACCGCCCGCCGGGCGCGGAACTTGTAGGCCATCGCCCAGCGGGGAGTCTTCGCCGTGGTGCCCAGTTCCTCCCGCTGGAGCAGGTCATCGACCTTGACCACGATGCCGTCGATGTCGAACGGCACCCTGTCCCGTTCCTCTTCCAGCTTCGTCCAGAACGCCTGGATCTCCTCGGCGCCCGCCGCCACCGCGCGCGGATGCACCACGGGGAAACGGTGCTCGGCGAGGAGTTCGATCCGCTCGTGGTGCAGCGAGGGGGCCCAGGGGGCGTCCGCCAGCAGCTCGTACACCCAGAGACGCAGGCGTCGCTTCCGGACCTCCTTCGGGTCCAACAGCTTCAGCGATCCCGCGGTGGCGTTCCTCGGGTTGGCGAAGGGCGGCTGCCCCGAATCAAGGCGCTGCTCGCTGAGCCAGGTGAAATCCTCGCGGGTCATGTAGACTTCGCCGCGGACCTCGAACGTGGCCCCGGCGAGAACGCCCTCCCGGACCACCAGCGGCACTCCGCGCACGGTGCGCAGATTCCCGGTGATGTCATCGCCCCGCATCCCATCCCCGCGCGTCACCCCGAGGACGAACCGGCCCTCCCGGTACCGCAGGGAGACCGCCACCCCGTCGATTTTCGGTTCGCAGGCGTAGCGGATCGTCCTGCCCGGCAGCGATTTCTCCACCCGGGCGAGGAACTCGAGGACCTCTTCGAAGGAGTAGGTGTTCGCCAGCGAGAGCATGGGGCGTTCGTGCAGCACGGTGACGAACTCGTCGCTCGGCTGCCCGCCCACGCGCTTTGTCGGGCTGTCCGGGCGCCGGCGCGCCCAGTCGGGGTGGCGCCTCTCCAGCTCGACCAGCTCACGATAGAGGCGGTCGTACTCCTCGTCGCTGATCTCGGGATCGGCGAGGACATAGTACCGCCAGTCGTGGTAGTCGATCAGGCGGATCAACTCGTCGTAGCGTTGATGATCCTCAATCATCACGTCGACTCACCCGTTATCCTCCCGCAAGATCGGGCTTCCTGTCCGGTGGAACCGGGGGGAATACGGTAGGGAAGGTAGGTTGACCCTACGGCGGCGGGCAAGCACACCCCTCACCGGAGGACACGCCGCGCGCCGACATAACGTTTTCGGTAATAGGGGCTTGACAGTTTGTCGATCGTCACGCCGTCGCTGTTGGACGCGTGGGTGAACTTGCCGCCTCCGAGATAGATCCCCACATGGGACACCCCGCGGCCGTTGATGTTGAAGAACACGAGGTCCCCGCGCCGGAGCCTGCCGCGGGTCACGGGCAGCCCGACGCGGAACTGTTCGACGGAGGTACGCGGCAGCTTGACGCCGTACACCGACCGCATCACCGCGCGGGTGTAGGCGCTGCAATCGACCCCGCTGCCGCGCCGCGCTCCCCCCCAGCGATAGGGCGTGCCCCACCACCGGCGCACCTCGGAGTCGAGCTTGTCGCCGCGCCGGGCGGCCGCCTCCCGCCTCCCGCTCTTCTTCTCCGCCGGGCGGGCGGACTTGGGCGGTGAACTTCGCCGGGTGTAGGTCGGGTTCGGCTTCACCCCCGCGCAGCCGATGGAGAGCAGGAGGGCGAGGGCGAGGGCGGCCGTCCGGGAAACCGGCCGCCCGGCCGGATGCTCAGGGCGCACCATCCATCGCCTCCCGCAACCGGTCGATCAACTGCTCCCGCCGTCCGGAGTCGTCGAGAACACCCCCCGGATCCTTGACCAGGAACGCGTCCATGATGCCGTCGATCCTCCCGCTGACACGGGCCGCGTGCACATCCAGGCCCTGCGATGCGAAGACGGTGCAGAGCCGGTAGAGCAGGCCGGGGCTGTCCGGGCCGCTGACATCGACAAGGTAACCGCCGCGAGCGGGGGTGATGGCGACCTCCGATTCGACCAGCGCCGCCCGGCGGCTGGAGAGACGGCTCCGCCGCTGGTAGCGCTCGAGCAGGGCAGGAAGAGTCTGCCTCCCCTCGTACAGGTCCGCCCACAGCGGCTCGATCCGTTCGAGGCGCTCGTCCAGCGGCACCCCTTCCGGCTCGATGTCCTCGCAGCGGAAGCGGTCGACGATGATCCCGTCCTCGCGGGTGAAGATGCGGGCTTCGCGAATCCCGATGCCGAGGGAGACCAGCAGCCCCGCCACGTCGGCGAGCAGACCGACCCGGTCGCGGGAGATCAGGGTGATCACGATGTAGGCTTCCCTGCGCCGGAGCTGCCAGATGAACGGTGTTCCCCCGGAAACGCGCTCGGCCGCCTCGAGGTGGTGCGCGATCTCCTCGGCGGGCACCGCCCGGCGATACTCCTCGCGCATGGTTTCTAGGAAGCGGCGTGCGCGCTCCTCCGCCGTCCCGCCCCCTCCCAACCGCGGTGCCACGCGGGAGACCTCTTCGGCGACCGTGATCCTGCCCGCCTCCGCGCCCTCGCGGAACCAGCGCCTCGCCGCCTGGTACAGCTCGGCGAGCAACTCGCCCTTCCACGCCGTCCAGACCCGCTTGCTGACCGCGCTCAGGTCGCAGACGGTCAGCAGGTAAAGCGCGGAGAGCAGCGATTCGCGCCCCACCTCCGTGGCGAACGTCGCCACCACGGCGGGGTCGGAGGCATCGCGCCGGAAGGCGGCCTGCTCCATGCGGAGGTGCAGGCGGACGAGGCTCGACACCGGCCCCGCCAGTTCCGGCCAACCCAAGCGGCGCAGGGCGGCCGCCGCGACATGAGCCCCGGTGATGCTGTGATCCCCGCGGCGCGCCTTCGTGATGTCGTGGAACAGGACGGCGAGCACAACCGTCGCCCGGTCGGACAGGTTCTCCCACAGGGAACGCGGGAGACCGTCCGGCCCGTCACCGGGCAGGTTGTCCAACCGCTCCAGCGCGCGCAGGGTGTGCTCCTCCACCGTGTAGGAGTGGTAGTAACTCCCCGTGGTGAGACCGTTGATCTCCTCCCACTCCGGCAGCCAGGGTGTGATCGCATCCAGTTCGTGCAGCCTCCTCAACCGCACCCCGAACCCCACGCCGCGCGCCGCCCATTCCCGCAGGGGAACAGACCAGAGCATGGGGTCATTCAGCCGTTCGGCGGAGCCGCGGATCGCGCGCCGCAGGTCGTGGCGGGTTCTTCCGGCCAGCGGCAGGCCGGCGTTCGCGCAGGTGTCCACCAGTTTCAGCAACACGGCGGGTTCCGCGGCGATACCGGCGAGACTCTCCCGGGGCAGCTCCAGGCGGCCGCCGATCGAGGTCGCGCCGGGGAGGAAGAGACTCACCTGTTCCTGCGGCCTGCGCCGGAAGCCGTATTCGGCGATCGTATCACCGAACTCCTCCGCGAAGCGCGCGACCTTCTCCATCGCGAGATAGGTGGACCGCATCACCGCCCGCATCACCGCGCGGTCGTTGCCGGGAAGGCCGAGCAGCCTGCCCACCTCCGGCTGGCGGGAGACGAGGAGCTGATCCGTCTCCTGCCGTGTGCCGAGGCGGAGCGCCTCGCGCAGGCGAAGAAGCAGGTCATAAGCACCCGCAAGCTCCTCCGCCTCGCGGACGGTGAGCAGGCCGGCCCGTTTCAACCGGCCGATGAAGTGGAGGATCGCGCCGCCCCGGCGTTTCGCCATCTTCCACTTGCCGGTGAACAGGGCCCTCGCCCGCTCGATCCAGAACACATGGTGCAGGTCCCTCAGGCCGCCCGCCTGCGCCTTCAGATGGGGCTCGACCACCCGCACCACCTCGCCGTACTTGAAGCGTCTCTGGTCGAACTCCTCCTGTTTCCTGCGGACGAACTCAGCATAGGCGTCCACATCGAACAGGCGGGCCATGCGCTCCTCGAGCGCCTCGACCACCCGGTGATCCCCCCACACCAGGCGGGCCTCCAGGAGGGCGGAAGTGCGGTCGGGAATGGTGAGCAACCCGCGGTCGACCTCATCGAGGCGGACGAGTGTCTGCGCGGGCGACCACCCGGCATCCCACAGCGCCTGGATGAAGCGGCGTATCAGGTCGTCGTGCCCATCGCCGCCATCGGCCAGGAGCAGAATCAGGTCGAGGTCGCTGCGGAAGGTGTTGTCGCCGCGGCCGTGCCCGCCGGAGGCGAGTACGGCGAACCCCCCGGCGAGCCGGCGGTGAGGGCGCAACATCCGGCGCAGGGTTTCATCCGCCCGCGAAGCTCGCGCCAGCGCCGCTCGGACGCCGTCCCCGGCGGAGGTCAGGAGTGTCATCTCTCCCCGGATGCCGGCCCCTTGAGCAGGGCGATCAGCCGATCCATCTCCTCGAGGGTGCGGTAGCGGAAGGTGATGCGGCCCCCGGGCCCGTGGTGGCGGATCTCGACCTCGAGGCCGAACCGTCCGGAGAGGGAGCGGGCCAGCTCCAGAGTGGCGGGATCCGCCGGGGGGGCGCCGCGCTTCTTCTTCGGCGGGGCGGCCCGGTTCCGCCGGACGATCCCCTCGACGGCGCGCACGGTGAGGCCCTCGTGCACGATGCGATGCGCCAGGGCGACGCGTTCGCCGTCGTTCTCGAGCGCGAGCAGGGCGCGGGCGTGCCCCGCGGAGAGTTCGCCCTCGGCCACCGCGCGCTTCACCGGCAGCGGAAGTTGCAGCAGGCGCAGGGTATTCGTCACCGTGGTCCTGTCCTTGCCCACCCGCTCGGCGACCTCCTGCTGACTGAGACCGAGATCTTCGACGAGGCGGTGGTACCCCTCGGCGAGTTCGATCGCGTTGAGGTCGTCCCGCTGCAGGTTCTCGACGAGGGA
The DNA here is from genome assembly GCA_964404605.1 of uncultured bacterium. GTDB lineage: Bacteria > Electryoneota > Electryoneia > Electryoneales > Electryoneaceae > CAYOKT01. The sequence continues at coordinate 5,810 of CAYOKT010000016.1, forward strand.
GATCTCGAGCATCTTCTCCTCGCTCACCCCCTCGAGCACACGGCAGGGAACCTTGAACAGCCCGGCGGCCCGGGCGGCGCGGAGACGGCGCTCCCCGGCTACCAGCAGGTAGCCCTTCGCATCCGGGGTGACGAGCAGCGGGACGAGCACACCCTGCGCCTTGATGGATTGGGTCAGTTCCCGGAGGGTCTCGGAGGAGAAACTGCGTCGGGGCTGATCCGCGCGGGGATGAATGCGCGCGATTTCGATCTCGCTGGGCGGACTCTTCTCCAACTCCTGCCGGGATTCCGCGAACAGCGCTTCCAGCCCCCGGCCGAGACCCCCCTTAGGCCGCGCTGTCATGGACGAGGATCTCCTCGGTGAGGGCGAGATAATTTTCCGCCCCTCGGCTGGTGATGTCGTACAGCAGGATGGGCTTGCCGTAGCTCGGCGCCTCGCTGAGGCGGACATTACGCTGGATAACGGAACGGAAGACACGCCCCTCGAAATAGGTGCGGATCTCCTCCGCCACCTGGCGCGAGAGGTTCAACCGCCCGTCATACATGGTGAGCAGGGCGCCCTCGATCCTCAGAGAAGGATTCAAGTGCTTCTGCACGAGGCGGATGGTGTTCAGGAGCTGGCTGAGCCCCTCGAGGGCGTAGTATTCGCACTGGATGGGGATGAGCACGCTGTCGGCGGCGCTGAGGCCGTTCAGGGTCAACAGTCCGAGGGAGGGCGGCGAGTCGATCAGGACATATTCGTAGCGGTCGAGCACCTCTTCCAGCGCCCCCTGGAGCACCTTCTCCCGCGCGACCTGGCTGACCAGCTCGATCTCAGCCCCCACAAGCTTGATACTCGAGGGGAGCAGGTCGAGGAAGGGGACCTCGCTCTTGATCACGGCCTCCGCGGCGGAGGCCTGGCCGATGATCACATCGTACACCGAGCGCTGGTCATCCCGCACCCGCACGCCGAGTCCGCTGGTGGCGTTCGCCTGGGGGTCGAGGTCAATAAGAAGCGTGGGCTTCTCCGCCACCGCGAGCCCGGTGGCGAGGTTCACCGCCGTCGTGGTCTTACCGACGCCGCCCTTCTGGTTCGCGATCGAGATGATCTTCGCCATGCTCCACCCTGCAAGGCTGTACAATCGAAGAATATAGTGCATCCACCTTCGCCGCGCATCCCCGCCGCCGCGCCATGCGAAGGGAAAGCGACCCGCCGCGCGTGGACCATCAGGCCGGTCTCCCCCGCCAGGCCGGCT
>CAYOKT010000016.1:7143-10676 GCA_964404605.1 uncultured bacterium
CCCCGGTCTTACCCGGCCTCCAGCCAGCTCGCGCGCTGCCGGACGACACGCGCGAACTCCTCGCGGAGCGCGGGAGCCCCCTTGAGGCCGGGATCGGCCTCGAGCAGCTCATCGGCCGCTTTGCGCGCGAGGAGCAACAGGCCCTGGTCGGCGACGAGGTCCGCGAAGCGCAGCTCCGGCAGGCCGTGCTGGCGCACGCCGAAGAGGTCCCCCGCCCCCCGGATGCGCAGGTCCTCCTCGGCGATCCGGAACCCATCGAGGGTCTTCACGAGGATGCGGAGCCGCGCCCGCGCGGACTGGGTGACCGGCGGGTAGGCGATGAGAACACACCGGGCGTCACGCCCGCCGCGGCCGACACGGCCCCGGAGCTGGTGCAGTTGGGCGAGGCCGAAGCGCTCGGCGTGCTCGACCACCATCTCGGTCGCCTCGGGCACATCGACCCCGACCTCGATCACCGTGGTCGAGACGAGAACGCGGGTTTCGCCCCTGGCGAAGGCGCGCATCTCGCGCTCCTTGTCCGCCAGCTTCATCTTCCCGTGGAGGAGGCCGATCCGTATTCCGCGGAAGATTCCCTCCGCCAGCTCCTCGCGCCCCTCCACGGCCGCCTGCAGGTCCAGCTTTTCCGACTCCGCGATGAGGGGAAAGACGATGTACGCCCGCCCGCCGTCCACGATCCGTTTTCGCAGCTCGCGGTAGACACGCATCCGGTCGGTCTTGCCGTTGACCGCCACGGTGGTGATCTTCCCCCGGCCGGGCGGCATCTCGTCGAGGCGGCTCACCTCGAGATCGCCGTAAAATGTGAGCGCGAGGGAACGGGGGATCGGGGTGGCGGTCATCACGAGCACGTCCGGGCGGGGGCCGCCGCCGTTCTCCGGGTTCATCAGCTTCATCCGCTGGGCGACGCCGAAGCGGTGCTGCTCGTCGATCACCGCGAGGCCCAGTTTCGGCAGCGAGACGGCGTCCTGGATCAGGGCGTGCGTGCCGATGAGAATCCCCGGCCGGCCCTCGGCGAATTTCTCCAGCAATTCCCGCCTCTGCTTCGCGGTGGAGCCGCCGGTCAGCAGGTGCACCTCGACGCCAAGTTCCCGGAGAAAATCACGGCTGGTGAGATAGTGCTGTTCGGCGAGGATCTCCGTGGGCACCATCAGGGCGGCCTGGTAGCCGTTCTCGACCGCGATGGTCATCAGGATCAGCGCGACGACGGTCTTCCCCGAACCCACATCCCCCTGGAGCAGGCGGCTCATGGGGTAGGGGCTCTTCATGTCCGCCCACATCTCGCGGAGGACGCGGCTCTGCGCGGCGGTGAGCTTCCAGGGCAGCCGGCCGATGAGCTCCCGGGTGGTTTCGCCGACACGCGGGTAGGCGATGCCCTTCGGTCTCTCCTTGCGCCGGCGGCGTGTCCAGGCCCACAGGAGCTGCAACTGGAGCAGCTCGTCGAACTTGATCCGCTCCCACCCGCGGTCGTGCTCGGCGGCGTTTCGCGGCCGGTGAACCCCGGCGAGGGCCTCGTCCAGCGGTGCGAGCTTCCACCGTTCGCGCCACTCCGGCGGCAGGGGGTCCACCACCGAGGGGAGATACTCCCCGATGAGGCGGTCCATCAGGCGGCGGAGGGCGCGGGTGTCCAGCCCCACCCGTTCGAACTCCTCGCCGCCGGGATACAGCGCCACCCAGCGCCCGACCCCGCGCGACAGGTCCTGCATCTCGCCCCGGGCGAGATGGGTCACCTCCGGGTGGGCCATCTGCAGCATCAGGTTGTACCGGGTGACCTTGCCGGAGAACGCCGCGGTGAACTCGGGCTTGATCCAGCGCTTGATCTGGTTGGTCTTCCGGAACCAGATGAGGGTGAGCTGTCCGGTGCCGTCATCGAGGAGGGCTTCGTAGCGGGTGATGATCCCCTTGCCGCCGCGCCGCCGCGCGCGCACTTCACGGGCGTCGACGATCGTGCCGATGACGGTCACCTCGCCCTTCGTCGGACCGGTCAGGGCGCTGATCGGGGTGGTTTTCGTCCGGTCGAGGTAACGGCGGGGAACGAAGTAGAAGAGGTCGCGCAGGGTGTGCACCCCCGCCTTCGCGAACGCCTCCGCCTTCGCCGCACCGATGCCGCGGAGAAAGGCGACGGGGAGGTCGAGGGAGGTTTCACCTTTCGCCACCGCTCACCATCCCTTGATCCGGTACGTGAGAGTCGCCTTCCCCTCGGCGGGCACCGGTAGGGTCCACTCGTAGCGGAAGGCGCCGGTCTTTTCGCCCTGGAGGCTCTCCTCGGCCACCTGCCAGTTGGAATAGGGCAAATGTTCGACGACGACGATCTCCACCGGCTCCCGCTTCGCGTTGCGGAACTCCACCCGGTAGGCCGTTTCCACCACCGTACCACGCCGCTGGTAATCCGTGCGGTTGCGCTCGACGGTGAGGTCGAACGCCTTGCCGGTGTGCAGGCGGAGCTTCTCCTTGCGCGGGGTGTGGTCGATGCGGTCCTCGCCGATGAACTCGAGGCTGCCGTCCGTGTCCCGCTTGTAGAGGCGCACCTTGCCCTTCGGGAGGGGAATGTCGAGCCCGTTCTCCTCGTCGTTCACGAATTCGAGGGTGACCTCGACCTTCTTCTCGTCCTCGCGCCAGTCGTAGGTGAAGATCTTCCGCGTGGCGGCGCGGGCGGGCTCGAAGAGGCTGATCTGCTTGGTCTGCCGGTCCTTCACCGTCACCGGGCGGGGCAGGGTGTAGAGGTGGTACTCGAAAAAGGTCTTCTCCTCGAAGCCCGCCTTCTTCATCCCGTCGGTGGCCAGGTAGCGTTCCGCCCCGGCGCCCCGGCCCCTCGCGGGCTGGATGAGCCGCACATCGCCCGCCATCAGTTTCAGCCCCGCATCCTCATAGGTCGCCCCGCTGCGGTTGTCGATCTGCACCCAGCCGGAGAGGTCGAGGGCCTTCTCGCCGGCGGCGAGCACGGCGACATAGCTCGCCTCCCAGGTGATGCCGCGGGTGATGTAGGAGAGTTCGGCTTCGGTCTTCCCCTTCTTCTCCGCGAGCAGCTGCCAGCGGAGCGTCGGGCGGAGGGTCAGCCCCTCGGGCAGCCGGGGAAAGGTGACCGCGCGGATGGCATCCGGGCGGATCATCCTCACCGTCCCGCCGCCCTCGCGGAGGATCACCGCCTCGGGCGAGGAGGAGAGGAGATCCCCCTGCACCACACCGCCCTCGGTCTCAACCTCGACGGCTTCACCGAGGTAACGGTTCATCAGGGCTTCGCGCCCGACGAGGTCGTACTCGTAGTTCTGCTCGAGGACGGTGACCCCGGGGGCGCGCAGGTGGACGGATGTCGGGTCGATCTTCGCCGCGACGCCCTGGTAGCTGTACTCCTGGAGGCCCTCCCCAAGCTCGAGCAGGCGCACCTGGCGGACTAGCCCGATCCCCTGGTTGTACACCGTGACGAAGGTGACCGGTCCGGGGGCGGCATCGGCGAAAGGGGTGAAAAGCCAGAGGGCGGCGCAGGCCGCCAGGCAACGGGACAGCTTGAAACGCTTCATCCGTTCCTCCTTCCGCACATG
>CAYOKT010000016.1:10776-44803 GCA_964404605.1 uncultured bacterium
CGCGTGCGCCTTCAGCTTCGCCAGCCGGGCCCGGTAGCCGGCCAGTTTCTCCCGCTCACGGTCGACCACCTCTTCGGGGGCGTTGGCGGTGAACCGGTCGTTCGCCAGCTTCTTCTCCACCCCGGCGAGGAGACCCTCCAGCTTGTCGATCTCCCGGGTCACCCGGGCCTTCTCCGCCTCGATGTCGATCAGGCCCGCCAGGGGAACATACACCTCGCGCCCCTCGACGACCGTGGCGGCGCTCTGCGGAGGCTTGGCCGCGACGACGAGCGGCCCGTCGCCCGCCAGGTGCGCGAGACGCTTGACCGTCTTCCACTCGCGGCGGATCAGCTCCGTGCGGGGCTCGTCCTCCCGGATGGCGAGGGTCGCCTCCGCGCTCGGCGGGACGAGCAGCTCGCCGCGGACGTTCCGCACCGCGCCGACAAGCTCCTGCAGGTAGCCGAACTCCTCCAGCGCCCGCCGGTCGACTTTCTCGCCGCGCCCGGTGGGGTACTCCGCAAGGGCCACACTGACCGGCCTGCTCTGCTCCACGATGCGCCCCTCGATCTCCCCGAGGCGATGGTAAAGCTCCTCGGTGATGAAGGGCATGAAGGGATGCAGGAGGCGGACGATGCCCTCCATCATGTCCAGCGCGAAGCGGAGCGTGGCCCCGGCCTGCACCTCGTCGGCGCCCGGCGCGATGCGGGGTTTGATCGCCTCGAGGTACCAGTCGCAGAACTCGTTCCAGGTGAAGCGGTAGATGGCGAGCAGGGCATCGCTGAGGCGGTACTGCTCGAAGCGGCGGCCCACCTCGCGGGCGGTGAGGAGGAAACGGCTGCGGATCCACCGGTCCTCCAGCGCCCTCTCCCCCGCCCTCTCGAGCAACCGGAGCGCGGTCCTGCCCGGATGCGGCTCGGCGGACCCCTTCCAGTCGAGCATCGCGGCCACCGGATCCGGCGAGGGGCCGACCTTCTCCTCGATCTCCACCGCCTTCCTGAGCTGCGCGACGAGCACCTCTTCCGCCGGCCCGGCGAGGAGCCGGAAGGAGTTCCACAGCTTGTTGGCGAAGTTGCGGCCCATCTCGAAACGGCTGGGGTCGAGGCGGATGTCCTGCCCCTCGGTGTTGAGCACGATGAGGCTGTAACGCACCGCATCGGCGCCGTACTGGTCGATCATCTCCAGCGGGTCGATGCCGTTGCCGAGGGATTTCGACATCCAGCGGCCGTACTTGTCCCGGATCATCCCGGTGATGTAAACCGTGCGGAAGGGGACCTCCCCGGTGAAGCGCAGGTCGGCGATGATCATCCGGGCGATCCAGAAGAAGATGATGTCGTAGCCGGAGACGAGAACGTCCGTCGGGTGGTAATACTCGAGCTCCGGGGTCTTCTCCGGCCAGCCGAGGGTGGAGAAGGGCCAGAGCCAGCTGGAGAACCAGGTGTCGAGGACGTCCTCATCCTGCCGGATCTTCTCCGAGCCGCACCGGGCGCAAGCCGGCGGATCCTCGCGGGCCACGGTCACCCCGCCGCACTCGTCGCAGTACCATGCGGGAATCCGGTGCCCCCACCAGAGCTGGCGGCTGATGCACCAGTCGCGGATGTTCTCCACCCACTGGAAGTAGACCTTCTCCCACCGCCGCGGCACGAACCTGATCCGCCCGTCACGCACCGCCTCGAGGGCCGGTTCGGCCAGCGGTTTCATCCGCAGGAACCACTGGGTGGAGAGATAGGGCTCGATGGGCACCTTGGACCGCTGGCAATAGCCGACCGCGTGAACGTGCTTCTCGACCTTCTCGATCAGTCCCAGTTTCTCGAGATCGCGCAGCACCGCCTCGCGCGCCTCGAAGCGGTCGAGGCCGACATACGCCTCCGGGGCGGGCGGTTTCACCCGCGCGTGTTCATCGAGGATCACCGGCATCGGCAGGTCATGGCGCTTGCCGATCTCGAAATCGTTGGGGTCATGGGCCGGGGTCACCTTGACCGCACCGGTGCCGAATTCACGGTCTACGTATTCATCGGCGATCACCGGGATGCGCCGCCCGGTCAAGGGCAGCTCCACCTCCCCGCCGACCAGGTCACGGTACCGCTCGTCCTCCGGGTGCACCATGACGGCGGTGTCGCCGAGCATGGTCTCCGGCCGGGTGGTGGCGACGACCACGCCGGGGCCGCCGTCCACGCCCGGATAGCGGACGTACCACAGGCTGCCCTCGATCTCCCGGTGATCCACCTCCTCGTCGCTGATCGCCGACTGCAGGGCGGGCGACCAGTTGACGATGTACGGACCGCGGTAGATCAAGCCCTCCTCGTAGAGGCGGACGAACACCTCGCGCACCGCCCGGCTCAACCCCTCGTCGAAGGTGAACCGCTCCCGCGACCAGTCGGGCGAGTCGCCGAGGGAGCGCTTCTGCTCGGCGATCACCTTCTTGTTGCGCTCGACGACCTTCCAGACCTCCTCGAGGAACTTCTCCCGCCCCAGCTCGACCCGGCCGGGCTTTTTCCGCTCGGCGAGTTCACGTTCGACGACGGTCTGGGTGGCGATGCCGGCATGGTCCGTGCCCGCCTGCCAGTGCGCCTCGTAACCGCGCATCCGGTGGTAGCGGATCAGGGTGTCCTGCACCGTGTCCTGCAGCGCATGGCCCATGTGGAGCACGCCGGTGACGTTCGGCGGGGGCATCATGATGGTGAACGGGGTCTTCGCCGGATTCGGCTCGGTGCGGAAGAGATGCTCCTCCTCCCACCACGCCGCCCACTTCGGCTCAACGTCCTTCGGGTTGTAGATCTTCGGGATGTCCATGCTGGTTCCGTCGGTCTCCCGCCAACCGGGGCGGTCGACCCTTCCTTCACGGGGTTGCAGCGGCGGAAGTCGGCAGCTCCCGCCGCCCGGGTTCCGGGATCAACCTGTCAATGTAAAAAAATCCCCCCGGTGCGGGGAGAACCATCTCGGGATGCGACTCGCGCCGGGCGGCTGATTGAACCGGGGCGTGTACGCGGCGGATCAGTTCGACCCCGGCACGGTTCGCCCGGAAAACGTCCCGGTCCCGCAGCGCTCCTCACGACCCCCGCTGCACCGCGAGGCTGAAGGCGGTCGTCAGCTTGAGGACATTCTGGTTCGCGGTGATCAGGCGCCGGGCGATGATCGAGGCGAGATTCCTGAAGAGCAGGTAGCCGAAGTGGGGATCCCGGGAGATCTCGGCTTCGAGCTCCTCCGCGGTGAAATGTCCGAGGGTGACATCGGTGGCGGCGATCACCGAGGCGCTGCGGGGGACATGGGCGCAGAGGGCGATCTCGCCGATCACCGGCCGCATCTCCGCGCTCAGACGGATCAGGGACTTGTCGCGCTCCTCGGCCTCCCTGCCTCCGGCCGTGAACAGGGTCAGCCGCTGGGTGATCACGATCTCTCCCGAAAGGAGGAGGGCCACATCATCTCCCTCCTCACCCTCGGTCCAGATCTGCGTGTTCTTCTTGTACCGAATCAACCGGATGGAGCGCGCGGCCGCTTCGACCTGCTCGTCACTCATGTCGTGGAAGATGGGATAGTCCCGCAGCTTGTCGATACCGATCGAACGCGCATCCTCGGCCATGGCCGTCTCCTTACCCTTCCTCCGAGGCATCCACCCGGGTGATGATCACGGCGACGTCGTTTTCATTGAGAATCCGGTCCGAATCCGGGTTGATTTCGATATGCGTCGCGGCGAGCTCATCGGCGCTGCGGCCCGCCTCTTCGAACTTGCGCTTGATGAAGGCATCGATGGAGGAGAAATCCTCGGACAGGATGTCCGAAGCCCCCAGCACCTTCTGCTCGCTGACCAGTCCGATAAGCAGGCCCTGCTTCACCTTCTGCGCCCACTCCCGCACCTCGCTGACCGGTTTTCCGATCAGGTTTCGAGGCGGCCGCACCCGTTCGAGACGGTGTCCGTGGGTAATCGTCAGCAACTCGTCGATCACCTCGGGGATTCCCGGCGCGAGCGCATGACAGGCGAGGAGATAGCCGGCATGGGCATCCCGCAGCACGACCCGGTCGACCCCGCCGCGCCGCAGGTGAGGAACCGACTCCGCCTCGAGGGCGTAGGCGTACACGCTCACCCGGGGGTTCAGCTCCTTGACCGTGAGCGCGGCGAGGATGGTCTTCTGATCGACCTGCGCGGCGGTCGCGGCCTCCTGCATGTCCGGCAGCAGGATCACCGCCTGGGAGCGGTCCACCCCCGCGCGGCGCAGGGGCGTCTCATGGGTGGAGTCCCCGCGAACGAACTTCGGCTTCAGGTCGCGGTATCGCTCGAGCACATCCTCCATCACGGAGGGCTCGAGGTTGTTGACGAAGACCACGTTAATCTTCCCGCCGGACATCTCCCGCAGGGATTCGAGCAGCGTTTCCGCCCCGGGATTCCAGCCGGCGATGACGAGGTGGCCCTCATAGAAAATATCCTGCAAGCCTTCTCCCTCCCGAATGCGTGTCGCGACGAAAACCGAGGAGATGGTGGCGGTGAACACGCTGACCATCGCGACACCGGTGAGAATGATCACCATGGCGGCCAGTTTACCCGGGGGTTCCTGGGGCGTGATGTCGCCATACCCGACCGTGGTCATGGTGACGATCGCCCACCAGATGGCATCGAACGGCGTGCGGAAGGTCTCCCGGCCCTCGATCAGCCAGAGAACCATCCCGCTGATGAGCATGATGGTGAAGATCGCCAGGGCGATACGCGGCAGGTTGGCCCGTGACAGCTCGCGCAGGTAGAGTTTAGCTTCCGCACGCGTCTGCCGAAGCGCCATCACAAGACGGCCCATCGAACCCCATCCCGTTGAATCATATTGCTTTTCATGATCCGGGAAGCAAGATAGACCGTGCAATCACCCGGCGCAATCGCCGGAAGGGCAAACGTAAACGGTCTCAGCGGACCCGGAAACGGCTGACCGCTTCGCTGCGATTCCCGACGGCGTCCTCCGCGTAAAGTCGAACGGTGTGCCATCCGGGCGGCAACTCCTCCCACGGCCGGAACCGCAGCCGCTTCGCATCGATATCGTAGTCCCAGATCACCGGCCGCCCGTCCAACTCCATGCCGCAGCGCCGGAGGTCCAGGCCGGAGAGGCCGTCCTCGACGTGCGCGGAGATCATCGGCCTGCGGGTGAGGGCGACATCGCCGTCACGGGGGCGCAATTTCTCGATGACCGGGGCGAGGGTGTCGCGGAACACGGCGAAGGCCTCGAAGGAGAGGGCTGCGGCGCCGAGGGTGCGCCCGCCCTCGCCGCGCGCGTGCCCGAGGTAGGTCCACTTCCCGTTGGATTCGAAGTAGCAGATCACCGCGGTGCTGTCCCACGGGCCGGCCGGGGAGCGGAAATTGACGAGATAGGGGGCGGCAAAGGGATGTTCGTAGGGATAGAGGGAATAGACGCGGCTGATCGAGCCCTCCTGGGGCGGCCCGACCTCGAGCGCCGCGACAAGATCGAACCACAGGTCGGACGGGTCGATCGAAACCGTGAAGAGGCTGTCCGGGCTGGTCCACTCGCCCCCGGCGTCGGAGGGGAAAGAGGCGAGGTCGAGGGAGGTCGAAGCCGCCTCGACGCGCGCGCTGTCATCATAGGCGACGACGCGGAAACGGCCCGTGCCCCGGAAGTCTCGGGGCAGCACCGTTCTCCCCAGCCAGCGTTCCCAGCCGATGCGGGTCATCTGCTGGGAAAGGGGACCCGGCGCGGCGATGATCTCCACCGCGCGCGCCCAGGGCGGAACCCCCTTCACCTCCACGCGCGCGAGGCCGTCGACGATGCGGACGAACACCTGCATCGTCGGTGAATCGGGCACGGCGTCGGGGTCGAAACGCGGCGGCCCGTTCCCCTCCGCGGGGAGAAGCACGGGTTCGGCGAGGGCTTCGAGGAACCACACGGCGGTGGCTTCGTTGCCCGCGAGGTCGGTGGCGACCACCTGCACGATGTGCCGCCCAGGCCCCAGCGCCTGGGAATCGAGAACTCCCCCCGGCAGACTGCGGTCATAGAAATCGAGACGGTTCGGAGGAAGAATGTACAGGCGGCGGAAACGCTTGTACCCGGAGCGAGACAGCTCGAAGTCGAAATCGAGCCGGGACTCGCGGTTCTCGGCGTAGTCATACTCGTCAAGATGGGTGTGATGGCGCAGCGTGCCGTCCACGTAGAGGCGGATGTCTCGCACGGCGAGACGGTACCAGGTGAGGTCCTGGAAGTCCACGATCTCCGCGGCGACACCCACCCTGCCGAAGAACTTCACCGGTTCTGCGGCCCCCTCGCGCACGCGGCGGACCACGGGGAGCACATCGCCCTCCACCTCGCTGTCGCCGTCGAGCGCGCGCAGGGCGAGGCGGCGGATCACCGGCGGCTTGCTGTCCACGGGCAGGAAGCCCTCCGTCACCGGGTTGTACGGCCGGTTCATCCCGTGGCGCATCTCGAAATGGAGGTGCGGCGGACCGGCGCCGGTGTCCCCGGAATAGGCGACGATGTCCCCGCGCCTGACCGGGAACCTGCCGGGCTCGAAGAAGGCCTCCACCTCGTAGCCGCCCTGCTGCAGCTGAAGCTTGTGCACTTCTCCCTCGACGGGTTCGGCGAAGCGGTCGAGGTGCGCGTACACCGCGATCCGCCCGTCGGGGAGCTGGAGGTAGAGGGCTTTCCCATAGCCGGAGAAGCTGACCTTGGCGCGGATGATGTCGCCGTCGGCGATGGCGAAACAGGGAAAGCCCGTGGTGCCGTGGGTGCGGATGTCGATCCCGGCATGGAAGCGGTCGGGGCGATATTCGCCGAAGCTGCTGGTGAAGACGCGGCTGGCATCGCTGGGCCAGCGCAGGCCGCTTTTCGTCAGGACACCGTCATCCGCGCGGGAGGCCGGGCCGGCGGCGAGGAGGACGGCGACCAGCGCGAACCACGCCGCGCGGATCAGGGTGTGGAGTGAAAAAGGCCCGCGTCCTCCGTGGGCCCCGGCGTTGACCTGGTTCATCGGCTGCCGTTCAGGGAATACCCAGCGTGTCCAGTTTCTTCATCACGAGGGGAACATGACGACTCGCGGGGAAATCGGCGAGAAAACGCAGGTACACCGCCCGCGCCTGCTCCGGTTCGCCCAGCTTCTCATGGCACTGGGCGATCTTGAAGAGCGCGTCCTCGCGCTTGTTCGTATGAGGAAAGGTGAGGGTGTCGTCGAACTCCATCAGCGCCTGCTCGTACTGTCCGAGCTGGTAGTAGGACTCGCCGATCCAGTACTGGCAGTTGTCCGACAGGCTGCTGGTCCTCGACTGCTCCAGCATCGCCCGGAACTGGCGGATGGCCTGGATGTACTTGCCGCGGTTGAACAGCGCCATCCCCGCCCTGTACCCCTCCTCGTACCCCGCCGCCGGCAGGCGGTTCGGTACGGCGAGGGTTACCAGCAGCGCGGCGGCGAGCACCACGGCGTGCCGCCCGGCGAGCCTCATGCCGATTTCCCCTAATCGTCCCATCGGGGCGCAATATAACCGGTCAGCCCGAGCACGGGCAAGCAACACTTCGTTTTCTGCGGGCGGACACGATGCCCCGTAGCGAGGCGGTGCGGCCGGAGGGGGAGCGCACAGTTCGCTCCCGAACGCTACTTCAGTTCGACGATAGTGACACCGTCGCCGCCCTCGCCCGCCTCGCCGAGGCGCCAGTGGCGGACGAGCGGATGGCCGTTCAGCAGCTCGTGCACCATCGCGCGCAGCGCCCCGGTGCCCTTGCCGTGCACGACGCGCGCCCGGGAGAGGCCGACCATGGCGAGGTCCTCCAGGTACTTCTCCAGCGCCGCCTCCGCCTCCTCGACCCTCATCCCCCTCAGTTGCAGCTCGGGCGAGACGGGGGCGACTTCCTCCCGGGAGGCGATGCTCACCTTCACCCCGCCGCCCCGATCCGCTCCCGGACCGCCGGCCTTTTTCACCTCCTCCGCATCCAGCCAGACCTTCACACTGCCCGTGGCGACCTGCACCCGGCCGCCCTGCAGGGCGAGCACCTCTCCCCGCGCCCCTCCGGGCAGCAGGGCGGTGTCCCCGACCCGCAACGGTCCCGCGCCGGCCTCGCCCGGTTCGGTCTCCACCGCCCGGCCGGCCGGCGCCATCCTCTTCTCCGGCGGAGGCGGGCGGCGAATCCGCTCGACCTTCTCCTTCTGGCTCTCGAGGAGCTGCTTCGCCTTCTTGATCGCCTCGTGGGAGGCCTGTTTCTCCCGGATCTCCTTGACCGCGTGTTCGAAGGCGCGGTTCGCTTCGCGGAGGATCCTCTCCGCCTCGTCCGCCGCCTCGCGGGTGCGCCGGTCCGCCTCGGCATCCAGGCGGGCCAGCCGTTCCCTGAGGAGGTGCTCCAGCCCCGCCGCCTCGCTGCGGCGGATCTCAAGGTCCCTGTGGGCGCGTTCGGTCTCGCCGAGACGGTCCGCCAGCTCGTTGATCAGGTCCTCGAGGCGCTCCCTCTCCTCGCCCAGCAGCTCCCGTGCGCGTTCGAGCAGGAACTCCGGCAACCCCACCCGCCGGGCGATCTCCAGCGCATAACTGGAGCCGGGCAGGTCCGGGAGGAAGCGGTAGGTGGGGCGGAGCTCCTCCCGGTCGAACTGCATCGAGCCGTTCCGCACGCCCTCCGTCCGGTGGGCGAAGGCCTTCAGCGCTCCCATGTGCGTGGTCACCAGCGTCCACCAGCCCCGCTCCACGGCGGTCTCGAGAAACGCCATCGCCAGCGCCGCCCCCTCGCCTGGATCGGTCCCGGAGGCGATCTCATCGACCAGCACCAGCTTCGGGCCGGCCGCCTCCTCGAAGACTTCGTTCAGATGGGCCAGGTGGGCGGAGAAGCTCGACAGGTCGCCCTCGAGGGACTGTTCATCACCGATGAGAACATGCCAGCCGCCGAGCGCCGGGAGCACGGTTCCCTCACCGCAGGGGGGCCAGATGCCGGCATGGGCCAGCGCGGTGGCCAGCCCCACGGTCTTCAGGGCCACGGTCTTGCCCCCGGCGTTGGGACCCGTGATCACCAGCACGCGCCCCGAGGGTTCGAGGGTCAAGTCCAGCGGCACGGTCTCCGCCAGCCCCTTCCGCAGCGCCAGCAGCGGGTGGCGGGCGCCGACAAGCCGCAGCGTGTCGCCGCCCAGCCGCGGGCGGAAGGCCTCCAGCCGCCGGGCGAAGGCGGCCCGCGCCTGCAGGCTGTCGAGGTGGGCGATCGCACCCAGGGAGCCGGCGAGCTCCGGCAGGTGCTCGCGGACCTCATCGGTCAGGTGAAGAAGGATGCGGCGGATCTCCTCCCGTTCCTCCTCGGCGAGACGGCGGCGCTCGTTGCCGAGCTGGACCAGCTCCTCCGGCTCGATGAAGAAGGTCCCCCCGCTGGCGGAGGCGCCGTGCACGATCCCCCGAATCTTCCCGCGGTGGGGCGCGCGGACGGCGAGGACATAGCGGTCCTCGCGGAGGGTGAAGCCGCTCTCGAGCAGCCAGCCCTTGCCCGTGTACCGCCGAACGAGAGCTTCCAGGCGGCTCCGGCTCCGGTTCTCCACCGAGGCGATGGCCTTCCGGATGCGCTTCAATTCGGGCGAGGCGGCATCCCGTACTTCCCCGGTGGACTCGTCCAGCGCCCTGCCGATGTGGGCTTCCAGTTCCGGCAGGTCGGCGAGGGACTCATCGAGGGGCTGGAGCGCCGCGAAGGATTCGCGGTCGCCGCGCAACAGTTTTCGCAGCCGCCGCGAGGCGGCGGCGACGGCGGCCACGGCGAGCAGATCGGCCGGGTCGAGCCGGGTCCCGGGCAGGGCCGCCGCCTCGAGCGCCGGGGCGATGTCACGCACACCGTCAAACGGCAGCGGCTCGCCGCGCTCGAGGGCGGCGACGAGAGCCTCGATGCGGTCGTATTCGCGCGGGAGGTCCCCGATCCCGCCGCCGGGCCGGAGGCGGAGGAGATGCCGCCTGCCCGGCTCCGTGGCCGCATGGGCGGCGACGGCCTCGAGCACGGCGGGATATTCGAGCGCCTCGAGCGCCACGGCCCATGGCCCGCGCTCCATTTCACGCTCCGGGGAAATCCCCTCTTGACCGGTCTCTGTCATGGTTCAATTCGGAAAAAGTCCACACGTGGCGCCCTCGCGCGCCAAGGTACGCCGCACCGCGGCGCCGCGAAAGACACCCGGCGCACGGGACTCGGACGCCGGCGTCGGGCGCGGGAGGAACCATCCGGAGGTGCGGGCGTTTGTGCCCCGGCGGCGATGTTCCTATTTTCGGCCTCGGCGTTCTACCCGGGGGCGACAGTGTCCGAAACGGTACTGCGGATTCTGAGGCTGGTCCTCGCGGCAGTGAACGGTATCATCTTCGCCTTCGGCGTGATGTGGCTGCTGGAGACGCTGAACTGGAGGCCGGAGCGCTGGCGGCGGCGTCTGAGCCGGCTGATCGCGCAGGCGGAGCAGGACGAGATCGCCGGCGAGGAGGACGAGAAGCGGGCCGAGGAGGGCAGGGCGAAGCGGGTCGAGATCGAGGAATTGCGACGGCGCCTGCTGGATCATCGTCGCAACCCGAAGACACTCCTGAACGCCGGGTTCGCGCTCCTGATGATCGCCGTCGCCCTGTTCGCCCTCAGCCGGCTGCTCTTCCCCTCCTTTCAGCCCTTCCCCTGAGGGAGCCGCGGGGCCGAAACAGGCGAATCGCTGGAACAGTACAAGGGACAGTTCATGGACGAGGCGAGATGGGACGACCCGCCGGTGATCGAACGGATCCTGAACACGAAGGGGAAAATCGCCGTAGTCGGCCTCTCCCCGAAGCCGGAGCGTGACAGCAACATCGTCGCGCGCTACCTGCTGCGGCACGGGTACGACATCGTGCCGGTCAACCCGGCGGCCGAGGAGATCCTCGGGCGGACGAGCTACCCGAGCGTCTCCGCGATCCCCGGCGAGGTCGAAGTGGTCGACATCTTCCGCCGCCCGGACCAGGTGGAGCCCATCGTCCGGGAGGCGATCGAGAAGGGGGCGAAGGCGGTCTGGCTGCAACTGGGGGTCATCAACGAAGCCGCGGCCCGCGCCGCCCGCGAGGCGGGGCTGGACGTGGTCATGGACCGCTGTATCAAGATCGAGCACCAGCGCCGCGCCCGGTGAACCGCCCGCTTTATTTCCCCAGGAAGTAGGAGAGCAGCACCCCCGCGGCGGTGGCGGACCCGATGACACCCGCCACATTCGGACCCATGGCGTGCATCAGCAGGTAGTTGTCGGGGTCGTAGAGGCGGCCGACCTGCTGGGCGACCCGCGCGCTGTCCGGTACGGCGCTCACCCCCGCGGCGCCGATCAGGGGATTGACCTTGCCGTCCTTGGGGAGAAACAGGTTCATCAACTTGGCGAAGAGCACCCCGCCCGCCGTCGCGATGGCGAAGCTGATCGCCCCGAGGACGAAGATGAGCACGGACTTCGGGGTGAGAAAGTACTGCGCCTGGGTCGAAGCGCCCACGGTGAGCCCGAGGAGGATGGTCACGATGTCCACCAGCGAGGTGCCCGCCGTGCGGGCGAGACGCTCGGTGACCCCGCTCTCCTTCAGCAGGTTGCCGAAGAAGAGCATCCCCAGCAGCGGCAGGGCGCCGGGGGCGATGAAGCAGGTCCCGAGGAAGGCCAGGACCGGAAAGATGATCTTCTCGGAGCGAGGGACGCTGCGGGAGGGTTTCATCCGGATTCTCCGCTCCCCCTTCGTGGTCAGGAGCTTCATGATCGGGGGCTGGATTACCGGGACGAGCGCCATGTAGGAGTAGGCGGCGATGGCGATCGCGCCCATCAGGTGCGGGGCGAGCTTCGAGGAGATGAAGATGGCGGTGGGGCCGTCCGCGCCGCCGATGATCCCGATGGCCGCCGCCTCCGTCGGGGAGAAACCGAGGGCCAGCGCGCCGAGAAGGGTGAGGAAGATCCCCACCTGCGCCGCCGCGCCGAGGAGTACCAGCTTCGGGTTCGAGAGCAGGGCGGAGAAGTCGGTCAGCGCCCCGATGCCGAGGAAGATCAGCGGCGGATAGATGCCCTGGGTCACCCCGAAGTAGAGGTAGTTCAGCACCGAGCCCTGCTCATAGATGCCGATGCGCAGGTTCGCATCGAGGGCGAAGGGGATGTTGCCGACGATGATCCCGAACCCGATCGGGACGAGGAGCAGGGGCTCGTAGTCTTTCTTGATCGCCAGGTAGAGGAAGAAGAGCCCGACCGCGATCATGACCAGGTTCTTCCACAGGGCGGGCTGCGCGAAGCCGGTGTAGCCGAGAAACTCCTGGAAGATTTCCATTTTCCCTGTCCGCCGTCCGCCTATGCCTTCGTGATCGTGAGCAGCTCCTGGCCCTCGAGGATGCTGTCGCCCTCCTTGACCTTCACTTCACGGACGGTGCCGGCGACAGTGGCGGCGATGTTGTTCTGCATCTTCATCGCCTCCATGATGCACACCGTGTCGCCGACCTTCACCGTGTCGCCCGGCTTCACCGTCACCTTGAGGATCAACCCGGGCAGGGGCGCCTTGACCACCCCGGCCCCCTTGGCTTCGTCGGGGGGAGCGGTGATCTTCGGGGTCTCCTTCGGCACCGCCACCGGCCGCTCCACCTTCGGGGCGGGGCGGGCGAAGGTCCGCTTCTTCATCGGCTCCAGGTAGGCCTTGTACTCCTGGCCGTTCACCGTGAAGACGACCTCTTCATCGGTGCGGCGGACCACCTTGGTCTCGAACTGGTGCCCGTAAATCTTGAAGCGATAGGTTTTCATCGTCCTCATCCCCCGCAGGGATCATCCTCACATCCTGTCCGGCCCGGTGTCGCAGTTTCCGGGCGCCGCGGCCGGCTCAGATTTTCGTGCCGCGCTCCGGGTCTTCGGTCTGCATCACCGTGGGACGCCCGCCGGTAAGACGCGCCGACCAGGCGCGCCGCAACGTCCCCTGCCACCAGTTGCTGTAGGGTTTCGGCATCGAATGGAGGGTGAGCACCAGCGACTCCTCGTCGTGGATCTGCTCCTCCTCGAGGATCAGCGTCAGGGCGATGGCCGCGACCAGAACACCGGGGAGGTCCCCCTCCTCCGGGAGGAGGGCCGCCTCCGCCCCGGTCCCCGCCGCCCTCGCCGACCGCCGCCGTTTCTCGAGGGCGAGGACCGCATCCTGGGCCTTCTTCAGTCCCTTCATCATCAGCATCAGGAAGGCGAGGGCGATGAAGACCACGACCATGCCGACGACGGCCAGGGCGACACCATGACCCGCGATGATGGCTTCCAGTCCCTTCATCCTGTTTCCTCGAAACCGCGCCGGGACGATCCGCGGACGGACACTCCGCGCCGCCGCGTGTTCACCCCGGCCGGGTCTGCCTTACAGCGGTATCAGTCCGTGCTTGCGGGGCGGATTGCTGTCCCGTTTCCCCGCCAGCGACTCGAGCGCGCGGATGATCCGGAACCGGGTGTTCCTCGGCTCGATCACATCGTCGATGTAGCCCAGCTTCGCGGCGTTGTAGGGGTTGGCGAACCGGTCCCGGTACTCCTTCTCCTTCTCCCCGAGGAACTTCTCCCTCTCCTCGGGGGGCATCTGCTTGATTTCCCTGCCGTACAACACCTCAACGGCTCCGCGGGGTCCCATCACGGCGATCTCGGCGGTGGGCCAGGCGTAGTTGAGATCGCCCCGCAGGTGCTTGGAACTCATCACATCGTAGGCCCCGCCATAGGCCTTCC
Organism: uncultured bacterium; assembly: GCA_964404605.1. Classification (GTDB taxonomy): domain Bacteria; phylum Electryoneota; class Electryoneia; order Electryoneales; family Electryoneaceae; genus CAYOKT01. Next base: position 24,376 of record CAYOKT010000016.1, read on the forward strand.
GCGTGATGATGGTGACCTTCGGCACGGTCGTCTCGGCGTAGGCGTAGAGGAGCTTCGCGCCGTTGAGGATGATCCCCTCATATTCCTGGTGCGTGCCGGGCATGAACCCGGGGACATCGACGAAGGTGACGACGGGAATGTTGAAGGCGTCGCAGAAACGCACGAAAGAGGCCGCCTTGCGGGAAGCCTTGTTGTCGAGCACCCCGGCGAGGTGGTTCGGCTGGTTGGCGACGATGCCCACCGCGCGGCCGTTGAAGCGCGCGAACCCGACGATGATGTTCGGCGCCCACATCCGGTGAACATTGAGGAAGTCACCGTGGTCCACCACCGACTCGATGACGAACTTCATGTCATAAGGCAGGTTCGGGTCGGTGGGGATCACGTAGTTAAGGTCATCCTCGAGGCGGTCGATGGGGTCATCGCAGGAGACCAGCGGGGTCTCCTCCATGTTGTTCTGCGGCATGAAAGAGATCAGCTTCCGGATGAGTTCGAAGACATCATCCTCGGTGTCGGCGACGAAATGGGTGACACCGGACTTGCTGGCGTGCACCTCCGGTCCGCCGAGGGTCTCCGGGGTGACATCCTCGTGGGTCACCGTCTTCACCACCCGGGGACCGGTGACGAACATGTAGCTGATATCTCGGGTCATGATCGTGAAGTCGGTGATCGCGGGGCTGTAGACCGCTCCCCCCGCGCAGGGACCGAGAATCGCCGAAATCTGCGGCACCACCCCCGAGGCGAGCACGTTGCGCAGGAAGATGTCGGCGTACCCCGCGAGGCTGAGAACCCCCTCCTGGATGCGCGCCCCGCCGGAATCGTTCAGCCCGATGATCGGAATCCCCACCTTGATCGCGTAGTCCATGATCTTGACGATTTTCCGGGCGAACATCTCGCCGAGGGACCCCCCAAGCACCGTGAAATCCTGCGAGAAGATCATCACCTGGCGGCCGCGGATGGTCCCATGTCCCGTAACCACGCCGTCGGACAGGTACTGCTGCTCATCGAGCCCGAACTCCTTCTCGCGGTGGGTGACGAACATGTCGAATTCTTCGAAGGAGCCCTCGTCCACCAGGCGCATGATCCGTTCACGGGCGGTGTACTTCCCCTTGCCGTGCTGCGCCTCGATGCGGCGTTCTCCGCCGCCGAGGCGCGCCTTGTCACGCAGTTCCTGGAGCTGCTTCAGCTTCTGATCAATGCTTTCCATTTCCCTGTCCCCTGCCCGGTGGAGCCGGGCGGTCAGATGGTCCCTCCCCGGAGGAGCCCCTGCTTCCGTTCGACGATGACAGCCGGGCGACAGGGTATCCCTCTTCCCCGGGGTACCCCTCCCCGCTTGCATCCGCCGGTGAACCACGGGCCTGTCCGGTCAGACGCAAAATACCCGCCCCACCCGCAGGGGACAAGGCGGATTCCGCAACAAGGGATGTTTTCCCTCCCCCCGGCCATCCGGGGAGACGGGCCGTGCGGGTGGCCCGGGGCTCTTGCCGCACCGCTCGCCACGCCATAGCCATAGGCGAAGGCGGGTAGCGCTGCGAAGGCGGGTGCCCCGGGTTTCATGCGAGGCGTTTACCGTGGCGAGCGCCGTGACCGTGTCGAAGGATAGGGGGCGTGCGCTTCTTCAGGGGGTTTGCGGGGTCATGGGCGGCAGCCCCGGCGTCCCGCCCCCCGCGAGGTGGTCGAGGAGCCAGCGGGCCTCCTGGGCGAGCAGACCCTCGGGGTGGTCGAGCAGCAGGCTCTCGTAGGCGGTGATCGCCTCCACGGTGTCGCCCCGCGCCTCCATCAACGAGCCGAGGGTGATCCACGCCTCCTCCGCCCTCGGGCTGGCGGGGAAACGCTGCGCGAAGGAAGCGAGCGCCCGGGCCGCTTCGCGGCCGCCCCGGGCGGCGAGCAGCCGCGCCTCCCGCCACGCGGCCTCCGCGGCGAGGGCTCCCACCTCCTCCCCGGCGAGGAGGTGATACCCGGACAGGGCTCGAGCGCTGTCCCCGCTGAACTCCGCGCTGTCCGCGGCGGCGAAGGCGCGCAGGGCGAGGCTGTCCGCGCCGGAGGCGACCAGGTGCTGGAGGAGGAGCGCCTCGTTCTCCGCCTCGTACCCTCCCGGCCGGGCGAGCAGGCTGTCGAGGAAGGCCGCCGCGCGGGCGGTATCGCCCTTCCACAGGGCGATGCGCGCACGGAGGACCAGGGCATCGGCGGCCAACCCGTCCACCCGTCCGATTCTCTTCACCGGGGGCGGCGGGCCGCCGGCGCGAGGCTCCCCGCCCGGCAAGGCCAGCTCCTCCTCCGCCTCGTCCAACCGTCCCTGCCGGGCGAGCGCCAGCCCGTGGAGGTAGTGCAGCTCCGCCGTTTCGCCCCCCGTCCGGCCCGCCAGCAGGGCGGCGAAATCCTCCGCCGCGCCCGCGGGGTCACCCAGGTAATTCAGGCGGAGCAGGCCCCGCCGTTTCCGCGCCACGTAACGGACCCGTGAAGGAGCCGACGGGACGCAGTAGAGGCTGTAGAGCGAATCCGCCTCGCGCCAATTCCCCTGCGCCTCGGCGAGACCCCCGAGGGCGATGTCCACCCCCGCGCGTCCACCGGCGTCGGTGATCCGCCGCCCCGCCATCCGCAGGGCTCGCCGGGCGACGCTGTCCGCGCCTTCCGCGTGGGCGTCGGAGGCGAACTCGATCAGCCTCGCGCCCGGTTCATCACCCGCTTCGTCCAGCCGGGCCACGAGGTCGAGCGCCCCGGAGAAGTCGCCGTTCTTCATCCGCTGGCTCGCGAGGATCTCGAGGAGGGCGAGCCGGTAGTCCGGCCAGGGCTCTTTTCCGGCGGTCCACCTCCGTTCCTCTTCGACCGCCCGCCGAACCGCCTCGTTGGCCGCGCGGGTGTTGGGGAAATTGGCGAGGCTGCGGAGCACATAGCTCTTGCGCGACGGCGATCCCCGCAGGGAGACGAGGTACTCCCGCGCCGCGCCCTCCCAGTCCATCGTCGCCTGCAGGAGCATCGCGAGGTTGATCGCGAAGAGCGACTCGTCGCCGAGGTCCTCTCGCGCCCGGCGCAGGGTGGCCACGGCGCGATCGGTCAGGCGCAACCGGAGGTAGGTCTGTGCGAGGGTCAGGTAGGCGCTGGGATCGCCCGGGTTGGAGGCGAGCGCCTCCCGCCAGTCGATCTCCGCCCGGTCCCGGCGGCCGGCGAGGTACTGCACCTCGCCCATCTGGGCGTACACCGCGGAGATCTCGTGCCGATCCCCCATGGTCCGCGCCCAGTCGAGGCGATCCTCGAGCAGCGCCTGGGCCTCGTCATAGCGGCTGAGCGCCATCAGGTTCCGGCGCACGCCATCGAAGAACTCCCCGCTCTCCGGCTGCTGATCGAGGAGGGAACGGTAGATCGCGAGCGCCTGTTCGAAGGCGCCCTGCAGCTCGAAGCGTCTCGCCGCTCTCGCCCGCGCGCGCTGTTCCCGGCGCTTCTGCTCCTCAGCGGTGGGGACGCGGCGGCCGGGGCGGGGCGTGGTCCGGACCTGCGCGATCTCCGGATAGACCGCGCGGTCCCCTTGGCCGGCGGCAAGAGGCGTCGCCGCCGGGGCGAGGAGCGCGCCCGTGAGAACGACCGGCAGCATCCGGGCGTGGAGAGTCGACCCGTGCCGCCGCGCCGACCGCAGTCGCGCGCGCTCATCCTGTTGCGCCGGAGGACCGGCGGCGGGGATCGTCCGGCCGGTCGAGTGGAACCGTTTCATCATGTACCAAGGTAGCCCGTCCACCCGCCGGGCGACAACCGCCGGCCCTCCCGCCCGGCGAGCCAGCTCGCCCGCCTGTTTTTCATGCCTGGAAAAAATCGCTAACAGTTGTTTTTTGTTGATTCATTGCGAGAGGGGGTGTACTTTCTCCCGTGCACGCCAGGGAAAGAAAAACCCGGCGTGATGCATCTCGTTTTGCTTGAGTGACGCTGAACACAACATTGCCATGTTCAGCCCCCAACCTTCATCTTGGTACAGGAGGATTCTCCTCCGATCAACCGGGAACATGTGCCGCACCGGGTAATGGTCAGGAAAAAGCCGGTGCGTGGCCGAATAGGTGCAGGAGGGAACATGCGGAAAAAGGGATGGGCAAACGCAGCCGCCGTTGCGATGCTGGTGGGGCTATGGGTCTTCCCCGCCATGGCCGGCGTGCAGGTGAATGCGGATTGGATCGTCCAGAATCCGCAGATATTCGAAGTCGGCAGCCTGGTCGATCTCGATGTCATCCAGGACCCGAACGCCGATGTGGACCTGTCTTCCATCGAGCGGGTGTTCCAGGTGGACATGATCCCGGTCGGGACCCCGCCGGACCGGGTGTACATCGAGATCACGCTGATGTTCAGCGGAACCGAACTGCTTTTCTTCAAGACGACCCCGTTCGACTTCAGCGACTGGGATGGACCCTACACCAACCAGGACCTGGCCGATCTTCCTTTCATCCATGAGGATCCCACCGCCAGCCGTTACGCGGATGTCAACGATTTCCTGGGCCTGATCGACGGCGGGAACCTGGTCTCCGGGCTGTACACGATCCAGATGCAGGTGTACAACGCGGACACCGGCGCCCTGGAGGGGACGTACACCTCGGTGACCCAGGCGTACAACCCGCCCCCGCCGCAGCTCCAGGAGCCCGCGGACGGGGATATCGTGCAGGGCCTGCCGGTGTTCTTCAGTTGGACATGGAACCTGCCGTCCTCCCCGAACGACATGACCTTGATCGTCGTCGAAGGCGAACCGGGCGAAGATCCGCAGACGGTGATCCAATCGCGCAACCCGACGAACACGCGGTACGAAGGTCCGCCCCAGTTCCCGGATTATCATACCTACACCGGGGCGAGCGGGACCGAGTCGGCGTTGACCCCGGGTTTGACCTACTACTGGATGGTCAAGGGACGCGCGCGCACCGAAATCCCGGGCCGTGAACTGGAATACGCCTCGAACATCTTCTCCTTCACCATGGCCTCGGCTTCCGAGGGCGGAGGAGGAGAGAGCGGCGGAGGCGAAACGGGACCCGGCCTGGATCCGGTTATCACCATGTTGAGCGATATCCTCGGGAGCAACGCGGCGGACATGCTGGCCACGGAGTTCGCCGGGTTCCAGGCCACCTCGATCACGATCGACGGGGAAACCGGTCAGACCAGGGATCAGCTCAACCAGCACCTGAACCAGCCGGGGCTCACGGTCGTCAGCATCACCGTAGAGTAAAACTTGTCCGGCACATGCAGTGAGGGACATGATGAATAAGCCTGTTTTTCGCTACATCGCCCCGGTGGTTCTCAGCCTGCTGATGGCCGGCTCAGCCCTGGCGCAGGGCTCGAAAGCCATCGCCATCGTGTTGACCGCCAAGGGAAACGCCGAGGTGAAAAAACCCGGCAACGACTGGACCACGCTCAAGTTCGGGGTGGTTCTGGATGACGGAGACCAGATCCGTACCGGCGATGACGGTTTCGTCGCTCTCGCCTTTACGGACGACAAGAGCCAGTTGAAGATCCGTCCCGACACGGAGATCACGGTGAACGCGCAGCGCCAGGCGGATTATTCCCTGGCGAAGCGGGTGAACATGGAACTGGGCGAACTCTTCGCGGACGTGAAGAAACAGAAAGGCTCGATGCAGGTCGCCACGCCCACCTCGGTCGCCTCCGTGAAGGGCACCTCCTTCTGGGTGTTGGTGGATGAGAACGGCGAAACCAACCTGCTCGCCATCGAGGGCCTTATCCAATTCCTCAACCTGATCTCGAACGAGTCGATAGACGTCTCGGGCGGGACGACGGGTTTCGCGGGGACCGACGGCTCTCTCGAAACGGGCTCTCTTGAGGGTATGACCATCCCCGAATTCTTGGAAGAGACTCTTGGCTTCAGGACGATAGAGATTATCTTCACGGATGACGAGGGGAACACCAAGCGCCTGATTATCAATTACCAAGTTGAGGGTGAGGAGTAATACCCTCGACCATTAGGTAAACCACCGACCCCGGGACCGTTCTTTCGGGAACGGTCCCGGGTGGGCCCCCTTCCCTCGCGCAGAACGGCACAGAGAAGGGGGTTTTTCGCAGCAGGGGAGGTACAGCATGGTCAAGGGAATTCGCTTCGCACTGGTCGGTGTGTTGCTGTTGTTCGCAGCCGCCGCACACGCCCAGGAACGCATCGCCAGGGTTGTGCACACTCCCGTGGCATTCGCGGACGCGGGCCAACCGATTGACATTTCGGCCTACCTGGAAGGGGATGTCTCCCCCTCGATGGTCGTCGAGGCGCAAATCCGCTTCCGCAACCGTGACCAGGACAGTTACGACTACGTGGACATGGTTTCCCAGGGCACGGACTTCGTCGGCCAGATTCCGGGAGAATTCGTCAGCGCCGTCGGCATGCTGTACTACCTCGAGTTCGACCTCGAGGACGGCACTCGTCTCACCTTTCCCGAATCCGACCCGGGCAGCGACTACATCGAACCGATCGAGGTGAGCGTCCGCGAGGCGGGCGCGGCGGAGCCGCAGTCGCCGGTGGTGGTCATCACCCCGGAACCCCTGTCCACCGTCTCCGGGGACGAGATCCTGATCGCGGTCGCCTTCAACCAGGCGGTTCACCCCACCGACCCGACCCGGGTCCGGCTCCGGGTGAACAGCGTGGACCATACCGCCGAAGCGACCATCACCGAGGAGGTGCTGACCGCGGTGGTCGGGGGCTTCGCGAAGGGCCGTCACCGGATCGATCTCATCCTGCTCACCGATGAGGGTCCCGAGATCCTGAAAACGTGGTTCTTCAACTGGCAGCCGGAAGAGGAAGCCCGCAGGGCCGCGAATCGCTACATCACCGGGTCCGCCGACCTCGAGGGCATGTCCCAGCGGACGAACGCCTTCACGGAGAACATCGCGCGGGAATCCTTCTCCTTCCGAGGCCGTTACGGCATCCTCAGCGCCACCGCCCGCGCCCGGCTGACCAGCCAGGAACAGGGACACCTGCAACCGCAGCACCGGTACCTGTTCACCCTCGGCGTGCCGAAGGTCCGGCTGCGCATCGGCGACATCAACCCCCGTTACAACGATCTCATCCTCTACGGCCGCCGGGTGCGCGGCACCGAGCTGGACATCAACCCGGGTCCGGTGAGAATCCAGCTCCTGTACGGCAACCTCAGCCGCGCCGTGGAGGGGCGGGAGAGCATCGCCTTCGACCCGACCTCCGGTGCGCCGGTGGACACCACGCTGTACCCCGGGACCTTCCGCCGCTGGCTCGCCGCGACGCGTGTCTCTTTCGGCGTGCCCAACCGCCTGATGCTCGGTATCACCGCGATGAAGGCGAAGGACGACACCAGTTCCATCGAGTTCGGCGACCGCTCGAAGGACAACCTCGTGACCGGTTTCGACATCGAGGCGAACTTCGACCGGCGGCGGCTCACCTTCTACGCGCAGACCGCCCTCTCGCTTTACAACGACAACACCCTGGTGGCACCGCTGGAGGACGCCGAGGCGTTCAAGGACATCATCTGGATCAACCAGTACTTCCAGCCGCTGCCCACCAGCGGGATCGACACCTCCGCCGTCGACTTCGGCGAGGTCATCGGGTCGATCATCGACAACGCCCTGTCGTACAAGGCGAAGCTGAGGCTGCGGTACTTCAGCAACGACATTCAGCTCGCCTACCAGAAGATCAACCGCAGTTTCATCACCATGGGCAACCCGACGCTGGTCAACGACTGGGCGGGATTCTCGATCAAGGACCGCATCCGCCTGTTCGGAAGCAAGGTCTACTTTACCGCGCAGTATGACAGCTACAACGACAATGTGAACGGGCGCGGCGACATCACCACGACGCGCGACTCCTACAACTTCAAGGTGAGCGCCTACCCCGCAGGCGTCTACCCGGATATCACGATCGGGTACGGCAACCTGACCAACTCGAACGACGGAACCATCGATTCGTACGAAGCCGTTCCCGGCGACCCGGCCTCGGTGACGACGATCGACAACCGGGTGAAGAATTCGACCGCCAAGTATTCGGTTCAGCTCGCCAAGGATATTCCCTTCTCGACGACACAGAACCGGTTCAGCCTGAGCTTCAGCGCGTCCAATCGTGAGGACACCTTCGACGCCCTCGGCACCTCGGATTACAAGTTTATCGCGCTGACGGACGAAACGAAGTACGAGTTTCCGCTGAAAACGCTGGCGGGCTTCACGAATACGTCGCAGACCTCCATCGGCGGGCAGACGGACCTGAGCTGGAACACCATCTTCGTGCGCGGGGAATATGCGCTGTACAACCGCCGGCTGATCCCCTACTTCGGGCCGCGGATCACCCTCGGCAGCGGGAAGCAGGTCCAGTCGCTCGTCGACCCCGGCCTCCTGCTCGACCCGAACGATTACGCTACCCCGGAGGAGTATCAGCAGGCGCTGAGCGACACGCGGGCAAGCTCCATTCACTTGCAGAACGTGGATTTCAGCCGCATCGACTGGATCGGCGGGGCGCAGTTCGACTTTCTGAAACGCCATTCCCTCACGGCGTACTTCAGCTTGACGATGTACTCGGAAAAGGGCACCTACGAGTATTGGAACGGCAACACCTTCCCGGTGGATGAAGAGTTGATCAACAACGCCGGGGTCACGCTGACGCAACCGAAGTACCAGAAGCGGAACGACTATTTCTTCTCCATTACGTACAGCGTGAAGTTCTAAGCTTGGGACCCTCGGCCGGACATTGTAGAGGGTAGCCGCCGGATGACGAACGAGCAAAAGTCGAAGCGGGCTTCCTTGTGGAGCGGGCTGCTGGGCAGCGTCCTGCTGGCGGCGCTGGTGATGTTCATCGGCCGTACGGGGCTGCTCTACGACCTCGAGCTGAAAACCTATGACGCTCGATTCCTCGTCCGTGGTCCGATGCCGGTGGACCACAGCGACATCGTCATCGTGGCGATCGATGACGAGTCCTTCTCCACCCTCCCGGTGCGCTGGCCCTTTCCGCGCAGCTACCACGCGAGGCTGATCCACAACCTGCTCGCCGCCGGGGCGAGGCTGATCGTCTACGACGTGCAGTTCACCGAGCCCTCCGATCCGGTCGAGGACTCCCTGCTCGCCCTCGCCACCGCCGAGGCGCACGGCAATATCATCCATGCCGGGAAGATCGCCTATTACAGCGATCCGCGCCTGAACAAGGTGCTGACCCAGGCGTTGCTCCCCATCCAGTCTCTGCGTGATGCCGGCGCGAAAATCGGGATCGTCAACTACGCCTCCGACCGTGACGGCTTCACCCGGCAGTACCAGCTCTTCGCGGTGCACGGCAACACGAACTACGTGCCGATCTCGATGAAGGCGTTGCAGATTCTCGATGCGATGCCTGACACGGTGCAATTGCTCCGCGAGAAGAACGAGCTGCTGTTCGGCGACCGCCGCATTCCCCTGCTCACCCAGAGCACGATGCTGATCAACTTCTACGGCCCCGCGGCCACGTTCCAGACGGTCAGCTTCGCCAGCGTACTCGACGACCAGGAGTTCGACCTGCTCAAGGACGACACGGACTACATGCAGTGGTTCCTGATGTCCGATGAGGAGTTCGCCGTGCTCGAACAGATCCTGCCGCCGGAATCCGTCGAGCCGTTCCGCGAGCTGCGCGCCGAAAACCCGTTCAAGGACAAGATCGTTTTCGTCGGCGCCTCCGCCGCCGAGCTGCAGGATAACAAGAAGACCCCGTTCTACACCTACGCCCCGCCGGGGGAGCACAGCAGGAACCAGGAGACGCCGGGTGTGGAGGTGCACGCCAACGCGCTGCAAACCCTGCTGGATGGGAGCTTCATCGGGAACGTTACGCCGCTGGTCGAGTTTCTCATCACCTTCCTCCTCGCCGCGCTGGTCTTCCTGATCAACAACAGCACCCGTCTGCTGGTCGGTTCGCTCGCCACCTTCGGGCTCATCGTCCTCTTCGGCGTCTCGGCGATTTACCTGTTCATCGTCCAGCGGTTGTGGGTCGCGATGGTCGTCCCGATCATCTCCACCATGACCGCCTATGTCGGCACCACGGTGTACCGGTTCATCCTCGAGCAGAAGGAGAAGGCGATGATCCGCGGGATGTTCTCGCAGTATGTCCCGCAGAAAGTCGTCAGCGAGCTGATCAACAACCCGGACATGCTGAAGCTCGGCGGGGAGAAGCGGCGGATGACCGCGCTGTTCACCGACGTCGCCGGTTTCACCAGCGTCTCCGAGAAGCTGACCCCGGAAGAGCTGGTGCAACTGCTGAACGAGTACCTGTCGGAGATGTCGAAGATCGTCCTCGATCACGAGGGAATCATCGACAAGTACGAGGGCGACCTGATCATGGCGGAATGGGGCGCCCCGATCTACTTCGAGAATCACGCCGAATTGGCCTGCCGTGCCGCCCTCCACATGCAAAGGCGGCTCGCCGAGCTGCGTGAAAAGTGGAAGGAGACCGGCACCCCCCAGCTCTACAGCCGGGTGGGGATCAACACCGGGGACATGATCGTCGGAAACATGGGCTGTCTCGAGGTGTTCGACTACACCGTGATGGGCGACGCGGTGAACCTCGCCAGCCGCCTCGAAGGGGCCAACAAGAGCTACAACACGACGATCATGATCGGCCCGGAAACCCACAAGGACGTCCACGACAAGTTCGTCACCCGCCAGCTCGACAACCTGCAGGTGAAAGGGAAACTCGAACCGGTCACGGTGTTCGAGCTGATCGCCGAAGGGCCGGATGAACTCCCCCCCGAGAAGCACAAGGTGCTCGCGCTGTACGCCGAGGGGTTGGAGCTCTATCTCGAGATGAAGTTCGCGGAGGCGAAGGAACGGTTCGAGGCCGCCCTCGAGATCGACCCGGAGGACGGCCCCTCGAAGACCTACCGCGACCGCTGTGTCCACTTCCTCACCAACCCGCCGCCCGAGGACTGGGACCGGGTGTACGTCCTCACGGAGAAATAGGTCCCGCTCCCCGCGCCTCTTGGTATGACTGAGAGACGGTTTCAGGTTCTTGCAGCAAGTGGCGTTCGTCACGAGAACCCTGATGAAACCCGGGACTGTAGTCCCTGGCCACCCATCGCGTTTTGTGTGCTCCCCGACCGCCCTGTGTGCACCCATCCCGGACCGTTCGGACGACGCCGCGCTGGATGAAACGCACCCGCACAAGGCGGCGGCACCCCGCGGAAAGGGAGGTATATTCCGCGTAACGCCGTGGGGCCGTACGGGAAACCCTTCTCCCGGCCCCGCTCCCGGCCCGCCCGGGACCATCACCGCCGCCGCAAGGGGGAGCGCACCGATGCACATCGCCTTTCTCAACCCGCAGGGCAACTTCGATGCACGTGGCAGCCGCCTGACCGAGCACCCCGATTTCGGCGGACAACTGGTCTATGTGAAGGAGACCGCCCTCGCGCTGGAGGAGCTCGGGTGCCGTGTCGACATCCTCACCCGCCGGATCCAGGATCCCGAGTGGCCCGAGTTCTCCGCCGAATCGGACGGCTATCCCGGGCACCCGGGGGTGCGGATTCTCCGTCTGCCCTGCGGGCCGGACCGGTTCCTCCCCAAGGAACAGCTTTGGCCGCACCTGGACGAATGGGCGCGCCGCATCGAGGAGTTCTACCGGGGGGAGGGCGCGTTCCCGGACGCGTTCACCGGGCACTACGGCGACGGCGGGCTGGCCGCCGCGCTGCTCCGGGAGCGCACCGGCATCCCCTTCACCTTCACCTCCCACAGCCTCGGCGCGCAGAAGCTGGACCGGTTCATCCGCGAGTTGGGGTCGTTCAGGGACGCGGCTGAACGGTACCGTTTCGACAAGCGCATCCCCGCGGAAAGGACGGCGGCGGCCCGCGCGGCCCGGATCATCACCAGCACGGTGATGGAGCGACTCGAGCAGTACGGCCATCTCCTCTACCGCGGCGCGGTGGACCCCGCGGATGATTCCCGGTTCGCCGTCATCCCGCCCGGGGTGAACCTCGCGCTGTTCGGCCACAGCGCGCGGGCCCCGTGCGAAGAGGCGGTCGCGGAGAGGATCGAGGCGATGCTCCGGCGCGACCTCCCCGCCGAACGCCGCGACCTGCCGCTCGTCATCTGCTCCAGCCGTTTCGACGCGAAGAAGAACCACATCGCGCTGGTCCGGGCCTGGGCGGCCAGCCCTGCCCTGCGCGGCGCGGCGAACCTGGCGCTGAGTATCCGGGGCGGCACGAACCCCCTGCGCGCGCCCTCGGAGCCCCTCGGCGCGGGTGGCGAAGTCCTGCGGCGCGCACTCCTCGAGGTGATCGAAACGAACCACCTCGAGGGCTGCATCACCGCCTTCGAGCTGCGCAGCCAGGCGGAGCTCGCAGCCGCCTACCGCCACATCGCCGAGCGGCACCGGGGCATCTTCGCGCTGACGACGTTCTACGAGCCGTTCGGCCTCGCCCCGCTGGAGGCGATGGCCGCCGGCCTGCCGGCCGTGGCGACGCGGAACGGCGGCCCCTCGGAGAGTCTGCGCGATGAAAACGGGGAGTACGGGGTGCTCATCGACCCCTATGACCCGGCGGACATCGCGAACGGCCTGCTTCGCCTCGCGGGGGATGAGGCGGAGTGGCGGCGCTTCCGGGAGGCGGGCATCCGCCGTGTGCGCGACCATTACACCTGGGACCGGGTCGGGGCGAACTACCTCGCGACGCTGCGCGATGTCCTCGCGGGGCGCGACACCGGAGATCCTTCCTTCCCCGTCCCCCGCTGGTTCACCGACCCCGGGGCGGGCGGCTGCACCGTGGAGGAGTTGGAGCGGGTGTACCACGCATCGCAGCCGGACGGGGAGTGAAGGTGCTCGGGGAGAAGCTGCTCATCGGGCCGGAGGACCGGCGGGTCGCGGCGGCGCTGGCGGAGCGGCTGCTGCCCGCCATCCGCCGGGCGGAAGGGCGCTTCCTTCTCGGCATCGCGGGCGAGTCCGGCAGCGGAAAATCGGTGCTCGCCGCCGCCCTCGCGGAGGAGCTGGAGGGCGGGGGAATCCGGGCGCTGATCCTCGCCCAGGACGACTACTTCCGCCTGCCGCCGAAGAGCAACGAGGAGAAGCGGCGAGGGGACCTGTCGTGGGTCGGCCCCGGCGAGGTGCGGCTGGACCTGCTCGGGCAGCACCTGCGGCGCGCGCTCGCGGGCGCGGAGGAGCTGGAGAAGCCACTGGTCATTTTCCCGGAGAACCGGATTGAGGAGGAGATGGTTTCCCTGCACGGGGTGAAGGTCATCATCGTCGAGGGGACCTATGTCTCCCTGCTCGAGCCCCTTCACCACCGGGTGTTCATCGACCGGACCTGGCAGGCGACGCACGAGGCGCGGCGGGAACGGGGGCGCGAACCGCAGGACGACTTCCTCGAGCGGGTCCTCGCGATCGAGCACGGGATCATCTCGGCGCACAAGGCCCTCGCTGATACCCTGATTACCCCGGACAACCGGGTGGTCGCCGCGGGATGAGCAGGAAGAAATCACACCGGCCGGGGGGCATATGCTGGACATCCTGATCGTCCTGGCGTTTGTCGCCTACAGCGTCTCCTCCGGGTTCCGCGCGCGGAAGGCGGCTTCGCGGGATCTCGAGGAGTACTTCCTCGCCGGGCGGAAGGTGCCCGGGTGGAAGGCGGGGATGAGCATGGCCGCCACCCAGTACGCGGCGGACACTCCGCTTCTTGTCACCGGCCTGATCGCCGCCGGCGGCATCTTCATGCTCTGGCGGCTGTGGATCTACGGCATCGCCTTCCTGATGATGGGCTTTCTCCTCGGCCCGGCCTGGCGGCGGGCGGGGGTGTTGACCGACGCGGAGCTGACCGAGGTCCGCTACAGCGGCCGCGGGGTGCTCGCGCTGCGCGGGCTGAAGGCCTTCTACTACGGCACGGTGATCAACTGCACCGTGATGGCGATGGTCCTCGTCGCGGCCACACGCATCGCCGAGACCTTCCTCTTCTGGAACCGCTGGCTGCCGGCCGGAGTGTTCGATCCGCTCCTGCGCCTCGTCGAGGCGGTCGGAGTCCCGCTCACCGCGGGCACCTCGGGGCTCCCACCTTTCGTCGCGACGACGAACAACCTGCTCAGCATCCTCCTGATCGTCTCCTTCACCGCGCTCTACTCCACCACCGGCGGCCTGCGCAGCGTGATCGCGACCGATGTCGTCCAGTTCAGCATCGCGATGATCGCCACGCTGGCCTACGCCGTGATCGCCTCCCGGGAAGCGGGCGGGCTGGGGACCATCGTCCACCGGCTGGGCGAGTTGTACGGCAGCGACTACGCCGCCCGGGTCCTCTCCTTCCGCCCCACCGGCGGGCAGGCGTTGATGCCGTTCCTGGTCCTCATCAGCCTGCAGTGGCTCTTCCAGATCAACAGCGACGGCACCGGGTACCTCGCCCAGCGGACCATGGCCTGCCGCAGCGACTCCGAGGCGAAATCCGCCGCGGTGTTCTTCACCATCGCCCAGGTCCTCGTCCGCAGCCTCTTCTGGCTCCCGATCGCGGTGGCGCTGCTCGTCATCTACCCGTTCGATCCCGCCGCCGCGGGCGGGGAGAGCTTCATCGCCGGACGGGAGATCCTCTTCGCCACCGGAATCCGCGACCTGCTGCCGGCCGGAATCCGGGGGCTGATGCTCACCGGCCTGCTCGCGGCGCTCGCCTCGACCCTGGACACCCACCTCTCCTGGGGCGCGAGCTACTGGAGCAACGACATCTACCTGCGGCTGGTGAACCGGGCCTGGCTGAAGCGGGAGCCCGCCTCGCGGGAGCTGGTCGTCATCGCCCGCCTCTCGAACCTGCTGGTGCTGGCGATCGCGCTGGCGATCATGGCGAACCTCGGCTCGATCCAGCGGGCATGGTACCTGACGCTGCTCTTCGGCGCGGGGATGGGCTCGGTGCTGGTGCTCCGCTGGCTGTGGGAACGGATCAACCTCTACTCGGAATTCGCGGCGATTATCACCTCGCTCATCGTCGCGCCGATCCTGCTGGCGACGGTGCGCCAGGAGTGGCTGAAACTGCTCCTGATGTCCTCCGCCACCACCCTGGCGGTCCTGGTAATCACCTGGCTGACCCCCCGGACCGACGAGCGGGTGCTCGACGTCTTCTACGCCCGTGTCCGCCCGCCAGGCCTCTGGGCGCGGACGGCGCGCCGGGTGCACGACGACCCCGCGGAGCCGGGGCGGAAATTCCGCCGGGGAGCCCTGCTGGTCCTCGCAACCGCCGCCTCGGTGTACCTGCTGCTCGCCGGGATCGGCAAACTGCTGCTGCCCGCTCCCGGGAGTTCGCCCCTCGCGGCGTGGCTGCTTGTCGCCCTCGGGACCGGCGCGGTTCCTCTCTGGTGGGGCGGATGGCGGGCGAAGGACACAGGTGCCGGCGACGTGACCGGACCCGCCGAAGCGAGGGAATCATGATGGGAGTTGCACCCGCCCGCCCGGGTTGGTAGGTTCCGGAGAACTGCTTTCCACAAGACTCATACCGTTTCGGAGGGGAGGAACAGCCATGTACCATCCTCGTTCGAGAAGTACCCTGCCCCTGTTCAGGTCCGCCATTCTGATTCTGTTTGCGGTTTTCTCCGGCGGTCTCTCTTCGGGAGCGACCCTGTCGGCCGCGCCGGGTGATCTCCTCCGCGCCGTGCCCGCACCCGGACCGGCCTCCACCGGGCTCGCCTTCGACGGCAGCCGCCTGTGGGTGGCGGACCGGCTGACGGACAGCCTGTACGCGGTGGACCCCGCCACAGGGAGCGTTGTAAGGACTCTTCCCGCGCCCGGTTTCCTCGTCCGCGGGCTGGCCTGGGACGGGGAGATGCTGTGGTGCCTCGACGGCGAGGAGGGGCGGATTTCGCGGCTCGATGTGGACACCGGCATCGCGGTCAGCAGCATCGAGGCCCCCACGGCCGACCCGCAGGGGATCGCCTGGGACGGGTCCTATCTCTGGCTGGCGGACCCGAGAGAGGATGTGATCTGCCAGATCTCCCCCGAGGATGGCACCACGGTCGTACGCTTCACCGCGCCCTCCGGCGCCTCGACGGGATTGACCTGGTGGAAGGGGTATCTCTGGGTGGCGGACCGGCGCGATGACCGCCTCTACCTCTTTGATCCCAAGCATGGCGAGGTGATCTTCAGCATCGACGCGCCGGGGAAGTACGCCCGCGGGCTCGCCACGGACGGCGCCGCGCTGTGGAACGCCGACTACCAGTCGGACTCGCTGTACGCCCTGGTGCTGGAGGACGGCGAGACGACCACCCGGAGCGATGAACACACCCTCGACCTGCTGCTCACCTACGAGTTCCGCAATTACGGCCCCGGCGAGGTGCCGGAGCTGGATGTCTACATCGCCGTGCCCGGCGACCTCCCCAACCAGACGCTGCTGAGCCCGGTCCGGTTCACCCCCGAGCCGCTGGAGATCCTGCACGACCGCTGGCGGCAACCGGTGGCCCATTTCCACTTCGAGAATCCCCCGCTCGCGGAGCGGCTGCAAATCCGCATGGAGACGACCGCCGAACTCTCCACCGCCCGGCGCCTCATCTACCCGCACGAGGTGGGCACGCTCGATGATATCCCCGCCGACGTGCGCAAGATGTACCTCGTGGACGAGGACAAGTACCGGATTCACGATCCACTGATCGAGAAGGCGGCGAAGGAGGCGGTCGGCGAGGAGACCAACCCCTACTGGATGATGCGGAACATCCACAAGTACATCCGCGAGCGGCTGCACTACGAACTCGCGGGCGGGTGGAACGTCGCACCGCGTGTCCTCGCCCGGGGCAGCGGCTCCTGCAGCGAGTACACCTTCCTCTTCATCTCCCTCTGCCGCGCCGCCGGCATTCCCGCGCGGTATGTCGGCGCGGTGGTGGTCCGGGGGGACGAAGCCTCGACCGACCAGTACTTCCACCGCTGGAGCCAGGTCTACCTCCCGGGGTACGGCTGGGTGAACGTGGACCCGCAGGGCGGCGACAAGGAGAAGCCGGCCGATGTCGCGGCTTCGATCGGAACGGTGAGCAACCGGGTGCTGATCACCACGCAGGGCGGAGGCGCATCGGAATACCTCAAGTGGGGCTATAACTACGAGCAGACCTGGACGGCGAAGGGCCCGGTGAAGATCCACGCCGAGGCGCTCGGCGAATGGAGCCCGGCGAAGGTGACGGAAGCAGTGGGTGACGCCCCTTGAGAACGGGATGACAGCTGTCGACGCGCGGAGTAGAGATCCCGCCGCAACGATCCGCTTCACCGGCGCCTGCGCGCTCCTGCTCCTCTGCCTGGCGGGCGGAATCGCGGCCCAGGACCATTTCTCCGACTCGGAGGTCCTGTTCCGCGACGACGAACTGCCCCTGGTCCAGATCAGCCTCGACCCGGATTCCCTCGCCTGGCTGCTGGCCGAGGAGAACCTGGAGAACCGCCGCTACCTGCCCGCCTCCATCCACTACCTGAGCAGTGAAATCGACACCACGGTCCCGAATGTCGGGTTCCGCCTGAGGGGAAATACCTCCCGCTACTCGCAGAAGAAGTCGTTCAAGGTCTCCTTCGATGCGTTCGATGAAGACGGCCGCTTCCACGGGCTGAAAACCTTCAACCTGAACGGCGAACACAACGACCCCTCCATCGTCCGTTCCAAACTCTGCTGGGACCTGTTCAAGCGGCCGGCCGTCCCCTCCTCGCGGGCGGCGCATGTGAAGCTGTACATCAACGGTGAATACCGGGGGCTCTACATCCATGTCGAGGACTACGACAAGACCTTCCTCGACACGCGCTTCGGCAACAAGGACGGGAACTTCTACAAATGCCTGTGGCCCGCCACGCTGGAGTACATCGATGACGACCCGGATTCCTACAAGTTCACCGTGGGAGGGCGCCGCGCCTACGACCTGCGGACCAACCGTGACGAGGACGACTACACCGACCTCGCCCACCTGATCCGTGTGATCAACCTGAGCAGTGAGGCGGAATTCGTCGACAGCCTCGAGGCCTGCTTCGACGTCTGGGGCTTTCTCAAGGCCCTCGCGGTAGAGGTCCTCGTCGGCCACTGGGACAATTACTGGTATAACAAGAACAACTACTACCTCTATCATAACACGGCCACCGGGCGCTTCGAGTATATCCCCTATGACCTGGACAACACCTTCGGCGTCTGGTGGAGCGGGATCGAGCCGGGGCGGGACTGGGGGGTGCGAAACGTCTACCAGTGGGGGAATGCGCACGGGGAGAGCCGCCCGCTGGTCGACCGGGTGCTCGCGGTGCCGCAGTACCGCAACCTGTACACGGAATTCCTCCTTCAACTGCTTTCAGAAGCGTTCAATGAGGATGTCCTCGACGGCAGGCTGACGGAACTGCTGGCCCTGATCGAGCAGGCGGCGCTCACCGACCCCTACCGCCCCCTCGATTACGGCTGGAGCCAGACGGATTTCCTCAACTCGTTCAACCAGGACCTCGGCGGGCATGTGCCCTACGGACTCCGCCCTTATATCGCGGCCCGCTACGACACCGCTGTCCTCCAGCTCATCCCCGGAAACCTCGCGCCGGTGTTCCGCGGCCGCCCGGGCCTGCGGGCGATGACCGGGCCGGACCGGGTCGAATTCACCATTGATGTCTACGATGACCAGGAATCCCCCGTCGTTCGCCTGATGGTCGTCGGGGAGGACGACCCGGTGCCGTACGACATGGAGGAGACCGGCATCCGGACGGAAGGAATCCTCACCGTCGAGCGGTACGCTGTCACGCTGCCCGTGTCAACCGGCCGCAACATCGAGTACTATTTCGAGGCGTCCGATGTCTCCGGGGCGAGTTCGACCTGTCCTCCCCACGCGCCGGACGAACTGCTGGCCTACTTCTTCCATGGTCTCCTGGTCAACGAGTTCCTCGCCTCGAACCAGGCGACTCTTGCGGACGAAGCCGGCGAATACGACGATTGGGTCGAGCTGTACAACGGCTCGGATGCCGCCATCCACCTGGGCGGATGGAGCCTGAGCGACGACCCGGGCCGCCCCGACAAGTGGATCTTCCCCGACACCTCGGTCGCCCCCGGCGGCTTTCTCCTCGTCTGGACGGACGATGACGAGGAACAGGGACCCCTGCACGCCACGTTCAAGCTCGACCGCGAGGGGGAATTCATCGGCCTGTACCACGGGGAGGACGGCCTGTATTCCGCCGTCGATTCGATCACGTTCGGCCTGCAGGGTACGGACATCTCCTTCGGCCGCTTCCCGGACGGCGGGGGGGACTGGGGAGCGATGGATCCGACTCCGGGCGGTTCCAACTCGGGGCTTTCCGTTCCCCCGGCGGCCGGAGAAGTGCCGCACCGTTATCTCCTGCTCGAGAACTACCCGAACCCCTTCAACGGCAGCACGGTCCTCCGGTTCACCCTGCCGGACGCAGGCAGGACCCGGCTGGTGGTGTTCGACCTTCTCGGCAGGCGTGTCGCCACCCTCGCGGACGGGGTCCTGCCGGGCGGCCGCCACGAGATGACCTGGAACGCGGACGGACACGCCAGCGGGTTGTATTTCGCCCGCCTGGAAGCCGGCGGCCGGAGGAGCACGCGCAAGCTCCTTCTGGTGAAATAGCGGCCCGGCCCCACCATGCCGACACATTCTACCGCCGACCCTCCCGGGTGGGCGGAGACACCGAGCCTTTCCCCGCAGAGAGCGCGAACCGGGTGATCCCGCTCAACCGGATGGGTGTGCAATACCTTACCTTTGGCCTTCGCGCGAGGAGTGCGGCCGGGTGGTCCTCCAGCCTGCCGGGATGCACCAGGCTGTCCGGAACCGGAATGTCTGAAACAGGCCGGCCTTTCGCAGGATGTTCGTTCGCAGGACCGGATCAACCAGAACAGTGAGCAGAATGGCGGCGGAAGCGGGAACGGAGACGAGAGCGAACGGCGTGACGATGATCACGCAGCGGCTCATCGTCTCCTACGGCACCCAGTTCTTCGTCTTCGCCCTGAAGATGATCGGCGGCATTCTCGTCGCCCGTATCGCCGGTCCAAGGGTCCTGGGCACGGTGGTCTTCGCCCAGGCGTTGATCATGGGCTTCGGTTTCCTCGCCAACCCGGGCTTCAATTCCGCCCACATCAAGCTCATCTCGGAGGGGCGGGACAGGGGCGCCTGCATCAGCACCTACCATCGCCTGATCGGGTTCTCCCTCGGCGGCTATGTTCTCCTCTTCCTCCTCGGACTACTCCTCGCGATAAAAGTCTTCGGCTACCACTTCGAGAGTCCGACCCATGTCAAGGTGATCCTCATCTGGGTCGCGGTGTTCCTCTTTACGAGAATCGGAAGCACCTATTCGGAAACATTTTCAGGGACCCTGGAGCAAGCGAAAGTCAGTCTCCCGACCCTGGTGAACAGCATCCTCCTCCAGTCGGGTCGTGTGCTGGTCGTCATTCTCGGCTTTCGTGCAGTCGGCCTCAGCCTGATGAATCTCCTCGCGGCGATCGTCTTCGCGGCGATGTTCCGCTACATGATGCGCCTCCAGCCACGCGGCCGGTATGACCCGGCCCTCGCACGCCGGTACTTCGCCATCGCGCTGCCG
>CAYOKT010000017.1:0-40425 GCA_964404605.1 uncultured bacterium
CCGTCTGCGCCAAGGCTGCGCCGAGGCAGGCGGCGTGGCAAGCGCCGCGGTGAGCAACCACAGGCAAGCCCGTTATTCACCCGGCGACAAGTCGCCGGAAAAGGATTCCCGGGGTCAACGACCCCGGGCTACATTTAATTTACAGAATAACAAGCAGATGCGTAACAAAATACCTATTCCTTCACCCCTCCCAGTGTCAGGCCGCTGATCAGCCAGCGGTTGGCGAGCATGAACAGGGCGATGATCGGCACCGAAACCACCAGCGCCCCGGCGGCGTAAAGGCCCCATTCGGTGGCCATGTTCCCCTGGAACTGTTTCAGCCCCAGCGGCAGGGTGTACATCTTCGGGTCCTGCAGCACCTGCGCCGCGACCAGGTATTCCGACCACGCCGACATGAAGCTGAAGAGCGCGGTGATCGCCAGCGCCGGGGTGACCAGCGGGAGCACGACACGGTAGAACGCCTGGAAGCGGTTGCAGCCATCGATCATCGCCGCCTCCTCGAGGGTGTAGGGCACGGTGTCGTAATACCCCTTCATCGTCCAGACGCAGAAGGGCATCGCGGTTGCGCTGTAGACGACGATCAGCCCGGCATAGGTGTTCAGCAGGTGCAGCCGCGAGATGATGATGTACATCGGCAGCAGCAGCATCGTCGCGGGGAACATCTGCGTGGTCAGGATGCTGAGCAGCGCGAACCCACGCCCGACGAAGCGGAAACGCGAAAGCACATAGCCCGCGGTCGAGGCGAGGGAGACCCCGAGAATCGTCACCGCCACCGAGACCAGGGTGCTGTTCCACATCCAGCGGAGGAAGGGGCGGTCGGTGAACAGCTCGACGAAGTTCGCGAGGGTGGCGTTCGGCGGAATGATCGCCAGGCTGGTGCTGAGCAGGCGGTCGCCCGGGCGCAGGGAGATGCTGAGCACCCGGATCACCGGGTAGACCGAGACGAGGACGAAGAGCAGCAGGATTGCGTAGATGAGCAGCCTCGTCGCCGGGTTGTCCTTTCGCATCACATCCTCCCTCAGTACACCGGTTCGGTCGCCCGCGCCTGCCGGAGGAAGAACAGGCCGAAGACGAGAAGAATGCCGAAGATGACCATCGAGAGCGCCGCGGCGTAGCTGTAACGGTAGAGGTTGAAGGCGCTCTTGTAGACGAACGAGACCAGGATGTGGGTCTTGTCCGAGGGTTCGCCGGCGTTGGAGACCAGCCAGATGACATTCAGGTTGTTGAAGGTCCAGACCATCCCGAGGACGATCGCCGGGGTCATCACCGGCTTCAGCAGCGGCAGGGTGATGCGGGTCAGCTTGGTCCACCACCCGGCGCCGTCGATGTCCGCGGCCTCGTAGAGGGTGTGCGGAATGGACTGTAACCCCCCGAGGGCGACCACCATCATGAAGGGGAACCCGAGCCAGATGTTGGTCAGGATGCAGGCGAGGAACGCCTCGGTGGGCGAGCCGAGCCAGTTGACCGGCGGCATGTGGAGGTACTTCGCGATGATCAGGTTGAGGGCGCCGTACTCCTGGTTGAACATCCCCCGCCAGGTGAGCGCGGTGATGTACTGCGGCACCGCCCAGGGGAGGATGAGAAACGTGCGGATGATCCCCTTGCCGGGCAGCACACGGTTGAGCAGCAGGGCGAGGAACACCCCGAGGGTGACATGGAAGACGATGTTGACCGCCGTCCAGATGACCGTCTTGCCGAGCACGGAGTAGAAGGCCGCCTCGGAGAAGACCCGCACGTAGTTCTGCAGCCCGATGATCCGCCAACTGAAGAAGTTCCGCAGCCCCATGTTCGACACGCTGAGGATGATGTTGTAGATGAAGGGATAGACCACGGTGAGGAGGATGACGAGGAAGGCCGGCAGCACCATCCAGTAGATGAAGGACCGCTTGCGCAGGTCGCGGAAGAACTCGACCACCGACCCGCGGAGGTAGAACAGGCCCGCGAGGACGCCGAGGAGGACGAGCAGCTTGAGCGCGCCGACATAGGGCGCGGGCTGCTGCACCTCGTTCATCTCGCGGATCTTCTTCTCCGCCACCTCCTGCATGCTGCGGGCGGCCTCATCCGCTCCCATCGCTCCGCCGAGGAAAGCCTGGTAGGCGGGGCGCATGGCATCCCAGATCGCGCGCAGCTCCGGGACGATGGGCATCGGGCGGCCGACCTCGATCTGCGCGAGGGAGTTGGACATGATCTCATCATCGCGGATGAACGGCTCATCGAGCACCTTGAGGCTGGTGGGCATGATGCTCGTCGCCGCGGCGAGGCGGCGCTGGGCATCATCGGCGAGGAGGTAGCGCAGCAGGACGAGGGTCGGGGCGAGCTTCCCCTCCTTGATGTTGATGTTGATCGAATACCCTTTCGGCGAGACCATCGGGGTCGGCCAGAGCCCGGTCTCGACGATCTTCGGAATCCGTGTCACCCCGATGTCGATGCCCGCATCCTGGTAGGTCGCCCAGGACCAGTCGCCATTGATGATCATCGCCGCCATCCCCTCCTTGAAGAGGGAGTTGGCGGTCTCGTAGTCGCTGTTCTTCGGGGTGATCTTGTAGGTGTCGCGCAGGTCCATGACGAAACGGATGGCGCGGCGGTTCGCCTCGGTGTCGAGGGTCGGGCGGAACTGATCGTCCATCACCCAGCCGCCGAAGCCGCCGAGGAAGGGGATGAAGAAATAGGGCTCGGTGAAGTTCCAGACGAGGCCGAAACGGTCGAGTTTGCCATCCCCGTCGAGGTCGAGGGTGTTGGCCTGCCCGACCGCGATCATCTCATCGCTGTTCTGCGGCGGCTCGGGAACGTACGCCTTGTTGTAGATCAGGGTCAGGTGGTTCCCGAGACGGTCGGCGACCTGGTAGAGGTGCCCCTGGTACCAGGAGAGCCCCTGCGGGTTCAGGCGGGCCAGCTCCTGCTCGCTGAGGAGGTCCTCCAGCGGGCGGATGATCCCCATCGTGGCGAACGGCCCCACCTGGTCCGAGGGGCCGAAGACGAGCTCGGGCCCCGTTCCGGCGAGGGCCGAGTTCTGGAAGCCGCTGCGCAGCTCCTCGGTCTCGCGGTAGATGGTCGTCACCTGGATGTCGGGGTGCTCCGCCTCGAAGTCGGCGAGCACCTCGGCGAGCACCTGCCGCTCGGCGTAGAGCATCTGGTGCCAAAGGGTGATCTCCGTCCTCTCGCCAGCGTAGGAAACAGACAGGGGGAGCAGCAGGAGCAGTGCACACGCCGCCGCGGTCCGGGCGGCCCGGCCGGCACTCCGCCCGAGGCCTCCATCTCCCCGTCCCCCGGTGTTCCCCCGTTCCCGGAGGGTTCGCATCAGGTTCATCGGCATCACCCCGTTCTACTCCCCCGGCGCCATCGCGCCCTGCCCTTCCGGCGATTCGGCGGCCGGCTGCATCAGGGAAGGGATCACGGGCTCCTCGACCGCGTAGCCGGCCGCCCGAAGGCCGGCATACACCCGGCGCAGGTGGGCGCGGTAGAGCGCATCCCAGCGGCTGTCGCCCTCGCCGGTGTTCTGATCGTCCCCGTACCACCAGAACCAGTCCGACCCCTCCGCCGCGTACAGGGCCATCCAGGCATCGTGGACCCGCTGTTCACGCGAGGTCGGGTCCTTTCCGAGCGGCTGGTACGTTCCCGTTGTTCCCTGGAGGTCCCCTCGCACCCGCGCCAGCCAGTGCCAGGCGCGGTTCTCCTCCTCCTCGCCGATCCAGGTGCTGAAATCGGCATGGATCCAGGAGCCCGGCCACAACCGGCGGATCTCCGGCAGCTCCTGGACCGGGTGCGGCTCCACGCCCCGGTCCGGGTTGCCCGCCAGGTACTCCGCCGGGGTGACGGTGAGCAGACGGCCCTCCCGCTGCAATTCGGCGAGCCGGCTATAGAGGCCATCGAGGAAACGCTTCGCATCCGGGTCGCGAGTGTACCACTCCCAGGCGTTCTCGCCATCGAGAAGGATGGTCACCAGCCGCTCCTCCCCCTTCTTTTCCGGGGCGAGGCGCAGGATGCGGCTGACCAGGTCCTCGACGGCCTCGGCGGGCTCGAACTGCTGGTAGCGGAAGCCGACAAGGTCGCTGAGCGCCGTGTCACGGAAGAACAGGGCGACCGTGTCCCCCCCCTCCCCGGCGACCACCCGGAACGCCGTGGTCGCCTTCATCCCGCCCGGCTCGCTGCGGGCGAGGACGCCGTCCCCGGTGGCGATCCACTTCACCCCGGCCCCGGCGAACAGGCCCGCCGCCGCCTGCGACACCGACCCCTCCGCGGGCCACATCCCATCCGGCGGCGCCCCGAACCATCTCTCATACGCCCGCGCCGCCTCCTCCACCTGCCAGCGGGCATCCTCCGGGTGAGCGAAGGAAAGGTCCGCCGGGGCCTCGTCAACCCCCGACCGCCCGGCGTGCGCATCGATCAGCAGGGGGAGAATCGGGTGGAAATAGGGCGTGGTGGTCACCTCCACCTGCCCCGTCCGCGCGGCGGGGTCATACCGCATCGCCCGGTGCAGCGGGATGACCGCCTCGAAGAGCTTGTAACTCTCGGCGACCAGGCGGTTCGCATCCTCCTCCGTGAGGGGGCGGCGCAGCTTCCAGATGGGCCCCTCCTCCTCGACGAGGAGATCGCTCAGGTCCACCGTGCGGCCGGTGACCAGCCGGACCGGCCCGCGGAGAAAGGCCGGGTCGAAATTGGCGAGGTAGAAGAAGCACTTCAGGGTGAGTTTGTCCCGCGCGGTGAACCGCTCCGGGTCGACGCTGCGGAGGGCGGCGTACTGGGGAAAACGGTCCATGATCACAGAGGAGATGCTGAAGCAGGACCACTCGCCCCGGAAGAGCAGGCTGTCCTCCGCCGGGCCGAACCGCTCCACCGGGGTGAGCATCAGGTCCGCCCAGGGATCGGTGTGTCCCCTCCACTTTTTCATAAAATCGGACGTCCGTATCCGATTTTCCCGCTCATCGAAGTAGGGGCCGAGCCGATCGACATAGAGCTCGATCTGGCGCAGCAGCACCGGCGTCAGGTTCACCGTGACATGCACCTCCGGGTGATCGGCGAGCAGGGAGGTCATGTCGTAGTAGTCTTTCGTCGTGTGCGTCCTTACCCAGGGCGCGATCAGTTGATCCCGGGCGGCATCGTAGTAGTAGGGCTGGTGCTGGTGCCAGATGAGGGCGAGCAGGACACGCCCCTCGCCCGCCTTGCGCCCCGCGCCC
This sequence comes from uncultured bacterium, assembly GCA_964404605.1. Classification (GTDB taxonomy): domain Bacteria; phylum Electryoneota; class Electryoneia; order Electryoneales; family Electryoneaceae; genus CAYOKT01. Next base: position 5,175 of record CAYOKT010000017.1, read on the forward strand.
TCGCCCTTCTCCCCCGGCCTCCGGCCGCGAAGCTCGAGACGGCCGTCCGGGGTGAGGGTGAACAGCGAGTTGTCCTCGTTGTAGTTGTTCTTCACCGTCGCCGGGTTCTCGGGATCGGCCATCCACTTCCCATCGACGACGAAACGGTACTGGTAGGTGCCGGGGGGAAGGGCGACGCGCACAGTCCAGACCCCGCCGGACCCCCGCTCCATGGGATGGAGCGCAGGATCCCAGCCGTTGAACTCACCCGCGAGCGCCACCGCTTTCGCCTCGGGCGCCCGCAGCGAAAAGACCACTTCACCGCCCTCCAGGTGCGGCGCGAGCCCCGCGCGCGCAACTCCCGCGGCGAGCAGCAGGCTCACCAGGAGCAACAGCGCTTTCCCCATTCTCCCCGGCATCCGGCCTCCGGCTTTTTCTCTCATCTACCCCATCTCCCCGCTCATGGCACCGAGGTTTCCGCGGGCAGCAGCTCCGCGAGCAGTTCATCCATGTGCGCCCGCCAGTTGCCCCAGGAATGGCCGTCATGGTACTCCCGCAGGCTGACGGGGTACCCCTTGGCCGCGAGGATGTCCCGCAGGGTCCGGTTGTCCTCCAGCGGCGATTCGAAGGTGCCGACCTGCAGCGCGACGGCCAGGGGGAGAAGCTCCGCCTGGTCGTACAACGTGATGATCTCCCCATTGTTCGGCCACAGGGCGGAGGACTGCCCGCCGATGAGGCCGAACACACCCGGATGATAATACCCCAGGGCGAGGGAGATCAGCCCGCCGAGGGAGGGTCCCATCGTTCCCCGCCGCTGAGGGGTTTGCGCCGTGGCATAGGTGGAATCGATCCGGGGAACCATCTCCTCGACCATGAAACGGATGAACTGGTCGTTCAGCCAGTACTCGTCGTTCCGGTTGACCGGGTTGACCAGCACGGCGATCAGCGGCTCGCAGATGCCGTGGGCGATGGAGTAATCGAGGATGTTGACGGCGCTCGCGAGGGAGAGATACTCGCCGCCATCATGGATGTACAGCGTCGGGTACTCGCCGTTCCCGTCATAGCCCGCGGGCAGGTAGACCCGGAAGGTGCGGGTGTTGTTCAGGATGGAGCTGGTAATCGAGGAGGTGATCAGCTCGCCGTGGTCGATGTCGTCATGGTGCAGGATTTCGGGCGGGTCCACCCATTGGGGCATCACCAGCTCGCTGTTCGGGCCGAAGCCGCCGGTGACCTGGCGCGGGTTGCGCGGGTCCAGCAGCCAGGTGCTCCCGACGAGGAACTTGTAGTCCAACCGCGCATCGAGAGGATAGAAGACGCGGTAGTAGAACAGGGCGGTCTCGCCCGCGCGGGTCATCACGGAGGCGTCCGGGTCCCAGCCGTTGTGATCCCCCGGCACTTTCACCGTCGAATTGGGGGAGGTGGTGTAGAGATAGACCGCGAGGGAATCCTGCACCAGCGGGAAGCCGAGGGTGTCATCGTCCTCGATCGCCTGCAGGAAGGAATCGACCAGCGCCTGTTGCTCGGCGGGCGTATCCAGCTCGCCGAGTTCAGCGAGGAAGGCATCGAAGAGGAAAATATCCTGGCCGGCGCGGAAGCCTGCCTCATCTCCCGGTACCCCGCCGCGTCCCGGACGGTGCCGGGAGGAATCGTCCTGCAGTCCCTTGCGCTCGAGCGTGTTGTTCACCAGCCAGTGATCCGACCCCGCCGACTGGCACCCGGCGATCCCCAGGAAGAGGAGAACGGCGAGCAGGCCATAGAAGAACGATCCCCGACTCTCGCGTCTCATCTATCTGATTCTCCCTGTAACCCCCGTATCGCGACCGGTTGCAGCCGACCGGACCTCCCCGGCTGGCAAGGATCGGGTCGCGGACACCGCCACGCGTCCGGGCCGGCGGTCTACTGTTCAACGCTCCGGCGGGTACAGCGCCTCGAGAGCGTCGTCGATATGGGCCCGCCAGTTCTCCCAAACGTGGAAATCATCCCACTCGCGGTACCTTAACGGGTAGCCCTTCTCCTCCAACACGCCGCGCAGCGTGCGCAAGTGCTCCACCATGGACGTCTCAAAGGTCCCTACATCGAGGTAGATGCGCAAGGGCGCCTTCGGCCTCGCCCGGAACTCCCGGATCATCCATTCATCCTCGTACCAGATGGAGGGGGACTGTCCCCCCGCGAGGCCGAACACCTCCGGGTTCCGGAGCGCCACATTCAACGCCATCAGCCCGCCGACGGAGGCCCCGAGGATTCCCCGCTGCGAGGGGTCCTGCAGGGTACGCAACTCGCTGTCCACCCAGGGCACGATCTCCTCGACCACCATCCGGCGGACACTCTCGTTCAGCTCCAGCTCGTTGAGGAAATCCTGCGTGGTGATGAAGATGACGATCAACGGGCGGCAGAACCCCTTGTTAATGCAGTAGTCTAGGACGTTTTCCATCTTCCCGCTGTGCAGGTAGGCGCCGCCGCGGAAAACATAGAGCGTCGGGTAACTCTGCGAAGTCTCCCCGTACCCCGGCGGCAGGTACCAGCGGATCAGGCGTGTATCGCCGAGAATGTCGCTGGTGAACTGCTTGTTGATGATCCGCCCGGGAATCAACTCCGTATGCTTCTCGATCTCCACCGGCGGCCGGTAAGCGGGCATCCAGGCTTCGGAGAGAGTGTCGCCGCGGCGAACGAGGGTGAAGGGGTTGAGCGGGTCGATGATGCGTGATCGATCCACGTTGAACCGGTAGGCGAAACGGGCATCCGGGGGGAGGGGTTCCAGCCGGTAATAGACATCCGTCCCGGCGATCCGGGTCATGACCGCCCGGTCCGGTTTCCAGCCGTTGTAATCACCGGGCGCTTTCGGAGTGGTGAGTGCGTCGCCCTGGTAGATGAACACCACCCGGGTTCTGTCCACAAGCGGCAGCGCCAGCTTTGGGTTCCCGCGCACGCCGGCGAGAAAGGAATCGACCGCCGCCCGCCGGGCATTCTCGTCCTGGATGTTCACCAGGCCAAGAAATTGGTCAACCGCCGAAGAGAACCGTATGACGATGGGTTCGGGTGGATCATCGCCGAAATCCTGCAGGCAGGCGGATGAGAAGGGGATAACCAGCAGAAGGGGCAGCAACGGGAAGAGGGTACGCCATGCGAAGGCGGGCGGCCGGTGCGGGCTGCCTACGGCGGCCGGCTGCCCGGCCGACAGCCCTTTCTCCTCACCTGCCATACCGCGCCTGCTTTTTCGCATGGCACCGGATCTTTCGCTATTCCCCGCTTCGCAGGGATTCCTCTCCCGGAACGACCAGTCGATCATAGATGTTGGAGAAACCGGGCCCGCCCCCGCTGCCCTGCCAGGGGCCGCCGTCCGGCGTGACCTCGCGGAAGGAACCCAGCCCCGCGCCGCCGTGGTCATCCTGCCCGCCGACGAGGACCGTCATCGCCCACCTCTCCGGGTCCCCGGGCAGCAGTTCGCGCGGCAGGGAAAAGCGGATCTCGCCGCTGGCGACATCGCCGAGGGGCCAGGCCGGGTCCGAGGGGATGAACGCCGCGAGGGTTTTTCCACCCCCATCCTCGACCCTCACACCCCCGCCGATATGGATGAAGCGGTCGGCGGCACGGCCGGGCGCCAGCGTCCAGCCGGAATTGCGCCCCACCGCCCTGCGGGTCACCGCGCCGGGGCGGTTCGTCCTGACGGCGATCGTCGCCGTGGTCAACTGGAAGCCGTACCCGGGGTGCCACCCGGGGTCGACGAGGGCGCGAAACCGCAAGATGAAACGGACGACCCGGTCATCCGCCCGGACGGTGAAATGGGTCAGGTCAAGGATTCCGGGAATGAAATGCGCCTCGGTGGGGTAGCCGAACCGCCCGTTCACGCCGACATCGTCCCCTACCGGGTCGCTCACATCGACCAGGGTCACAGCGTTCGCGGAGGGTTCCGCGGCGATCTCCGGGCCGGACAGCAACGGGTAGTCCGGCGGCCGCAGGGCTTTCAGGTCCGGGGCGATCCGGGGCCGGAGGGTGGGCTCGTCCTGCCGGGCGGAGAGGTGCGCCACCGGCCGCCGCAGGGTGAGCGAAACCGGCCCCGCGCCATCCTCCAACGGCCGCCAGGCGAACTTCGGCGGCTCCGCACCCGGGTCGATCTCGACCAACACCGGCACTCCGCCGAGGTCGAGGACGGCCTCCGTCCGGCCCCACTCCTCCGGGATCCGCGGCGCGGCGTCCCAGGCGTTCTCCCCGGGCGCACCCGGCGCGGGGCGCAAACCGAGGTAGTCCTGGTACCATGTCCTCAGGAACTCCGCCAAAGACCAGGCCTGGGACACGGTGCCGGAGAGCCGGGGGTAGTCCTCCCCCTCGCGGGGCACGGCATCGAGCACCTCGGAGAGCGTGCCCGGCACGCCGCGATCCAGGATCTGGTCCACCTCGTCGAGGGCGACCGTCCAGCCGAGACCGGAGGTGCTCTTGTACGGGCCGGAGAGCCAGGTCCAGACGATGCCCATATGATAGGCGGCGTCCTTCGGATAGTGGATCGTCTGGTGATAGGGGTGGAAATCGGGGTCGGACTGGGCCAGGCTGGCGACACCCCAGCGGTAGACCAGGTTGTCCCTGACCACGCGGACGATGCGCTCCCGCTCCTCCGGTGCGTACACCGGCTCGAGGGGCACGGTGAGCGCGAAGAGCTGGTTCGGGCGCAGCTTCGTGTCCGGCGTGCCGTCCGGGTCCAGGTGGTCGTACAGGCCGAGGCCGTCCGGGCGCAGGTACTCCTCGCGCAGGGCCGTCCGAACTTTTTCGGCGGTGGTGCGCCAGCGGGCGAGGGTCCCGGCGGGCAGCCCGAGGTCCGGCAGGGCCTCCGCCATGCGCAGGGAGGCTTCGAGCTGCGCCAGCCACAACGCCTGCACCTCCACCGCCCGGTTCCCGCGCGGGGACCACGGTCCCGCCGGGCCTACCGCGTCCATCCAGGTCTCCGCGTCGCCGTGCACCAGCAGGCCGCTCTCGTCCGTCCGCTTCGACAGGGTCCCCTCGTTCGCCCGCTCGATGACCCCGCCGGGCTGCATGAACTCCCGCCACAGGGAGCGGTCGCCGGAGTAGAGGCCGTACTCGTACACCTCGCGGACGAACCAGGGAGTCCCGTCCGCCGTGTTGTAGCTCACCTCGCCGTACCGGGCGCGGTTGGGGATTTTCCCGTAATCGGGAGAGTCGGGGTCCGTTTCCTGCCAGCGGGCGAAGCGGCGGAGAATCTTCCCGGCGGCTTCATATTTCCCGAGCACCAGGCAGGCCCCGGGCAGGGAGATGAACGTATCGCGCCCCCAGCCGTCGTTGAACCAGGGGAGCCCGGCCCAGAGCAGCGTCTCCTCCTCGGCGAAGAGCATCGCCATCTGCACCTTCGCCCAGTTGAGGGCGAGGTTCAGCCGTTCGTCGGAACAGCGGAAGGGCGCGCGGTTGATCTCGCCCAGCAGCCACTCCCGGCGCTCCCGCGCGGCGGAATCCCCGGGGGCGACGGCGCGGTTCGCGCGGTAGAGCAACTCGTTGATCGACCGGCCGTTGACAACCAGCAGGTCGATGCGATCGCCGTAGGCCGAAACCCCCTGCACCGTCTTCCCGATCAGCCTCCGCTCGAGTCCCGAGGCGCCGGCCCCGCTCTTCGGGCGCATCTCGACGAAGGTGAGCGAGTTCAGGCTCGCGATGCCGACGCCGAGGGTGTCCGCCCCGCCCTCGCGGACGAGAAAGGGCAGGAGTCCCGTGTGCTTCGTCCGCTTTCCGTGCACCACCTCGACGCCGGAAGGGAAGACGAGGAAGAAATCGATCCGGCTGTCCGGCGGCGCCCCGCTCAGGGTGATCTTCAGGTCATCCCGGTCCATCCAGAGGGGACGGAGGGTGAGGACGATGCCGTCCGGCCAGCGGAAGGAGACGAGGTGGGGGCGCACATCGACCTCGGCGCCCGCGCGATCCAGCAGCTCGCCGTTGACCGAGACGAGAAAGTCATCCCACAGCTTGAACGGCCCCTGGTGGAAGCCCATCCAGCCGTCCTCCGCCACCGTTCGCGTGCTGCCGTAGAAGAAGGTGGTGCCGGTGCCGCTGAAGAGGTAGGGCCTGCCGGAGCCGGGCGGGAGGTGAATCGCCATCGAGTCGAGGTAGCCGGCCGTGTAGCGCGGCGGTGCGGCTTCTCCTCCCCGTGCTGCAAGGGCGGTGGTGAAACAGAGGAGGGCGGACAGCAGAGCCGCGGCGGGAAACGGGCCTCCCGCCGCCGAGCCGCCCGGTCGAGGTTTATCGTTGCGCGCCCCCCTCGACACTCGTCCACGCAACCGCCGGTCCCTCATTTTACGAGCACCATCTTGCGCGTCTTCTGGTAATCCTCCGCCCGGAGGTGGTAGAAGTAGAGCCCGGAGGCGAGGGGTTGTCCCGCTTCGTCCCGGCCGTCGAAATAGACGAGATGCCGGCCGGCGCCGAGCGGGCCCGAGACGAGGGTCCGCACTTGACGGCCGAGCAGGTTGTACACCAGGATTTCGACCTCCCCGGCGCGGGGGAGTTGGAAGCGGATGAACGTCCCGGCGTTGAACGGGTTCGGGTAGTTCGCCTCGAGGGAATAAGCTAGCGGCAGCGCGCGCTGCCGCTCCTGTGCGTCCACGCTGAACGGCTCGTCACCGATGACGAAGATCTTCGACTGCTTCGGCCCGATGGAGGTCGTCAGGGTGGCGAGCTGGTCGCCCTGGACCTCGTAATGGGTATCGCTGAGGATTTCGCTGACCGTGTAGGTCTCCTCCGGGTCGAAGTCCCACTCATCAGTGGGGAGGGTAACGTTCACCGTCCGCCCGCCGTTGAAGAAGTTGAACACGCAGACGACGGGGTATTCCCCCTCCTTGTAACGGCCGTAGGTATAGATAAAGTTGCCGAAGTCGTTGTCGAGCCGTTCGAGGTCGCGCGTGCGCAGGGCTGGCAGCAGGCGGCGGGCGTGGATCAGCCGGTAGTAGTGCGGGTAGAGCCCGTTGGGGTCGCTCCCCCACTGGATCAAGCCGCGCTGGGAGGTGGTGCCGATCTCCTGCCCGGCGTAGATCAAGGGAACCCCGGGCAGGGTGAGCAGCAGAGCGGCGGCCATCTTCGTCTCATCGCGGGAATGACCGGCGATGTACCTCGCCTCATCATGATTCTCGAGAAAGCGGAACCAGTACTTGTACGGCGGCGGGGGGAAACCGTAGTTGACGATCCTGTCGTGCAGGTCATCGAGAGAGATGATGTCGAACATGTTCTGGATGTTGACCGGATCGCCGTGGTGCAGGTTCCAGTCATAGGCGAGGTCGAAGCGTTCGGTGAGGATGCCGAAATCGGTGCCGTCCGCCTCGGCGAGGAGGAAGAGTTCCGGCTTGACCTGCCTCAGCCGCCGCCGCCATTCTCGCCAGAACAGGCCGTTGCGGGTTTGCGGTCCCCAGGCGACATCGGCGCGGAAACCGTCGATGTCGTAGTTCTCCACCCACCAGAGGCACATGTCGATGAAGTAGTCCCAGGCGTCCGGGTTGTCATAGTTGACATTCGGCAGGCTGGTCCAGTCGTAGTAGTAGGTGTAGTTCCCGTTGGCGTCCCGGTCGTAGAAATCCCAATAGGGGGAGTAGATGCCGAAACGGGCGGCATCCTGGAAGAAGGGGTGCCCGATGCCGGTGTGGTTGATGACGAGGTCCATCACCACCTTCATGCCGAAGGAGTGGGCGGTCTGCACCAGGTCGGCGTAGTCCTGCGGGGTGCCGTAGTCCTCCTCGATATTGTAGTAGTCCGTGATCTCGTAGCCGTGGTCCGAGGGGCCGGGATGCACCGGCATCAGCCACAGGGTGGTCACCCCGAGGTCGTGGAGGCGCTGCATGTCGGCGGTGATCGAAGAAAGGGAATGGTCCGGGGCGTAGGAACGCGGGAAGATCTCGTAGACGACCGCATCCCGCACCCAGGCCACCGACTCGTCGAAGTCCTGCGGATCTACGGTGTCCGGGGTAATCGTGACCATCATCCGGGCGCGGCTGACATTTTCGTCCGGGTCCTCGAGCCGCAGGTCGAAGTAGTATTCGCCGCTTGAGTCGGGCACGGCGAAGCTCGCGACGGCGCTCTCCGCGCCGTTGAGGGTCACCGGCTGCGGGTTGCCCGGATCGGTCTCCCAATGGAACGAGATCGTCTGTTCGTCCGGGTCTCTGCTCTCAGAGGCGTCCAGGGTGACCATCCCGCCGTCGGCGGTGATCGTCCACTCCGGTTCGGGGGCGTGGTTCACCTTCAGGGTGAAGAGCACCAAGGGCGAGATCACCGTGTCGCCGTCAACCACCGTCTCCGCCCAGATGCGATTGAGACCATCCTCGAGCACGAGGTCGACGTGGAAGAGGGTGTCCATCGCGGTGATCGGGTATTCCGCGACCCCGGAGGCCGTCTCCTGTTTCAGCGTCACCGGTGTCGGAACATCCATGCCGATGGAGCCGTAGATCCGCTTGTCCGGGCGGACGGTGGTCGCGCCGCGGCTGAGGATGACGAGGGAGGGACCGCCGGTGCCGACATTCGGCCCGATCTCCCCCGGCGCCACCGGCGCGAAGCCGCGGCCGACATTATCCAGCACCGCGGTGCGGTTGGGCGATGCGTTCGCCAGGAGACGACCCTGCAGCTCGGCGGAGTCGATGAAGAGGGCATCGAAGACGTCCGGCTCGAAGGTCCCCTCGACCCCGCCGTCCTCCCCGCCGATCTCCCAACTGTTCCCCTCCGAACCCGCCGGACCGTCGAGGAAGGAGTAGGCGGCGAAGACCCACGGGTGATTGAAGCTGCCGAGACGGTCGGTCAACTCCGACACGGGCAGGGTGAAGGCGAAGCGATTTTCCGCCAATTCCGCCGGGTCAAGGGTGACCGGCTCTCCGAAGAGGACCGGTTCGCGACCGAGGATCAGGCGGTTGTGCAGGCTGGGATTATAACCGGGCGAGGCGGGGTCCGCGAGGCAGACCTGCACCCCGGCGCCGTTCCAGTCGGACGTCGCCAACTCGGTGGCGAAGGGCGGGGAGAGCTCTGGATGCCCCTCGGCGCCGGCCGCGATCTGCAGCAGCACCCTCGTCTCGGGCGCGATGCCGGCGAGGGACAGCGTGAGAAGGAGCTCATCCCCTCCCGCCGCCTCCTCGATGCTCATCGAGAGGAAGTCCGCCGCCCCGTCCGGCACCCCGGCGGGGTAGCGGAAGTCTCCCATTCCGTCGTCGTCGCCCTCCTCATCGGCGGCGAGGAAGCCGCCGTCCGGGGATTGCACCGCGACGCGGTGGGTGCGGGTGACAACATACCCGGCCTCATCCTCGGCGGTGAATTCGATTTCGTGGATCCCGCCGTCCAGGGTGACCCCAAGGGCGGACAGCACCCCGGCGGCGGCGTTCCAGTTCGCGGCGTGCGGCGTGCCGTCGATGCTCAGTCCCGGTGTGCCTTGCAGCGGCGGGCCGATGTCCGCCGGGCGGATCACGGCGCGGATGTCGAACGGCTGGCCCGCTTCGAGCCTCTCCCCCGCCAGCGGGCGCATCCCGCGGATCGTCGGCAGCGAGTCCGGCTGGAGAATGAGCAGCGAGTTGCCGTACTGCGAGCCGTCGTTCCGCGGGTTGTCCGGGTCGGGAACCCAGCGGTTTCCGTTGACGACGAATTTGTAGGGCAAGGCCCCGGTGGGGACACGGAGGGGAAGGGTGAAGACGCCACGCTCGTCCGGGCCGTTCATCGGATCCTCGGAGGTGCTCCAGTTGTTGAACGGTCCCGCGACGTAAACCTCGTCGATGTCTTCGAGGTTGAAGGTGGCGAAGGAGCTGCGGGTGTCGTACCGGAAGAGGTACCAGGTCTCGACCACCGGGACCGGCTCGGACAGCTCGATGTTCCAGTTTTCGCCGCTGTTGTTGTCCCAGTGGGAGCCGTCGGTGACGACATAGTGCAGCGTCCGCGTGGTGTCATCGGTCTGGATGGAGAGGGACCAGAGGGAAACGCCATCACTGTTCATCGGCGTCTGGACCGCCATACCGTCCCCTGCGGGCACCGTGCCGGGGGGCCACATGGCCGCCGGCGGTTCCTGCCACTGGCCCTGGCCCACCTGGTTGATCCCCCAGTGCAGGCGGACGTTCACCGCGTCATCCGGGAGCGTGCCCGCGGCGGCGTTGTAATAAACCGTGAGAAGGTCCCCCGGTTCGGGGTCCTCCGGGCTGTACCACGAGGCGACATCCCCGCTGGTGAAGTCGATGCGCCAGTTGTTGCCGTTGTTGTTGTCCCAGTTGCCTTCCTGGTCGGTGAAGACGAAGGCGATCGCCGTCATCGTCTCGACCGGGTCAATGGTCAGGGACCAGACATTGTCCGCCCCTTCGATCATCGGGGACTCGGCGGCCGCCCCGTTGTCCACCGGGATGGTTCCGGGCGGCCAGGTGGACTGGGGTGGAGCGCTCCAGTTGCCGAGTGCATCGACCAACCCCCAGTGCAGCCAGACCTGGGAGGCGCCGCCGGGCAGGGTGCCGGCATCGAGATCATAGTAGATCGTGAACTCTTGCCCGACCAGCGGCTGTGCCGGTTCCCACCAGACCGATTGCGCCCGGGCCGCGGGGCTCGCGGCGAGCAGAAACAGCAGAACGAGCGCCGGGCCCCACAGTGTGATCGCACGTCTTCCCATGAAACTCTCCGAAAGTGTACAGCTCCTGCCGCGAAAGGCCGCCGCCCCACCTAGCCTCAGCGCCCGGCCGCGGGCCGGGCGAAGATGCGGTAACCGTCCGCCGACAACGGCACTCCGGCGGTCAAATCGACGACTGCTTCGCTTCGGCCGCCGGTTCCACCGGCGGCGGCTAGTTCCCGCCAGCCCCTCTTTCCGGCGACCGAGTCGGGGAGGGCCGCCTCCACCGCTTTCCCCCCGAAGTTAAGCAGCACGAGCACCTCCTCCTCCCGCCCCGTCCGGCGGAAGGACAACACACTCTCCGGGGGCTTCGCCATCACGCGGGAGAGGTCCCCCCCGCGCAGGGCGGGGTGCGCCGCGCGCAGGCGGATGAGGCCGGTATAGGTGCGGTAGACACTCGAATCCGCCGCGCTCCAGTCGACGGGCTCTTTCTCGAAGAGGGAGGGACGGTGAGTCGCGCCGATCTCCTGCCCGACATAGAGCAGGGGAATCCCCGGCAGGGTGAAGATCAGCGCGGCATACGGGCGGTAGCCGGGAACGCCGAACACCTCGGCGGCGCGCTGCTGATCGTGGTTCTCGATGAACCGCAGGGCGAGGGCGCCGGGGGGATAGCTCTCGCGCCTGCGCCGCACCGTCGACCAGACCTTGCCGAGGAGAGTTTCGCCCTTTCGATACTCCACCATGCGGTGGTACAGGTCCCAGTCATAGTCGGCGTCGAAGCCGTCGGCGATCATCTTCGGGTCCTGCCACTCCGCGAGCATGAACAGGTCCGGGCGGGCTTCCTTCAGCCTCGGAATGGCGCTCAGCCAGAAGGCATCCGGCACCATGCCGGCGACATCGCAGCGGTAGCCGTCCACGCCGAACTCGCGCACCCAGTAGAGCAGCACGCGGGCCAGATAGTCGGCCACCTCTGGGTCCTCATTGCGCCAGTCGGTGACATCCGACCAGTCCGCCACCTCGCGGGAAAAGGCTCCCGTGGAATCGCGCAGGAACCAGCCGGGGTGCCGCTCCATCTCGACGTTGTCGTTCGAGGCGTGGTTGATCACCATGTCGAGGATCACTCTCATCCCCCGGCGGTGCGCCTCGTCCACCAGCGCGCGGAACTCCTCCTCGGTTCCGAACTCCGGGTTCACCGCGAAATAGTCACGGACGGAATAGGGGCTGCCCGCCGAGCCCTTGCGGCCCTCGACACCCGTGGGGAAGATCGGCATCAGCCACAGGTTGCGGACCCCGAGGTCCTCGATCCGTTGCAGGTCGCGCCGGAAGGCCTCGAAGGTCCCCTCCGGGGTCGCGGAGCGGATGTAGACTTCGTAGAGAGGCGCCCCAGCGTACCATGCTTCCGCCGCCACGGTGCCCCGGCCCCGATCCCCTTTCCCGCAGGACATCATCAACCCCGAAAGCGCCAGGAGCGCCACGATGAACCCGATCCGATTCCGCATTTCATCCGTCCCCGTTCTCCCAACCGGCCGCCCCAGTAATTTCCGGTTTTCTCCCCGCAGCACTCATCTCACAGGCAAAGTACACCCGAAACACGCTGGAACGGGCATTGCCGGCGGCCGCCGGCAGGTTTCCCCGACCCGAGAGTGTCCACTTCCCCGGCAATGGGGCAAGAAAAGGGGAGGACGGCACCAAGACCTCCCTCCCCTCGAACCGGACAACATCTCCGGGGAAGCGGGACAGGCCCGCTTCCCCGGAACGACGGCGTTTTTACTTCAAGAGCATCATCTTGCCGGTCAACTTCTGCCCGGCCGCTTCAACCTGGTAGAAGTAGGTGCCGCTGGACAGCTTCGCCGCATCGAAGAAGATTGCGTGGGAACCGGCGGAAAGCTTGTTCGTCGTCAGGCTCGCAACCTGCTGACCCAACAGGTTGAACACGCGCAGCGTGACGACGGACGGCGTGGGCAGGTTGAAGGAGATGTTCGTGGCAGGGTTGAACGGGTTCGGGTAGTTGCCCTTCAGCGAGAAGTTCACCGGGATGACGGTGCTGAACCCGAGATCCCGCACGCCGAGGCGGTCGATCCACTCATCGAACCAGTCGCCGACGGTCCCGAAGGTGTCGACCACGGTCTGCTCGGTGACATCACGCTCCATGTGGAAGGAGTGGTTCGCGCCGACCGGACCCTCGTTGTCGAGGCCGTTGATGCCGAACTTGTAGATGACATCCAGCCCGGAGTCCTGGAGGAAGGTGAGAGTGACCGTGTAGATGGAGTCGCCCGCGGTCTCGTCCGGAGCCACGCCGTCATCATGCAGCTCGAACTCGGGGCCGAAGTCGTTCCAGGGCCACTCGTTCCACGGACCGGCGACGTAGAAGGCATCGATCGAGCCGATGCTCGCCGCGAAATCGGTATCCTCTTCGAAGCGGTAGTAGACGGCGCGGGTATCGAGCACGAACGTCAGATCGACATCCACATCCGGGCCGCCCTCGTTATCGCTGAAGAAGACGGGATCGAGGAAGAGCTCGACATAGCCGTTGCCACCCGGCGGGAAGTTGTCTTCCAGCCCCTGCATGGCATAGAAGGTCCGGTTGCCGCCCTGCGGCAGCTCTTCCCAGACCGGGGTGTCGGGATTCCCGCCGGTGTGAATGACGAACTTGTAGGGAACGATGACCGCAAGCTGGTCGAATTGCACGAAGCTGCTGTAGATATCCGTGCCCTGCTCGCGGACGAGCACCGGCGCGGTGTCCCCGCCCCAGTTGCCGATCGACTCATGACCGCCGCGAACGACGACCTGGTCGGCATCGGGATCGAAGTTCCCGTTAATGATCTGGACGCTCATGTCGACACGGAAGAGCACCTCGACATCGGTCGGGATGAGAACGATTTCCTGGTCGTCGAAGTACACGGGATCGAGCACCAGGTCGCCGCCATCAAGGGTGAACGAACGGTTGTCACGGCTCTCCCAGGTCTCGGTGGCGCCTTCGTCCGTGATCATCACGTACTTGAACCCGTAGGTGCCTTCGTCCATCTCCCAGGTGCCGGTGTAGACCGAGTCGCCGTCATCGTCGGTCAACGTCTCGGCGACACCGCTCCAGCCGTTGAAGTCACCGCGGACGACGACGAAATCCCCCGCGTCCGGGTCGAAGGCACCGCTCTCCATCTGGACATCCATCCGGAGCTGGAAGGTGACGTTGTAGGATTCCACGATATGATCGAGGTCGTTGAAGTAGACCACGTCGAGGACCACGTCATCACCGGCGACGGTGAGTGAGCGGTTGTCGATGGCGGTTTCCCAGATGTCCGGCGAGGCATCACCGGGGACGATGACGTACTTGAACCCGTAGGTGCCGTCGTCGATGGGGGTCGTCAGGGTGAAGATCATGTCGGCGTCATCGTCGGTGCATTGCAGGTCGGTCCCGGCCCAGCCGTTCATGTCTCCGCGGACGACTACGATGTCCCCCGCATCGGGATCGAAGTTCCCGAGCTGGTTCTGGATGTCCATGTTGACCTGGAAGGTCACGTTCGCGGCGAACGCCGAACCCGCGACCATCATCAGGAGCAACACGGTTACTCCAACCTTTTTCCAAGCTCTCATCATGCTTCTCCTCTCTTTTTCCTTCTCCCTCTCCACAGGGTCAGGTTAAAACCGGAAGCTCAGGGAATACTTGTGCACATTCCCCAAGCGTTCAAAACTCTCGAACGCATAGTTGACGGACATGACCACACCGCGCGCCGGGGTGAGGTTCAGTCCCGTGCCGAAGGTCATCCCGCCGCCGTTATCCTCGCGCACCAGGGAAAACCCGTTCTCGCTGTTCGGCTCTATTTTACGGAATCCCGCGCGGAGAAACACGGCTTCGCGGAAAGCATACTCTCCCCCGATGTTGACGAACTCCGAGTTGTCGTTGGGGACAACCCAGTCGAGGGCGAGGGTGAGCCGGTTTTCCCCCCGCTGAATCAGTTCGCCCGAAACCCCCACGCGCAGGGTCAGGGGAAGCTGCCAGTAGTCCGTGTCAATGGTCGCCAGCACCTTGTCGTTGTTGCCGAACTTGGTGCCGTCCGAATCGTAGAAGATGAGCAGGTCATCGCCCTGGATCCGCATCGGGGTGCCGAAGTTCGAGATGTTCATCCCCAGCCGCCAGTCATGAAACGGGGTGATGAAGAGCGTCCCGATGTCGATCGCGATCCCCTGCGCCTTCTCGTTCCAGATGGTCTGGTAGATGTACTTGAAGGTGCCGCCGATGGAGAACTTGTCGTAGAACCGGTACCCGTAATGCAGCGCCGCGGCGACATCGTAACTGCGGAAATACAGCCCGGTGCCCTCCTGGTTCTTCTCGTTGGTCACCTCCATCTCGCCGACGTCGAGCAGGGTGACGGAGGTTCCCACCGTGCCGGCGCGGCCGAGGACGAACGCCACGCCGAGATAATCGAACGACATGTCCGCCAGCCAGGTGCTGTGGACGAGAATCGCCTCCGACTGCTTCATCGCGGCCAGCCCGGCGGGATTCCAGTAGAGCGCATGGATATCATCCGCGATCGAGACGAACGCCCCGCCCATCGCCTGGGGCCGTGATCCGACCCCGATGGTCAGAAACGGCGCGGCGGTGGTGCCGACCTTGTTCTGCGCCCTGGCCGCGATGGGAAGCGCAAGCCCGAGCGCCAACAGCATTGCTACATGTCGCCAATCTCGCATCGTCACACCCGCTGGTCACTTGATCAGGGCGAATTTCCCGATATGCTCGCCATAGGGCGATTCCACATGGTAGATATACACGCCGTAGGCCACATCCAGCCCGTCCGTGGACCTCAGGTCCCAGGTTTCCGTACCGTCGAACAGGGCCTGGCTGCTGCTGACCGCGCCGGACATGTTGTGCTCGATCGTATCCACCAGCTCGCCGCGGACCGTGTAAATCCGGATCGTGCAGCGGTCCGGGAGGTGGATGAAGTTGATGCGCCGCTCCCCCCGCCCGGAACTGTAGGGGTTCGGCGGCTCCTGGGTGCTGACCCCGAGGTAGGGGTTCGGGTAGACCTTGATCCGGCTCAGGTCCACCTTGTTCCGGTTCAGGCTCGCCGCTTCGGTCGTGAACTCGTACCTGTCGCCCTCGGCGAAGGGCTTGTACATGGTCAGAATGAGGGTATCACCCGCCTGGGGCTCGTAGATCTGCCCGTTATCCTCCTGGCTCTCGAAGTAGACCGACCAGGTTTTCAACGTGTCGAGGCTGCCGTCCGGGAGCGTCCGTTCATAGAAGAACATGATCTCCGTCTTGTCGTGAATCCGGCCGTCCGGGTTGGTCTCCGAACCATAGACCAGCATCGGCGATTCGCCGGTGCGCAGATCCTCGACGGTGAAGTAGAGGTCGGTCGCATGGTATTCCAAATGGTCGTACGGCGGGAAGGGCAGGGAATAGGATTCATAGTCGATGGAGCGGCCGCTCACATCGTCCGTGAAGACGATCCGGTAATCGGTGATCAGGGTGTCCCCGAAGAAATAGTACAGGGGCTTGAAGATCTGACCGAAGGTGAACCTGAGCAGTGAATCGGCGCCCACGGCCCGGTCGGTGTGATACCCCGAGAGTTGGGGGATGTACCGGCTGGGATCGCGCGGGTTCAACAGGTACAGGCGCAAACCGTCGAACACGGGAGTCTCGACGCTCTCGAAATACCGCCAGGTTTCGAAGCTGCCGGGCGCCAGCCCGTACAGCGAGTCGAAGTAGCTGTCATAGAGATCGAGCACGGCCCGCTCATCGCCCGCGATCATCGTGTCGCCCTGCACCACGGTTACGGAGTCGTCCGCGCCCTGCATCCGGTAGACGTTGAACTTGCGGGCGATGTTGGCGTCGTCGGCATCGCTGAACCGGACCCGGTACCGGGCCCCGTTCAGCACATCGCGCGGGTCGACGACCTCGGTGTAGATCAGCGAGCTGGTGCGCCCCTCGATCTGGGTCGCCGAGCCGGCCACCGCGGGGGTGTAGCCCGCGGCGGGGACGCCGGGAACGATGACCACGGTGTTCACGTCCGTGGTCACATTGCCGCCCTCATCGACGACGACGAACTTCGAGGTCTCGGAGGGGAAGAAGAAGAGCGTCTCGCCGTCCACGACCTCGTTCAACCCGTGGTCGTAGGAGGTGACCGCGTAGTAGTAGGTCTGGCCGTTCTCGACGGTGGTGTCCCGCCAGACGTGCTGGAGGCCGGTGTCCTCGCCGAGGAAGAAGAGGGCGCCGTTCACATCGACCTCGAAGAAGCCGCTGATCCCGTCCTTCTTGTCGAACACCGCGATGGGCTGGTGGAACACGGTGCGCCCGAGACCATCGGTGATGACGTAGTTTTCGAGGAAACCGGGGTCCGTCGCCCGATAGATCTTGTAGCCCTCGAAGTCCTCCTGGTAGCCTTCCGGCATGCTGCGGTCGATGGAGCGCTCGGCGGCATCATCCCAGTAGAGGGTGACCACGCCGTCCCCGGCCACCGCCGTCACATTCGGCTTCTCGGGAGGACGCGCGAAGTTGTAGTTGCTGTTGTAGATCTGCTGGACGGTCTGCTTGTTGTCGAGGACATCCTGCAGGTCCTCCCCGAAGAAGAGGGCGATGGAGAAGCGCTGGGTTTTGCCCTTCGGCAGGGGGAAGTACCCGCTCCCATAGGTGAAGTCGCCGTCCATCGGCTGGTTGGGAACGACACTGATGTTGCCGGGCCGCAGCCGGCCCCACAGGTCCGCGTCGTTCTTCAGCCGGAACTCGCCGAACTGGAAATAGTCGAAGGCGGTCAGCCCGATCTGGTCCGACTCGTCGATGTCGGTCTTGTCGAAATTCGGTTCCCCGAAGGTGGGCAGGCCGTCGCCCTCGCCCGCATCCCCGGTGCCCGCGGCGCCGTCGAACCCGACGTCATCCGCCTGCGGATCCCAGTCACCGTCGTTGTCGATGCCGTCATCGCGCGCTTCGTCGATCATCGGGTCGTCCACGCCGCGACCGGTGAGGTAATCCTTGTACTTCTTCCCCACGTGGTCGAGGCGCTTGCCGTTCACCGGCTGGCCGTACCGCTCGTCGATCAGGCCGTTGAAGTTGTCGTCGAAGTTGTTCGCGTCGAACTCCCAGTACCGCTTCCCGGCCTCCACGGTGATCGTCCGGCCCTGGTAGGGAAACTCGATGACGCCGGATTCCGGCATGGTGACGACGCTGCGCTGGTAGGTGTCGTAATCGATGGTGACCAGCCGGTCGCCGACGTTGTAGACAACGCCCGCGCCATGCTGCGTGGTGTCGTTCAGGATCGGGTAGTACATCCAGTCGTACAGTTGTTGTGCTTCGAGGACGGGGCTGGAAGGATCCGGGCTGTCGCCGTCGTTGTCGATCCCGTCGAAGGGGTTGCCGGGGGACTCGAGGAAGGCGTAGCCGATGTAGCCGACGTTGATCCCCCGCTCCGGGTTCACCGGCACCCACCCGGCCATCCCCTGGTTATCGTTGTCCCAGGAGTAGGTGATGTCGTTGTCCGGGTCAAAGAAGGCGAGGTCGTCCTGCGTGTCGCCCCGCCCCCCGGCAAGGGTGCCGACCACCATCCCGAAGACCACCTTGTTGTAGTCGTAGTCGCTGATGTTGGTGATCTCGAAGTGCTGGACGAACACATCCTCCGCGAGGAAATTGGACCACTGGAAACCGCGCACGCCGACGCGGATCCCGACACCGCCGCGCGATGTGTCCGCCGCGACGGGGTAGTAGGTGGTGTCGCCGATGACGTTCCCCTCCTCGTCGACGAGGGGACGCACGCGGAACTCGCGGTCCATGTTGTCGTCCATCTCGTAGAAGGACTCCTGGTCCGCGTTGGTCACGTCCTTGCCGAAGTACCCGTTCCATTTCCCCGGCCACCCGGGGTCCAGATCGTCGCGCTGCCAGAGCACATCACGGGGATCGTTGAAATACCGGTCCGGCCAGAACTCGGGCCAGGTGGACTCGTCCTGGCTCATCGCGACCATCCCCGGCTTACCGGACCCCTCCACCGGCGGGGCGCCGAAGCCCATCAACGGCTCGAATCCCCAGTGGACACCGGAGGGACTGATGTCCTCGTTGCCGCGGGGCGAAAGGGTGGTGATCACGGTGTGGATCGTGTCCCCGTTGGGATGGACGTATTCCACCCCGACGAGAATGGTCACATCCCCGACATAGTCATCCCCCGTGCCGCCCGGCCATTCGCCGGAGGGGAAGTCGGGCGAGCCCACGAGCCCGTAGTTGAAGAAGACGGTCCAGATCTTGTTGCCGTTGTGGATCCCCTGGTAGTGGTACGCCGGGTCGCCCTTGTAGTCTTTCAGCTCCTGGGCGATGCCGGCCGTCGCCGCCAGCAGGGACCCCACCAGCAGGATTGTCATGCGGAGCCTGGTTTTCATCGTCGACTGCGCCCTCGCCGTTCCGTTGGAACCTTTTCGCATCATGCCGGACATCCCATCGAAGGTGGATCAGAAAACGAACGACAGCCCCACCCGCACCTCGCGCGGCCGTGAATAGTACTCCGGATGGGTGAACACTTCATGGAACGTGTTGATGTACGGGATCTCCTGGTTGCGCCGGTTCGTCTCATCCAGCGTGTAGGTTGCCCGTCCGGTGTCCTTGAAGACGTCGTTCTCGTTCAGACGGTCGAAGACGTTGCGGACCATCAGTTCGAGACGAAGTTGATACCCTTGTTTCGCGAAGAGGGGCAACACCTTGAAGGCGTTCAGGTCCAGGTTGATGTAGGACGGTTTACGGCCGTCGTTCTCGAACGTGGTCTGGATCTGCGCGCCGGGGATGTTGCTCCGGTCCCTCGTGAAGGGCAATCCGCTTCCGAGGGTGCCGATGAACGAGACGCCGAAGTTGTTCGGGATGACATAGTTCACATTCACATTCAGCGTGTGGCGGCGGTCCCAGTCGAGGGGCAGGAGCTGCTTGACCGGCTCCTTGTTCCCCTTGGCCGCGTTGAAGGCGTCCGACGGGTCGGAGGCGTTCCCCTGGGCCACCTGGAAGGTGTAGTCGATACTCGCGCTGATGTTGTTGGAATACCGCTTGTCGAGCGTGAGGACGAATCCCCTCACCTCGCCGAAATCACGGTTGGTGTACTGGAAATACAACTTGCCGGCATCATAGGTCCGGATCAGCTTGTCCGAAGAGGTAAGGTACCGGATATCGCGCTGGAAGATGCTGATGCTCAACGCCAGGTCTTCGGTCAATCCCTGCTGCAGGCCGAACTCATAGGAGATGGTCTTCTCAGGTTCGAGATCGGCGTTTCCGATCAGGGTCTTGGTCGCGGTCCCGGGATCGAGTTCGAACTCGGGGTTCGTGTAGAGGCTCTCGTACTTGGGCCTCTGGAAGAAGTGACCATAGGCGAAGTGGAGAACACCCGTCGGGGAGATCGGGTACCCGATCCCGATTCTCGGTGAGAACTGCATCTTCGCAGAAGGATCCTTGTACCAGTAGGTCAACCGTTTCTCCAGCGGGTCATCCCGGTGAGCGGGGAGAATCGGGTTGTAGACGTTCGGATCCTGCGGATCGGCAAGCACCTTCCCGTCCGGCTGGAAATAATCGAAGCGCACGCCCAGGTTCAGGATGACGTTCTTCAGTTCGATCTTGTCCTGGGCGTAGAGGGCGAAGTCATAGGGATTGTACAGATACTGATCGTGGTTCAAGCCGGTGGGATCCTCGATGATCGGCTTGAACACGAGCGGCCTGGGCTCCGACGGCGGCGTGTCCGGCTGAACGAAATTCTCGTCGTGAATGATGTTCAACTGGTCGAAGAAGATGGTATTGTAGGAGAGGCTGAAGCCGGTGACGAGGAAGTGAACGGAATTGACCTGCCAGGACAGCTTGGACTGGAAGGTGTGGGTGTTCGTCCAGCGGCGGAAGTTCTCCATCTTCGTGCCGCCGACCTTGAGAGTGAAGGGCGGATTGATCTCGAGGTAGAGGGGGTTGACATACCCGGGGTCGTAAGGATCCTCGAAGACGTAATGATGGTACTCGGTGAAGGTGTTCGAATACCCCGACTCGAGGAACATCGCCTGGTTGATCCCCCAGGTGAGCCTCGCGATGTTGGTCCTGCTGCTGCGGTGGCGTTTCAGGTCTCCGTCCGGGATAAACTGGTAATCGTGGTCATAATCCTTGTAGTCGCGATCGTCCCACAGGGAGGAGAGGTTGACCTTGATCGATGAGGAGGGATGGTACGTGACCTTGCCGTAGAGGTAGAGATTCCTGTCCGGGTTCATCGGGACGGCGGCGCTGTCCCCGAAGTTCGGGACCAGCTCGAGGATCGTACCGGACTCGACGACCACCGGGTGCTCGAGACCCCAGCGGCGCTGGCCGTACATCCACCCCTGGCTGTCCTCCAGCCTTCCATTGAGGAAAAAGGTCAGGTTCCTGGTGAACGGAACCGGACCGGAGACGCTTCCCTCGTAGTTCTGGATCGCCAGGGGTGAGAGATCATCGATGTTGTAGAAGATGTCGTCATGGGTGCTCAGGAAGTCCCCGCCCTGGACGATCAGCCTGCCATGGTAGCTTTCGCCGCCCTCCTTCGAGACGAGGTTGACCACGCCGGACATCGCCTGCCCATACTCCGCGTTGAAGGTCCCGGTGATGACCTGCAATTCCTGGACGACGCCCTGGTTGACGATGGTGGCCTGGGTGTTGTCGTAGGTGTCCACGATGGGGACACCATCGAGCATGTAGACGACCTCGCCGGACCGCCCGCCGCGGAAGTGGCCGTCCACCACCCCCGCCTGCACGTCGACCGCCTCCTGCACGCGGGTCACCGGCATCACCTGGAGATCCTCGCCGGCCACCGTCGAGGTGGCGAAGGTCCGGTCCACCTCGATAATCGGGCGCTTGGCGACAAACTCGACCACCTCACCCTGGATCACGGTGGACTGCATCTGGACATCGATCCGGGTCGTCTGGTCGACGATGACCTTGACCCCGGTGATACGTTGCTGCTGGTAGCCGACGGCTGAGACACGGAGGACATGAGTGCCGGGAGGGACATTGATGATGTAGTAGAAACCATCCAGATCGGTCGCGCTGCCCAAGTGGGTTCCTTCGAGAACAACGTTCACACCGAAGAGGGGGTCACCGCTGGAGGCATCGACCACGGTTCCGACGATCTTGCCGGCCGTTCCCGCGAAGCTCGAAGAGACCGGTGCCAGGACGATGAAGAACAGCACCACGGCGCGCATCAGTCGAGCGAGTATCATCTTACTCATAGGCTCCACCACCCAAAGGAGACAAACCGGCTGTATTGATCCCTCCGATGCACCACGTTCCTTGCAGGTACGAATAATCTGTGCGAGCAGGAAGAGGAATCGTGGTGAGTTGACGTCTAACTTAATATGTATAGGGAAGATGCAACGAGAATCAGGAAACCGTTACCGGGGCAACTCGGTTCTCGAAGATTCCAAAGGCAATCCTTCTGCGGAGAAGAGGTTGTCGGATGCACACGATAAAACGGTAAGCGCCGGTTGAGCAGGCCCCCCCTGCGAACCAGTGGATCGATTCATTGGAATCGCGTGATTCTGCTTGCCGTCAGACAGCCTGATTCAAGGCGTGTCCGCACAGGTGCAGCCGGGGCTGCAGCAAGCAGGCAGAGTGAACCGGTCCACCAGCCGAATCTGCGGAATTCGGTTTGTGAAAGCTATGCGACCCGGCCAGTTTCCGCAAGCCATTCAGGAAGATCTGCGAGAGTCTCCCCGGAGCCTAAAATGAGATTGAACGGGCGGCGGCCGGGAGCGCTCAGCGGACTGTCTCCACGGGGGCCTCCCGCCCCTGTTTCGCCCACTCGGGAAAGGATCGCGCCGGGCCGCCGAAGAAGGAGGGCCCCGCGAGGTGCACCAGCAGCGTAATCAGCACCGCGGCGATCAGGTTGAGGATGATCCCCGTCCTCGCCATCTCGATGATCCGCAACCGCCCGGTGCCGAAAACGATGGCGTTCGGCGGGGTCGCCACCGGCATCATGAAGGCGCAGGAAGCCGAGAGGGTCGCCGGCACCATCAGGAAGAAGGGATTGCGCTGCAGGGCCACGGCCAGCGCCGCGAGAATCGGGAGGGCCATCTGGGTGGTCGCCGTGTTCGAGGTCAGCTCGGTCAACCCCATCATGATCACGCTGACCGAGGCGGTCATCACCACCGGGGGCAGCACGGCCAGGCCGTGCATCTGCTGCCCGATCCAGTCCGCGAGGCCGCTGCGGATGATCGCCCCGGCGAGGGCGAACCCGCCCCCGAAGAGGAGGACGATCCTCCAAGGCAGCCGCTTCGCCGTGTCCCAGTTCATGATATGCCTCCCCGTCTCTCTCGCCGGGATCACGAAGAGCAGCGTCGCCCAGGCGATCGCCGCGGTGCCGTCACCCACGTACTCGGGATGGGGAAAAAGTCCCGACCAGCCGGGCAGGACGAAAGCGCCGATCTCGATCGGTTTGCGGGTGATCCAGGAGAGGGCCATCAGGACGAACACCGCCAGCACCACCCGCTCCTCGTATCCCGTCTTCCCGAGGCGCGCCAGCTCGGTGTCAAACACATCCTTCGCGCCCTGCGAGCGGATCCCGCGCATGTACATGGCGGCCAGCAACCCCCAGGCGATGCCAAGCAGCACCAGCGACAGGGGGAGGGCGAATTCCATCCACTGGGGGAAGGTGATCTCCGGACCCTCGGGAAAGTGCTGGGCGAAGAGCTGGGCGAAAACGAGGTTCGGCGGGGTGCCGACCAGGGTGGCGACCCCCCCGATGGAGGCGGAGAAGGCGACCCCGAGCAGCAGCCCGATGGAGAGCCGCCGGGCAGCCGCTGCATCGAGCATCCGGTCGTACCGGCTGAGCACGGCGGCGGCGATGGGAACCATCATCATCGTCGTCGCCGTGTTCGAGATCCACATCGAGAGCGCCGCCGTGGCGACCATGAACCCGAGGAGCGTCTTCTTCGGCCCTCCCCCCAGCCCGGCGACGATGTGCAGGGCGATCCGCTTGTGCAGGTTCCACCGTTCCATCGCCAGCGCGACGATGAACCCGCCGACGAAGAGGAAGACGATGTCATTGGTGTAGAGCCCCGCGAGCGCCTTGCCGGACATCACCCCGAGGGGCGGGAAGAGGACGAGGGGAAGCAGAGAGGTGATCGCCAGCGGCACCGCCTCGGTCAGCCACCAGAACCCCATCCAGGCCGTCACCGCCGCGGTGCGCGCGACCAGCGGATGATCCGGGTTCTCCGGCATGACCGCCCACACCGCGACGGCCAGGATCGGACCGAGCGCCTGCGGCAGAACCGTGTGCCATCGCTTGGCGGGTCTTCCCTCCACGGCGTCCATGGGACCGCCCTCCCTGCTGTTTCCAAGGTGAACAAACGGGAATATACCTCCTGCGATCCGGCGGGGGAGGCGGGCGGGGAGGAAATCGAATCGTCCCCGTGCGACGGACCGCCGCGCGCGATGAATTGCAGTTCGCCGGGCTTGAAACCGGCAAGGCGGGTCGGAGCCGTCTTATACTGAAAATTCAGCTATCCAGTGCGGAGCCGCCGGCCCGGGCGGGGCGAAGCGGCCGGACACTCAGCAGCCGAGACAGGCCATGGCAGGAGCACATTCACCAGCGACAGCGGCGCGGCACAGGTTCCACCCTCCCCGCAACAGGTCGGCGATGCGTTGAGCAGGGAACCGGACCGAACCGCGGAAAGCCCCGCCGACAGGGCCGGGATGCTCGCCCTCGAGGCGGTGGAGAAATCCTTCGCCGGCATCCCCGTGCTGCGCCGGTTGACCCTGGCCCTCGCGCGGGGGGAGACCGCCATCCTCATCGGCCCCAGCGGCTGCGGAAAATCCACGGTGCTCCGCCTTCTCCTCGGGCTCCTGCGGCCGGACGGGGGCCGGGTACTTTTCGACGGCGAACCGCTGCGGGCCGACTCCCTTCGGAAAATCCGCCACCGCTGCGGGTATGTCATCCAGGAGGGCGGTCTCTTCCCGCACCTGACGGCCCGGGAAAACATCACCCTCCCGATCCACCGCCTCGGCTGGGATCCGTCCCGCATCGCAGCGCGCATCGGGGAGCTCATCGCCCTGACCCGTTTCCCGGGGGACGGGCTGGACCGTTACCCGGTGGAGCTCTCCGGGGGGCAGCGGCAGCGGGTCGCCCTGATGCGCGCCCTCGCGGTCGACCCGGACGTGCTCCTGCTGGATGAGCCGCTGGGGGCGCTGGACCCGATGGTCCGCTACGAGCTGCAGGGCGACCTGCGGCGCATCTTCGAAACCCTCGGCAAGACAACCCTGCTGGTCACCCATGACCTCGCCGAGGCGGCCTGGTTCGGCAGGCGGATCATCCTGATGCGCGAGGGGCGGATCGTGCAGCAGGGCAGCCTCCGGGACCTCCATGATCACCCCGCCGACCCCTTCGTGACACAGTTTCTGCGGGCGCAACGGGCGGGTGAAGCCTCGGGGGAAACCGGCAGATGACTCGAGCCCACCCGCGAGAAAGGCGACGGTTCCGCCCGGCGCGCAGGATGACGGCGAGCCTGATCGCACTCTGTCTCCTGCCGGCGATTTTCCCGCCGTCCACCCGCGCCGCAGCCGGGGAGACAACACCGCTGCGGGTGGGGTCGAAGAAGTTCACCGAGTCGGTTGTCCTCGGCGAAATCGCCGCCGGGCTTCTCCGCACGGAGGGACTGGAGGTGGTTCACCAGCGGGAGCTGGGCGGAACCCGCGTTCTCTTCAACGCGTTGCTGCGGGGCGACCTGGATGCCTACCCGGACTACACCGGCACCCTGCGGCTCGAGGTGTTGAAGGAGCTGCATCTCGACTCGGACAGCGCCCTCGCCGCCGCCCTCGCCGGGCTCGGAATCCGGATGACCCCGCCCCTCGGCTTCAACAACACCTACGCCATCGGCATGCGGCCGGAGGTCGCGGATTCCCTCGGCATCCGCCGCATCTCGGACCTGCGCGACCATCCGGAGCTGAGGTTCGGGTTGACCAACGAGTTCCTCGACCGCGGGGACGGCTGGCCGAGCCTGCGAAGAACCTACCGGCTGCCGCAGTCGAACGTCCGCGGGCTGGATCATGATCTCGCCTACCGGGCTCTCGCCGCCGGGCGGATCGATGTCATGGACCTTTACTCCACCGATGCCGAGATCGCCTACTACGGCCTGCGCGTCCTCGAGGACGATCTCCGCCACTTCAGCCGGTACGACGCGGTTCTTCTCTATCGAGGAGGATTGGAACAATCCGCGCCGAAAGCCGTACAAGCCTTGCGAAGCTTGAGTGGAAAGATCGGTGAGACGACCATCCGGCGGCTGAACGCGCGGGTGAAGCTCGAGCGGGAACCGGAGAACGCGGTTGCCTCCTCCTACCTCGAGGCCGCCTTCGGCCTCCACCCGGAGACACGGGAGGAGACCCTCGCGGCGCGTCTGTGGCGACGGACGCTGGAGCATCTCTTCCTGGTTGTGACGGCTCTCACGGCGGGCATCCTGGTCGCGATCCCCCTCGGCGTCCTGGCGTTCAAACGCCCGGCGACAGCGCCGGTCATTCTCGGCTTCACCGGCATTCTGCAGACGATTCCCTCGCTGGCACTGCTGGTGTTCATGATCCCCCTGCTCGGCATCGCGGCGCCGCCGGCGATCGCCGCCCTCTTCCTCTACAGCCTGCTGCCGATGGTGCGGAACACCCATGCGGGACTGAGTTCCATCCCGCCGGAGCTGGAGGAGTCGGCCGAGGCGCTCGGGCTTTCGCCCGCCGGCAGGCTGCTGCGGGTGGAGCTGCCGCTCGCTTCGCGGAGCATCCTCGCCGGGATCAAGACCTCGGCGGTGATCACGGTGGGCTTCGCCACCCTCGGCGCGTTGATCGGGGCCGGCGGCTACGGGCAGCCCATCCTCACCGGGATCCGGCTGGACAACTACGCCCTGATCCTCGAGGGGGCGATCCCCGCCGCGCTGCTCGCCCTCGCCGTGCAGGGGCTGTTCGACCTCGCCGAGCGGTGGATCGTCCCGCGGGGACTGCGTCTGAAACCGGGCGGCGGAAGATGAAGCGAGAAGGGAAACCGTCGTGAAGGAAACGGAAGCGGCAACAATGATGGGAAAAGCGGGGATGCGCTACGGCGCCGAGACGATCACGCTCGAGATGACCCCCTTTCTCGCCGACGCTCTCGCGGGCCTGTCCGGTGAACCCAGGTCCCTGCCGAGCAAGTACTTCTACGACCGGGAGGGCTCGCTCCTCTTCGACCGCATCTGCGAGACGCCCGAGTACTACCCGACACGCTGCGAGATCGAGATCATGCGCGACCACGGGCCGGAGATGGCGGAGCCGATCGGCCCGGAAGCGATGATCATCGAACTCGGATCGGGCAGCAGCCTGAAGACCCCGCTGCTCCTCGAACGGCTCGACCGCCCCGCGGCGTACGTGCCCGTGGACATCGCGGGCGAACACCTCCGCATGGCCGCCGAATCCCTCGCCCGGCGGTTCCCCTCCCTGCCCATCCTGCCGGTGAACGCGGACTTCACCGGTGAATTTCCCCTCCCCGATCCGGCCGCCACTCCCCGCCGAAGGGTGGTATACTTCCCCGGTTCGACCATCGGCAACTTCCCTCCGCCGGAGGCCACGACCCTGCTGCGCCGTTTCGCCCGGATGACCGGGGCGGGCGGCGGATTGCTGATCGGGGTGGATCTGAAGAAGGACGTGCGGACCCTCGAGGCGGCGTACAACGACGCGGCCGGGGTGACACGAGCGTTCAACCTCAACCTGCTGGAACGGCTCAGGAGGGAACTGCACGCCGAGGTCAGCGTACACCGGTTCGAACATCGCGCCGTGTACAACGAATCCGAGGGGCGAATCGAGATGCACCTGGTGAGCCGGGCCGCCCAGTCGATCCGCCTCGGAGGCCGTGAGTTCACCTTCCGCGCCGGGGAGACGATCCACACGGAGAACTCGTACAAGTACGACCCCGCCGGGTTCGCCGCCCTCGCCCGGGAAGCGGGCTGGCGGAAAGAGGGGTTCTGGTCGGACACACGTGGGTTGTTCAGCGTTCAGCTCTTCTCGGCGCAGGAACCCGGCGCATGAGCAAGCCGAGCGAATGGCAGGTTAAGGGAGGGCGGCCGCTTGGATCGATTCAGGAGGAAGAGCAATGCTGTCAGCCGAACAACGGCACACCTGCGAAGAGAATCCCGCCGACTATTCGGATCTGAAGGCCCTGTTTCTGAATTGCACCTTGAAACCGTCTCCCCAACCGTCTCACACCCAGGGGTTGATTGATATCTCACGGGCGATCATGGAGAATACTGGTGTCGCGGTTGAGGTGCTGCGTCCGGTGGACCACGACATCGCCTACGGCGTCTACCCTGACATGCGCGATCATGGGTGGGAAAGTGATGAGTGGCCGGACATCTACCGGAAAGTTCAGGACGCGGACATCCTGGTGATTACATCTCCGATCTGGCTCGGTGAGAAGTCATCTGTCTGCACCAAGGTGATCGAACGTCTCTATTCCTCATCCGGCGATCTGAATGAGAACGGGCAGTACGCCTATTACGGGAAGGTCGGGGGCTGCCTGATCACGGGCAACGAGGACGGCGCGAAACACTGCGCGATGAATATCCTCTATTCTCTCCAGCACCTCGGGTATGTCATCCCGCCCCAGGCGGATGCCGCCTGGCTGGGCGAAGCCGGCCCCGGCCCCTCTTATCTCGACCCGGGATCGGGCGGCCCGGAGAACGATTTCACGAATCGAAACACCACCTTCATGACCTGGAACCTGATGCACATGGCGAAGATGATCAAGGAGGCGGGCGGTATTCCCGCGCATGGCAATCAACGCTCCGCCTGGGATGCCGGCTGCCGGTTCGATCATCCCAACCCGGAATACCGGTGATGCGCTGAGTGAGATGAGACCCGGGACTGAAGTCCGCCACGGCGGACAAGTCCCGGGCCACCCACCGCTGTCATCCTGAACGCCAGTGAAGGATCTCGAAACAAAACGCTTCGTATCGAGAGGAATCGCATCGCTTCGAGACTCTTCGCTCGTCCCGACCTGTCGGGACGGCTCAGAGTGACATATTCCGCGTTCTACAAGAATAAACAAGGATAGCCCGAGGTACCCCCCCTTTTTCGCTGAGCCACCCGCCTTCTCCCGACACATCGGGATATGGCGTGGCTGGTGTTCGCTGGCTACCCATTCCCGGGATGCATCGCTCCCGGGTTACGGCTCACCCACGCGCGCGGAGGAGGGGAATCAGGTGCTCCCGGATGGCATCGCGCACCTCGCGGAACTTCGGGAGGGCGATCTCGTCCGGCTCGCCCGTATACGGAGCGGGGTCCTCGAAGCCGAGATGCACCTGCTCCACGGGGCGCAAAAAGGCGGGACAGGTCTCCCGGGCATGATCGCACACGGTGATCACCAGGTCGAGGTCGTCACGGTCGAGAAACTCCTCGACGGATTTCGAGCGGGCACCGGCGAGGTCCAGCCCCACCTCGCGCATCACCTCGATCGCCCAGGGGTTCACCCGCGAGGGCTCCACCCCGGCGGAGAACGCCTCCCACCGGTCCGCGAGTTCATGGTTGATGAACGCCTCCGCCATGATGCTGCGGCAGGAGTTCCCGGTGCAGAGAACCAGGACCTTTTTCCTCAACAGTCATCCCCTCCGGTAGTCTTCTCCCGCCCTCCTCGCTTCCCGGCCGCGGGCTCCCCGCCGGGCGTTGCCGGGCGCGCCGGCCGCCCTCAGCCGCCGGCCACCGGCCCGCCCGCACCCGCTCCCTTCCGCTGCAACCGCAAGGCCACGTTGACCAGGCCGATCATCACCGGCACCTCGACAAGCGGGCCGATCACCGCCGCGAAGGCCTCGCCCGACTGGATCCCGAACACCGCCACCGCCACCGCGATAGCGAGTTCGAAGTTGTTCGACGCCGCGGTGAAGGCGAGGGTCGTGCTCTGCGTGTCGTCCGCGCCGATGCGGCGGCCGAGGAAGAACGAGACCAGGAACATGATCACGAAGTAGAGCAGCAGAGGGATCGCCACCCGGACCACATCCAGCGGCAGCGCGAGAATCCCGGCCCCCTTGAGGGAGAACATCACGATGATGGTGAACAACAGCGCGACCAGGGTCACCGGGCTGATCCGGCGGATGAACACCCGGTGATACCACCTCTTCCCCTTGATCCGGACGAGGACGAAACGGGTCAGGAACCCGGCGAGGAAGGGGATCCCGAGGTAGATGAAGACCGAGCGGGCGACCTGGCCCATGGTGATGTGGACCTCGTAGCCCTCCAGCCCGAACCAGGTCGGGAGCACGGTGATGAACACATAGGCATAGACGGAGTAGAAGAAGACCTGGAAGAGGGAGTTGAGCGCGACCAGCCCCGCGGCGTACTCGCTGTCGCCCTTCGCAAGGTCGTTCCAGACGATGACCATCGCGATGCAGCGTGCAAGCCCGATGAGGATCAGGCCGGTCATGTACTCGGGATAGCCGCGCAAGAGCAGGACGGCGAGGCCGAACATCAGGATCGGGCCGATGACCCAGTTCTGCAACAGCGACATCGCGAGGACACGCCAGTTGCGGAACACCTCGCCCAGCTCCTCGTACCGCACCTTCGCCAGGGGCGGGTACATCATCAGGATCAGCCCGAGGGCGATGGGGAGGGAGGTGGTCCCCACGGACAGGCGGGTGATCGCCCGCGGAACGCCCGGCGCCCAGGCCCCGAGCCCGACACCCACGGCCATCGCGAGGAAGATCCACACCGTGAGGTACCGGTCCAGCAGGGACAACCGCCGCGCGACACCCGTCCGCTTATCCTTGACAACCGCCGATTCTTCCGCCGTCACCGCAACCCCCTTCACTTTGTCTCCTCGCTTCCCGTGGCGACCGGCAGGGGCGAACAGCTCAACCCCCCGGCTGCTCTCATCCGCTCGACAAGTTCACGGTTCCGCGCGCCCTCGGGTGTTCCCTCCAGCCAGGAGACCAGCGCATCCCGCAACTCACCCCGCTCGGCGGGCGGTTCGGAAAGGCTGTAATGCGCCCAGCGGCCCTCGCGCCGGCGTTCGACCCAGCCCGCATCCTCCAGGAAACGCAGCGCCCGCGAGGCGGTGGGCGCGGAGATCGCCAGCAGCTCCTGGATCTCGCAGACACAGAGTTCGCCGGCGACCGCGAGCAGGTGCAACGCCCGCAGACGCCCGGGATCGCCGAGAGCCCGGAGATCCTTCGCAACACGATGCATCAGCTCACTCCCCCTCCGTTCGTCCTCGCGCGGCAGGTGGACCGGTTCAACAGGTCCGCCCTGCGCCCCCCCCCTCACCGGCAAAACGTGCTCCGCCGCAGGAGCCACTTTCACCGGTCAGACCGCAGCCGGTTTGCGGGCGTAGACCTGGATGCTGGCGATCTTGCCCGCCAGCTCGTTCGCACCGCGCTGCACGGACTGCATCGCTGTCGAGGAAGACTCACCGCCGCAACCGCATCCCTCATCCACTTCCGAGGCGAGGAACGCTCCGGCCTGTGAGGTGTCGTACACCGTCCGCTCCCTCACCTCGACCTCCTCCAGTCCCGCCCGGCGAAGCCCCTCGATGTACTCTTCCTCGCTGATCGCCCCGGCGATGCAGGAGTCATACAGCGCCGGATCCTCGCGCACCCAAGCGGGAAGGTCCTCGACGACGAGGTCGGAGACGAGCATCCGCCCGCCGGGCTTCAGAACACGGGCGATCTCCGCGAAAACCCGCTCCTTCTCCGGCGACAGGTTGATCACGCAGTTGGAGATCACCCAGTCCACGCTCCCGCTCTCCACCGGCAGGTCCTCGATGAACCCCCGACGGACCTCGATCCAGTCCATCCCCGAGCGGGCGATGTTCTCCCGGGCCCGCTCGACCATCTCCGGGGTCATGTCCACGCCGATCACGCGGCCGGCCGGGCCGACCGCCCGGCCCGCTAGCAGAAGGTCGATCCCCGCCCCGGAACCGAGATCGAGAACGACATCGCCCGGCTTCACCTCGCTGAACGCCAGCGGATTGCCGCAACCGAAGGCGTTGCTCACCGCATCGCCGGGCAGATCGCCCAAGGCGACTTCGTCATACCCCGCCCAGCGGACCGCCGTGCCCTTCATCTCCCCCTCCCCGCAACAGCCGGAATCACGGTTCACCGCCCGTCCATACGTGCCGGCCACTCTCCGGCGAACCTCATCTCTGGACATGTCCATGTTGACGTTCCTTCCCACAAGTGAAGCAGGCAACCGCTTCGACTTATCCGGCCCGGAGCCCGCAGGAAAATGAAAGGTCGATCCGTTTCATTTTTGCATTTGCGCAACTGTGCAATTATAAGGCGCGCCAATCACCCTGCGCAACAGGCCGCCGGAGGGCGGCCCCGTGCTCCTCCCGCCCCCCACCCCCTTCCCGCGAGCGGCCGGGAAAATGGCGGCTGCCTTGGGCAAGCTCCTCCGACCGGTCACGGCGTCGGCGAAAGCAAGTTCCAGATCATCTTCGCAGCGATGACGAGGAGGACGAGTCCGATGATCAGTTTAACCTGGCGGCGCTTCAGCTTCTCGGTCATCAACCAGGAGCCGACCAGGGCGCCGCCCGCCGAGCCGGCCGCGGTGAAACCGAGTAACCATGGGTCCAGGTTCCCGAGGGAGGCATGCCCGAGGAACCCGGCGAAGGAGGAGAAGATGACGATGAAGGAGGTGGTCGCGGAGGCCTTCTTCGGGTTGAAGCCGAGCCAGACGAGCACGGGCACGATGAAGTTACCGCCGCCGACACCGAGAAGGCCGCCGAGGAACCCGGCGAACACGCCGACCGAAGCGCCCGAAGCGACCTGCCTCGCCCGCGAGTAAGCCGTCTCCCGCTGTTTCGACTCGTAGAAGAGCATCATGCCGGCGGCGAAGAGGAGAAAACCGGTGAACAGCCAGAGCAGCAGGGTACGGTCCAACCCGGCGCTGATGTAGGCCCCCACCGGGGAGAGCAGCGTGGCGGCGATCAGGATCGGGAAGGCGATCCGCCAGAGGATCAGCTTGTGCTTGATAAAGCGGTAGGAGGCGAAGATCATCGCGATGGAGTTGAGCAGCAGCGCGGTAGCCATCGCGATGTGGATGTCGATCCCGAGAGCGAGGAACACGGGGATCAGGATGAACGCCGCGCCGACACCGGCGATGGTCAGCAAGGTGGTGAACAGGAAGGTCAACAGCCCCGCAATCAGGAAAATGGTCATCGTAACGATGCTCCTTTTCTCTTTCCTCCCCTCTCCGGGAGCGGGTGCGCCCGGAGTGCATCTATGGCTTCCGACCGGCCGGGGGAGGGCGCAGCACCCTCCCCCCACCCGATGGCCGGAGGCTTCCTACTCCGTCTTTCCCGCACAGTCGATGCAGTAGAGGTTGCCGTTCTTCTCGACGAGCTTGTGAACGAAGGTCATCTCGCCGCATTCATCACAAGGCTGCGCCTCGAAGACGCCCTTTTTCTTGTCGAACTTCCAGTCCGCCACCGCGCTGATGGTGAGAAAATCCTCCTCGGGCATGGTCAGGACCCTTTCCAGCAGGGGCTGCAACACCTCGGGCTCGATCTCCTGCGGCTTTTTTCCCTGGCTGCGCAGTTTCACGAAGGGCGAGTTGAGCATCTTCTCGACGTACTCCGGCTTCAGGGAAACCCGGACCGCCTTGCCGTGCTCGACATCGATCAGGGTGAAGGCGAACTTGTACATGTAGCTCTTCTCGATGTTCGCCTTGCCATAGGTGCATCCGGTGGCGACCATCAAGCCGTCCGCGAAGCAGCCTCCCGCATGCCCCTTCCCCGTCTCCGAGATGAGATGCAGCTCCTTGTCCTGTGAACGCTCGACGCCGAGCGCTCTCATCGCCGCCAGGGCGCTGCGGATTCCCAGCGGCATCGCCGGGCAGCGGTGGCCATGAAAGCGGAACCCCAACTCGAGAAGATCATCCATCTCCTTCATCGTGCAACTCCTTTCGTATGTGGTACTTCGATCAACCCGGATTGTCCTGTTTCACCTGTCCGTCTTCCACGCAGGGCGGAAGAACCGCGGCACGGCACCGCCCATTTACGGGGCGGCTCATCGCATCCAGCTTCGGATTTCGCCGGGCCAGGGGATCTTGCCGACCGAGACGACTTTCCCATCCACGACAACGCCCGGCGTCGCGAAAACGCCGCGGGCCATGATCTCCACCGGCTCGGTCACCTTCTCCAGGATGAACGTCTCTCCCTCGCGGTGCCCATCTTTTTCCAGCACCTTGCGGATTTCCCTCTCCGCCCGGATGCAGCTCGGGCAGCCTACCCCGAGCACCTCGATCCTCTTCACTCTGCCTCCCGGTTTCAGATTTCCACCTCGATGTTATCCACCCTCGAACTCCCCTCTCAGCCGGAGATAAGTGACGTTGGGATCACCTCCGCCGGGGAGGCAGCCGTCTTCTTTTTGGAACGAACGGGGATCTTCCCCGCGGTGACCAGTTCACGGCGCACGGCGGCCCAGATCTTGTTCTTGCGGTAGAACTCCCGGAGCTGGTCCAGCGGCGGAAAGGTGATCGCATCGCCCATGCAGAGGTTGGCGCAGGTCGAGCAGCCGACAACGCACTCGAGCGGTTGGGCGACGAACGGCTTCCCGTCCTCCCCCCAGGTGAAGACATTCTTTCCGCAGTTCATGCAGATCCCGCACTTGACACATTTCTCGGGATCGATCAAGGGGAACCAGACGATCTCTTCGCGTTTCACTTTTGCGTACCAGGGCATGCAACTACCTCCCTATCGTTTTGTAGGTCCGGCCTCTACCCGAAAACGTGCCCGTAGGCCATGCCCGCCACGGTCGAGAGGACGATCACCAGGCCGACATAGACGATCGTCCGCGGAACCCCGATGACCCTTCCGATGACGATCATGTTCGGCAGGGAGAGGGAGGGGCCCGCGAGCAACAGGGTCAGGGAGGGGCCCTTGCCCATCCCCAGGTCCACCAGCGCGCGGACGATGGGCACCTCGGTGAGAGTCGAGAAATACATCAGCGCCCCGAAGACCGAGGCGACCAGATTGCTGCGAACGCTGTTGCCGCCGACCCAGTGACGAACGACCTCCTCGGGCAGAAGCGCCTTGAGGATCCCGGCGAGGAAAACGCCCACGAGAAGAATGGGGACGATCTTCCGCGTGAGGTTCCAGGTCTCCGCCATCCAGCGGGCGTTCTCCTCGCGGGAAGCCCAGCGGACAGCCATCCAGACAACCAGCCCGAGGAATAGCAGAGCGAGGAGCGCCGGCAGGGGCCGCGCCAGGAAGGCGACCATCCATCGCCCCGGCTCCGGGCGGCTCAGCCGGAACACCAGGCCCATCGAGGAGGCGGCGATCAGCAGCAGAATCATCGCCGCGAAAAAGGAGACCACCCGCCCCGGCCGGCGCTCTTTCTCCTCGCCGACCGCGGCCCAGGAACTGTTCTCTTCGTGGAAACGAGCCTCCCCCCGGCGGAACAGCAGCGCCATCAACAGCCCGATGACAATGGAGAAGGTGACCGCGCCGACGGCCCGGGCGATGCCGAGATCCAGCCCCAGCAGCCGGGCGGTGTAGATGACCGCGAGAATATTGATCGCCGGGCCGGAGTAGAGAAACGCGATCGCCGGGCCGAGACCCGCGCCGCGTTGGCGGATCCCCGCGAACAGCGGCAGAATCGTGCAGGAACAGACCGCGAGGATCGCCCCGGAAACGGAGGCGATGCCATAGGCAACCCGCTTCCTCGCCCGCGGACCGAAATACCGGATCACGGCCGATTGATTGACGAAGACCGCGATCGCCCCCGCGATGAAGAAGGCGGGCACCAGACAGGCCAGAACGTGAGCCGACAAGT
>CAYOKT010000018.1:0-39581 GCA_964404605.1 uncultured bacterium
CCCCCGAACACCCCGCCGCCTGGGACGAAATCGACCGGCTCGCCGTGAACACCCTCCGCATCCTCTCCGCCGAGATGGTGCAGGAGGCGCGCAGCGGGCATCCCGGCCTGCCGATGGGCTTCGCCCTCCCGGCGCATCTCCTCTGGACACGGCACCTTCGCTTCGTCCCGGAGAACCCCTTCTGGCCCGGCCGCGACCGTTTCATCCTCTCCGCGGGGCATGGCTCCGCGCTGCTCTACAGCCTCCTCCACCTGGCGGGGTACGACCTGCCGATGGAGGAGCTGCGCCGTTTCCGTCAGTGGGGCAGCCGCACTCCGGGCCACCCCGAGGCGGGGATCACGGCCGGCGTCGAGACCACCACCGGCCCCCTCGGGCAGGGGTTCGGAAACGCGGTCGGGATGGCGATGGCGCAGCGCTACATCCGCGAGCAACTCGGGCTGCGCGGAACGGCCGGCTTCGACCCGCTGGATCACCGGATCTATGTCGTCGCCGGGGACGGCGACCTGATGGAAGGGGTGAGCGCGGAGGCCGCCTCCCTCGCGGGGCGCCAGCGCCTGGGCCGGTTGATCGTCCTCTACGACGACAACCACATCAGCATCGATGGCGACACAGACCTCGCCTGGATGGAGGATGTCCCGGCCCGTTTCGCGGCCTGCGGCTGGCATGTGCAGCGCGCGGACGGCGGCGAGCCGGAGGCGCTGGAGGCGGCGCTGGCGGCGGCGGAGAGCGAGCGCGAGCGCCCCTCTCTGATCGCCGTGCGGACCCACATCGGCGAGGGCAGCCCGCACAAGCATGACACCGCGGGCGTGCACGGCTCGCCCCTCGGCGAGGAGGAGCTGGCGCTCACCCGCCGGGCCCTCGGCTGGGAGTATCCGCCCTTCACCGTGCCGGAGGAGGTGTACGCCCGCTATGTCGAGGCGGCCGAGCGCGGGCGCGAGGCGCAGCGCGGGTGGGAGAAGGCGCTGCGCGAGTGGCTCGCCGAGGAAGGCGGGCGCGCGGAGTTGTGGGCACAGCTCGCCCGTGGCGGGATGGGCGATGCGTGGCGCGTGGCGCTCCCCGCTTTTCCGGCGGGCGAGTCCATTTCAACGCGTAATGCTTCCGGCGTCGTGCTCAACGCGCTCGCGCCGCAACTCCCGGCGCTGTTCGGCGGATGCGCGGACCTGACCGGCTCGGTGAAGACGGAAATCGCGGGCGCGGGGGATTTTCTGCCCGAGAACCCGGGCGGGCGCAACATCCACTTCGGGGTGCGGGAGCACGCGATGGGCGCGGCGGCCAACGGTATCGCCCTCTACGCCGGCCTGCGCCCCTACACCGGCACCTTCCTCGTCTTCAGCGACTACATGCGCCCCGCGATCCGCCTCGCCGCCCTGATGCAGCTCCCGGTGATCTACCTCTTCAGCCATGACAGCATCGGCCTCGGGGAGGACGGCCCGACTCACCAGGCCGTGGAACACTACGCCGCCTTGCGCGCGATCCCGGAACTCCATGTCTACCGGCCGGCCGACGCCGCGGAGACCGCGATGGCCTGGCGGGCCGCCCTCGAGCGGGCGGATGGCCCCACCGCGATCCTCACCACCCGGCAGGGTCTCCCGGTCCTCGACCGCGCGAAGTTCGGCCCCGCCGAGGGGGCGCTCCGGGGCGGGTACATCCTCGCGGACGGTGGGGGCGAGCCGGAGCTGATTCTCATCGCCACCGGCAGCGAGGTCGCCCTCGCGGTCGAGGCGTGGGAGCGTCTGCGCGGGGAGGGGGTGAAGGCGCGGGTCGTCAGCCTGCCCTGCTGGGAGCGGTTCGAGGAGCAGGACGAAGCCTACCGCGGTGAGGTGCTCCCGCCCGGCGTGAAGGCGCGGGTGGCGATCGAATCCGGCGTGGGGTTCGGCTGGGAGCGATGGGTCGGCGATGCGGGAGCGGTGATCAGCCTCGACCGGTTCGGCGCTTCCGCGCCCGGGCCGGTCCTCTTCGAGCGCTTCGGCTTCACCGTGGAGAGGGTCCTGGAGATCGCCGGCGCGGTGATGAGGGCGGCGAAGGGCCTCTGAGAGGGCGGGTGTAACGAAAACGTATCGCTGTAAGTCGTTGAGAAATAAAAGGATGTTCCGGCGGTGCGGAATGTGATACCTTCGGGTGGCGAACGAAATCGCCGGATCGCTCCCGCAAGCGTGCCGCCGGGAGGGCTAACTCCTTTGCATGATTGACTTTATCGCTGGTCTCTTCACTCTGGCACGCCGTTTGTCCTGTTACCGGCGGGACCGGTGTGGCAGCTCCGGGACCGGGTTGAAGAACCAGTGACTTCGGAGACGACATGGTAGACCGCATCTCCTCCGTGTACAAGGCCGGGGCGATCCAGCCCCCGAAACCTCCCGAGAAGAGCGAAAAGGGTGAACGGGCGGAAGCACCTGCGAGCAGCCGCACGCCCGCCGCACGCCTCGTGCCCGACCTGAAGGACAAGGTCGAGATCAGCGACAAGGCGCGCGAAGCCGCCCGTATGCAGGGGCTGACCAACGAGCCCGTCGTCCCGCAGCAGGATGTGGAAGCCATTCGTTCAGGCTGGTACGCGGCGGGATACAAGCAGGCCTTGCAGTCCCTCTCGGAGCAGGGCTGAGCCCTGTTTTCACCGAGGTTCGTGCAACGCGGCTCTCCGGCCGCGTGACGGCCCCTAGACTGAACAGCCCCGGACTCACAGTTCAACCCGTCCCCGCTGCCATTCCTTCACAGGTGTCCGAAACCCGTCGGTTTCCCCCGGACCGCCGTCACCCGTCCCGAAGTGAATTAAGGTTCTGAGAGAAAACGCCCAACCGGTGTCAGCCGGATGGGCGAAGCGAACCGAAGACAACCACGCCGATCGTTGGCGAAACGACTTGGATCGGAGACGACGCTGATGAACCCTGATCGGGCTCGCGGCCCGTCACAACCCCGTGGCAGCGGGGGGCGCATTGCACGCTCGGACGGCCCGTTCCGCGCGGTTGACCTCCTATCTACTATCGGCAAGCCGGCGCGGAACTTGAGCACTCCGGGAGGCGGCTCATGAGCGTGCTCCTGGTCAGCGACACGGCGCTGCGGTTCCTCGGCCGGAACACCGCGGTCTCGCGCACCCTCGGGCGCAGTGCGAATCGCACGCGCTCCTTCACGCTCGCCGACAACTACGACCGCGATGCCGAATCGATCAACAGCTTCCGTTTCGGACCGCCGGGTCCGGGTGTACGCGGCCCCGTGAGCAGCTTTCGCGGTGTCCCGACCTCCTCCACGCTGCGCCTGCCGGGGCACGATGGGGTGAGTGTTCATGAGACCTCCCCGAACCGGGAGGCGGTCGATTCCACCCGGGCGCTCGACCCCTTCGACAGCCGTTTCCTCGGGGAGCAGACCGTCATGCGCGCCCTGTTCATCGCCACCTCTCCGCTGGCGGAGTCCTTTCAAGAGGGCGACCGGGCGCACGGCTACAGGCTGCGGGAGGACTTCGCGGCGTTCGCCCGCACCGTCGTCGGTGGTACGGACCGGGTGGACTGGCGGAGCCAGCCCGGATTGGCGCGGCTGGTGTGGGAGAACCGCGCGGGACTCGCGGACCGCATGAACGAATCGGAGGAGGTCCGCGCCCTGATGAACACCTCGCCGGACGAAGTCGTCGTCCAGCAGGCGCGGGAAAGGGTCCGCGAGGAAGTCAGTTCCAAGCTGGTCAACTCTTCCGGGATCCTCGATGAGGAGTTTCTCCGGGACAACCCCCTCGCGGCGCTGGACCTGTTGCTGAACCCCGATCGCGTCCAGTGGGTGGAAGAGGACAGCACGCACGCGGAGCAGTACAGGAAGGATGCGGGACTCACGGCGGAGCGGATGCGCGATGAGTTGCCCGAGCTCGCCGATGCCGAGGTGCAGAACGGCCCCTTCGACGATAGCTGGTTCCGGGCCAACCTCCTCCTGGCCGAGGCGGTCGTCGCCGATGCCGCCCTCGGGATGACCAACTCGTTCGGCCGCTACCTCGATTCACGGGCGAACCTGCTCGAGGAGAAGGCGTTCGCCCCCGACCTCGCGGCGGAGTACTATCGCCGCGAAGCCGTGGAGGCGGTCGGCGGCGAGGGGGTCATCCCCGATTCCCTGTTCCGCGACAATGTTTCCCTCGCGATGATGACCGCGCTCGATGCGCTTGTCGCGGCGGGGTTGGCGCGGGACGCCGAGGAGATTCGGGTCTCCTATCCCGAGGAGAGCGCCCGTGCGCCGGGCCGACTGGCGCAACAGGCGTATGGGCTGGGGTTGGGGGAACGTGTTCATGGTGACTACGCGAGGGTGGCATGATAATGGACCCGGTCTCCCGGAACAGGGCGTTGATTCCCCGCCGGCCATCGCCGCAAAGCGAGGAAGAGCCCCAGCCCGTTTTCGAGGAGGAGGAGGTCAGGCCGTTCGTCAGCTACGCCCCGCCCGGCGCGACCCTGCGGGCGCGGGTGCGCCGCCTGCCGGAAGAGAGCGGCAGCGTGCCGCCGGTGAACGGCCTGGAGGAAGGGGACGATCGGCCCGGTCATGGAGGGAACGGGAAAAGGGAAAAACCGGCCGGGAACGGGAGCCTGGTTCTGCGGCTCGAGACTGAGATCGTTCTCGGCGACTCCCTGCCCGCGGAGGGGGTCATCGTGCAGAGCGTTGTGCACCTGGTCCGGGAAGAACGAGAGGGGAGCGGGCAGCCATGAAGGGGCATGAAGCTTCGCAGCGACGGCGTCTCATTCCGCCGCTCCCTCTCCCGGATCCCTGGGAGCTGATGCCGGAGGGTGTGGCCGGCGAAGGGGAGGAGGAGCACGAGTTCGCCTCCCTCGAGGTCAAGACCCGGACACGGCTGCTGATCCGCCGGGCGGCCGGCTCCTTCCTCCCGCGGCGCGCTTCCGTCGGGGCGTCGCTCGAGGCGGAACCGGAAACCGGAACCGGGGCTCCGTTGCTGTCCCGGTACACGAACCGCGGGTTGGGAAAAAGGGTTGATACGTACTTCTGATCAGGTTGGATAGCATCATGGACGAACGACACAACAAGACTCAAGGACCAGCGACCCGCATGTGCGCGGGGAGGAGGAGCCATGCCCGAAGCCGTTGAGGCGGGCCGCATGTTCGCGGTGTATCCCTTCTACGAATACCTCCTTCCGCCACGGGAAGAGGAGGAGATCGAGCAGCAGGAGCAACGCGAGGAAGAGCGGGTGGAAGAGGTGCGGGAAACCTCCGCCCCTGCGATCCCCTCCGCCGACGAGGTCGATCGGGACAAGAGTCCGGAGGAAGAGCGGCGCTCGGAGGACGGGGAGCGGTATCCGGGGGAGGAGGAAGAGGAACGATCGCGCCGGGTGGATCGCTATGCGTGAACAGAAAAGAGAGGTCACAGCGATCGTGAGAGGTTGGACCGCGTTGCATTCCGCGTTGGGAGGAAGCCATGAAAAGCGTTGATCCGACCCGGGTGATGCGCATCACCCAGGAGGTGCTCAAACAGTTTCAGGCGCGCCCCCTGATGGATGAAACAACCGAACGTTCGCCCCTGGACAGCCGCCGGGTGGAGGATATGCGCAGCCGCTTGCGGGTC
This sequence comes from uncultured bacterium, assembly GCA_964404605.1. Lineage (GTDB taxonomy): Bacteria > Electryoneota > Electryoneia > Electryoneales > Electryoneaceae > CAYOKT01. The sequence continues at coordinate 5,533 of CAYOKT010000018.1, forward strand.
ATTCAATTGATGAGTTCGATCAGCGGGAAGGTGATCGACCTGTACGCCTGAGAAAGCCCCCGGGGGGTTGCCCCCCGGGCCCGTCCCTGCCGGATGTTTCTCCTCCCGGCGTGCGATCGTCCCCCCTTCACCCGCGACGGGACAGCTGTTGTTCTTCCCAGCAATTCACCTCGCCGCCCAACCCTTTACGCCAACCGTTTCCGGAAGCGCAAAACCGCCCCGCTGAACATGAGAACCCCGAGAATCGTCATCCCCGCGAGTTCGTCCGCGATGTCGCCGAACATAACCCCCTTCAGGAATACGCCGCGCACGATGGTCATGAAGTAGCGGAGCGGGTTGGCGTAGGTGAGGAGCTGCACGAAGCGGGGCATGTTGTCGATCGGAAAGAAGAATCCGCTGGTGAGAATCCCGAAGACGAGGAAGAACCACACGGTGAACATCGCCTGCTGCTGCGTGCTCGAGACCGTCGATGCGAGCAGCCCGGCTCCGAGGGTGACCAGCAGGTAGATCAGCGCCGCGAGGGCGAGCAGGGGAATCGAACCGATCAGCGGCAGGTGGAACCAGAACACGGCGAAGGTGGTCGCCACACCGAATTCGACGAAAGAGAGAATGGCGAAAGGCAGTGTTTTTCCGAGGATCAGTTGCAACGGGCTCAGCGGGGTGACCATCAGTTGTTCGAGGGTGCCGATCTCCCGCTCCCGGACCACCGAGATCCCGGTGAGCATGGCGCTGGTGATGGTGATCAGGAGTACGAGGATTCCCGGCACCATGAAGTAGCGGCTCTCCAGCTCCGGGTTGTAGAAGAAGCGGCTGACCGCCTCGACCCGCCGCGAGCGTTCGGCCAGTTCCGGCCGCTGGCGCTCGAGTTCCTCCGTTCGTGCAAGGGCGGCGCGGCGGATGATCGCCTGGGCGTACCCCGCCGCTCGCCCGGCGAGGCTGCTGTTCTTCCCGTCGATTTGCAAGCCGAGTCGCGCGGTCCTGCCCTGGGCGAGGTCGGCCCCCCAGCCACGGGGGATCAGCAGGGTGATATCGGTCCTGCCGGTGCGGAGCAGATCCCTCAGCCGGTCCGGCGATTCGGCCGGCGGCCCGGGAACGAACAGGTCGGACGCCGTGAAGGAGGCCGTCAGGTCACGGCTTGCGCGGCTCCGGTCGGCATCGTAAATCGAAACCCGGACGTTCTTCAGGTCCGTCGTCATCGCATAGGCGAACACGAGGAGCTGAATGATGGGGATGAAGAAGATGATCCGGAGCATGGCGGGATCGCGGAAAACCTGCCGGAACTCCTTCCACATCATGTAAGCGATTGGCACCATGCCGAACTCCAGCCTCCGATAATCGGACCTCGGGGTCCGATTTGTTTCACCGATTCACTTCAACCGGTCCTGGAAACCGCGGATCGCAACGGTCATCAGGGCGATGAGCATCACCGTCATCACCAGGGCGTCCTTCGGGTACCAGGAGTCGCCGACGAGCATCACCCCGCGCAGGGCTTCGATGTAGTAGGTCGCCGGGATCAGGCGGCTGATCACCTGCAGGGCAAAGGGCATGCTCGAGAGGCTGAAGATGAACCCGGAGAGGAGCAGGGTCGGGAGCAGTGTCGCCATCAGGGCCATCATCAGCGCGACCTGCTGGGTGCGGGCGAAGGCGGAGATCACCAGTCCGAAGGAGAGCGAGATCAGCAGGTAGAGCAGGCTGTACCCGGCCAGGGCCCACCAGGGGCCGCGTATCGGGACGCCGAACACCAGGTGCCCCACGACCAGGATCACCAGGCCGTCGAACGCGGCGATCAACAGGTAGGGGATCACCTTTCCGATCACCACTTCCCGGGCGCGGACCGGGGCGGTCAGCACCTGCTCCAACGTTCCGGTCTCCTTCTCGCGGGTGATCGCGATGCTGGTCAGCAGGGTGCAGATCATGATCAGGATCAGGGCGACGAGACCGGGGACGATGAAGTGGGAGCTGACCAGTTGCGGGTTGTAGAGAAACCTCGGCCGCGCCTCGATCGGCAGCCCCTCACCGCCGAGACTGCTCCGGGCCAGTTCACGGTTCACACGGGCGATCACCGCGCGCAGGTAGGTGTCCACCGCCGACGCGGTGGAGCCGTCCGCGCCGTCAATGAGAATCTGCACCTTTGTGACCGGGTCGCGGAGCAGCGACTTCGAGTAGCCGGGAGGGATGATGAGCGCCGCGCGGAACCGGTTGCGGCGGAACCCGGGCTCGATCTCCCCGCGCGACTCCAGCCGCCCGGAGTCGAGGATGAAACGGCTGGAGGTCAGCTCGCGGATCAGGGCGCGGCTGGCCGGGCTGTGGTCCTCGTCGAGGATACCTATCTTCAGGTCGTGCAGCTCCATGTCGATCGCGTACCCGTAGAGCAGCAGCATGAGAAGCGGCATCAGCACCGCCACCGCGAGGCTGCGCGGGTCGCGGAGGATGTGCAGCATCTCCTTGTAGACGACGGCCCGGATGCGTCTCATGATCCCACCAGGTTGAGGAACAGCTCCTCGATCGAACCCGCGCCGTGGGCGGATTTCAGCTCGGCCGGCGGGCCGAGGGCGACGATTCTCCCCTGGTCCATGATCGAAACCCGCCCGCAGTACTCCGCCTCGTCCATGTAGTGCGTGGTCACGAACACCGTTGCGCCCTTGTCCGCAAGGTCGTAGATCAGGTCCCAGAATCTGCGGCGCGCCAAGGGATCCACCCCGCTTGTCGGCTCGTCGAGAAAGAGGATGGGCGGCCGGTGGAGGACGGCGCATCCGAGGGCAAGCCGCTGTTTCCGGCCGAGGGGAAGGTCGCCCGTGAGGACGCGCCGCTGGTCCTCCAGGCCGAGCCGCAACAGGATTTCGCCCGACCGCTCCGCGATTTCCTGTCGCTTCAGCCCGTATACCCCACCGTAGAAGGTGAGGTTCTCCTCGACGAGGAGATCATCGTACAGGCTGAATTTCTGGCTCATGTACCCGATGCGCAGCTTGACCTCTTCCGGACGGGTGAGGAGGGGAATCCCATCGACCCACGCTTCCCCCTCGCTGGGAGCGAGCAGGCCGCACAACATGCGGATCGCCGTGGTCTTCCCCGCGCCGTTCGCGCCGAGGAAGCCGAAGATTTCGCCGGGTTCGACCGCGAGATCGATGTGATCGACCGCGGTGAAGCGGCCGAAGCGCCGTGTCAGCCCGCGGGCGAGCACCGCGTGGTGGTTCCCGCCGCCTTCTCCGGGCGCGGGAGCCGCCGATCCCTCCCCGTGCGCACCCGAACCGTGTCGGTGCAGCCCGATCATGCCGCCTCCCGCCCGTCACCCGGCCGCATCAGGGAGACGAAGACGTCCTCGATGCCCGGCTGCACCCGCGAGAGCGTGACACCGAGACCGCGCAGCTCCCCGCGGATCGCTTCGGCCTGTTCGTCCGTATCGTAGACCACGTGCAGACGGCTCCCGAAGCGGTGAACGCCGCCCGTGAGATCGGCCCGCTCCTCCAGCCTGCGGCGCACGATTCGCAGGTCCGGCCCGGTCACGGCGAGCAGGCGGTGGGGGAAGCGACCGGTGATCTCCCCCGGCGTGCCTTCAGCGATCACTTTGCCGTGATGGAGCAGCAGCACCCGGTCGCAGAGCTGCGCCTCCTCCATGTAGGCGGTGCTCACCCAGATGCCGATCCCCTCGCCGGCCAGCCCCCGGAGGATGTTCCAGAACTCCCGCCGGCTCACCGGGTCCACGCCGAAGGTCGGCTCGTCGAGGATCAACAGTTTCGGGGTGTGGATCAGGGTGCAGGAGAGGGCCAGCTTCTGTTTCATCCCGCCCGAGAGCGCTGCCGCCCGCCGGGTGAGAAAGGGGCCGAGCCCGCTAAACCGGAGCAGCCGCTCCCTGCGGCCGGCGTATTCACCCTTCGGCACGCCGTAAAGGTCCGCGAAGAAGCGCAGGTTCTCGGCGACCGTCAGGTCGGGGTAGAGGCTGAAACGCTGGGGCATGTACCCGAGGTACCGCTTGATTTTCCCGCTCTCCCGGACGACATCGTGTCCCAGGATCTCCACCCGGCCCTCATCGGGAAGCAGCAGGCCGCAGGTGGTGCGCATGGCGGTGGTTTTCCCCGCGCCGTCCGGACCGATCAGGCCGACGAGTTCCCCGGGCCGGACCGTGAGATCCAGACCCCGCAGGGCGGCGACTCTGCGGTAGCGTTTCGTCAGTCCCGCGAGCAAAAGCAGGGGCCGGGCGGTTTCCTTCATCCTGTCATCTCGATGGTTGGCCGGGACTCTTCCCGAACGGGGCCGGGAATGAGATCCTCCTGCGTGTTTCATTCTCCGAGGACCACCTCGGCGGGCATGCCGATGTGCAACTTCCCCCCGGGGTTCTCCAGCGCCAGCTTCACGGCGTAGACGAGCTGGATCCGCTGCTGCCTCGTCTGGACGTTTTTCGGGGTGAACTCCGCTTCGTCGCTGATCCAGGTGACCGTTCCGGTCAGGGTGTCGCCGTCCAGCGCATCGACGAGGACCGGCAGCTTCCGCCCGAGTTGCACGCGGTCGAGATCCTCCTCGCCGAGGTAGAACCGCAGCTCGAGGCGCTCGAGGTCGGCGATGCGGAGAAGGGTTGTCCCGGCGCGGGCGAATTCCCCCGGCTCGATCCCCCGCAGCAGGACGACGCCGGACAGGGGCGCGAGGAGAACCCCGTCGGCGAGTTGACGGTCCAGCACGTCGAGGGAGGCGTTCAACCGGGCGATTTCAGCCTCCACCTGCTCGATGCGGTGTTCGGCGGCGGAGACCTGCGCGGCGGCGACATCCCGCTTCGCAGCAAGATCGTCGAGCTGCTGCTGCGTCGCGCTGCCCTGCCGGACGAGGGCGTCCATCCGGTCGAGGGAGACCTCCGCCAGGTCGAGGTTTCTCCGTGCCTGGACGAGGCCGTCCCCGGCCGCGGCGCGCTGGGCCAGCAGGCTGTTGCGTCCGGCTTCCGCCTGGGCGCGCTTGAGGACGAGCAGCTCCGTGTCGAGCACGACGAGGGTGTCGCCCCGCTCCACCCGGTCCCCAAGCCGCGGGTGGACCTCGAGCACCTTCGCGGAAAGGGCCGGGGCGACATCGACCTCCGTCGCCTCCAGCGTTCCGGAGGGATTGGCCGCCGGGGAACGACCGCACCCGGTGAGGAGCAGGAGGCCGAGGAGGAGCGCGGCAACCCCCGGAAGCGCCGGCCCGGAAACCCGTTCCGCGCGCGGCGGAAGCGGCGTGGCATCGTGTTGCTCCGCGTTCACAAGCCGCGTCACTGTCTGTCGGTTCATCATCAGATCCCCCGCGCGTATAGCAGTTCCACTTCCATCATCCGTACCCTCACCGTTGCGGCCGTAAGCTCCGTTTCTGCGACGGCGGCGTCATCCTCGGCGTCGAGGTATTCGCTCTCCGTCGCGTTTCCCTGCCGGTAGCGTCCCTCCACCAGCTGGAGGCGGCGCTCCCGCAGCCGGAGACGCTCCTCGGCCCGCTTGCGCTGTTCCAACGCCGCCGCGAGGCGTGTTTCCGCGATGGAAACCCGTGTCGTCAGGGCGTCGAGCAGCTCCCTCCGCCTCTCCTCGAGGGACCTGCCCGCGGCGACGGTCTGCTGCACTCGCTGTTTCCTCGCGCTCCAGTCCCAGAGCGTCCACTTCAGCGCGACTCCCACCGTGGCGTAGTCCGTCCACTCGTTGGCGATGATGTCCACCCCCGGCTTGCCGTAGTGGTAGGCGGCCCGTGCGCTCAGGCTGGGCAGAAAAGCCCCCCTGGCCGCGCTCGCCAGCCGATGGCTCTGGCGCAACCGGGCGTCCATCGCGCCCACTTCCGCCCGCCGTCGCACTTCGACAGGTTCGGCGGGCTCCGCCAGCAGCGAGGAGTCCAGGTCGCCCGCGGGGGAGACGGCCGACCCCGCACGCCCGACCAGGCGTCCGAGCGAAAGACAGGCGGCGCGATACTCGCCCTCCGCCTCGATCACCATCTCCTCCGCGCGTTGAAGCTGGCCCGCGACCTGCACCAGCATCTCTTCGCTGGCGGCGCCCACACCATGGGCGGCCTCCAACTCCTTGAGATGACGTGAGAGGCGCTGGAGGCTGCGGCGCCGGGCGGCGAGCTGCGCTTCCGCGCCCAGGGCGGCATAGTACGCCGCCCGGACTTCATGCAGCACCAGCAGGCTGTCCGCGGCGTAGTCGAACCGCGCCGCCCGCAGGGCTTGCCCGGCGGCGCGCGCCTTCTGGGTCAGCCCGCCTCCGGTGAACAGGGGAATGTTGAGGACCAGGGAGGCGTCGTACACGTTGCCGTCGCCGAATGAGATCTCGGGAAGCGTGAACCCGGGAACGGGCGCGGGAAGGTGCAGCGACATCGTCTCGCTGGTGTGGGAGTAGGCGCCCTCGAGGGCGGCCGACGGGAGACGGTTCGCTCGCGCTTCCCGCGCCGCCGCCTCCGCCGCCTCGATCCGGCTGCGCTGTGCCGCGAGGCGATGGGAAGCCGTGGAAGCCTCGTGAAGGCAGCGGTCGAGCGCCCAGCGCTCCCCCGTGGAATCGGGCGCGTCGGCACGCGGGGTTCCGGCGGGAAGCAGCAGCATGGCGAAAAGCCAACCGGTGAATAAACCTATCCTCTTCATTCTTTTGCCTCGCGGCTGAGCAGACCCTCGAACAACAGGGTTCGCAGGGTTTCCAGGTAGGAGTGGAATTCACTTTCCACGAAGAAGTCGGTCTCGAAGAGTGTCTCAGCGACCGGCCGCAGGAAGATCACACCGTAGGCGAGGCCGATGAAGGTGAGCAACAGGTGCCGGGGGTCGAGTTCCCGCAGGCGTCCCTCGCGGGCACCCTCCTCGAGGGCCAGCTCGACCAGGCGGACCAGCCCGTGTGGGCCGACAGGCGAAAGCGCCTTGAAGATGTGGATCAGGTTCTCCCCGCCCTCCGCCAGTTCGCGCGAGGCCAACCGGGCCATGGTCGGGTCGCCGCGGAAGAGGTTAAGAAAGCTCCGCGTGATCGTGAACAGGCGCTCTTCCGGGGATTCGGCGCTCTCCAGCTCTTCGCTCAAACGCCGGAAGTTCCGGATGATCCGGTCGGTGATGATGATGCGATACAGGGTGCGTTTGTTCCCGAAGTAGTAGTGGATCATCGCCAGGTTGACCCGGGCGCGGGCGGCGATCGCGCGGGTCGAGGCGCCACGGAATCCCTTCTCCGCGAAGAGTTCCAGGGCGGCGCTGAGGATACGGCCGCGGGGACTGTCCGGGTCGTGGGGCACAGGCCGCTCCCCGGCGGTGGCGAGGAGGCCCTGGAGGGCATCGAGGAACCCGGTGTCCGATTCCGGCAGGCGGGGGCTGTCCCGTCCCGGTTCATCCGGGGCGGCCGGCGGCTCATTCGGCCGCGAACGTTTCCCGCTGTCGCCGGATCTCGTCTTTTTCCCCCGCCGGTTCATCCTGTTTTTCACTCTCAAACCCTTCCCGTACCTGCCCGTGGGACCCGCTGCTCCCCCGGATTTCACTGGGTTGTTGCCGCTTCACCCCGGGTGGTAGGGGCACGGCGCGCCGTGCCCCTGCGGCGTCGATAAACAGGAGGTAGCCCGGGAGCGTCTTCCACGCCGGTGAAGGGCGAAGGCGGGAGCCGCCTTCGCGACGCTTCGGTGAACCAGGCTGCATCCCGGGAATCGGCCCCGGAATGCCTGCCACGCCTCCCCCCGTCGCAGCCGTCCTGCGAGGAGGAGGCCTGTTCAATCGATTGATTTTATCATATGTATTAGTCAAGTGACAAAATAGAGGGCCGGAGGCGGGAAGTCAAGGGCTCCGGAGGTACTACTGCGTGGTACTGGAAAAGTGCCGCTGTGAGATGGTCGAGGCTTGTTTCGCAGCGCGGCGGGCGTTCGCCCCGGCCCGCGGGTTCAGCGGTCGAGGCGGCGTATCCGGGGAGCGAACCGGGGTTGAGGCTCCCTGAAACCGGTATATGCCCGGCCTGTGCCGAACCCGTACTGCCCGGGCAGCCAGAGGTGCAGGTTCAGGCGGAGGGGATTCTCGGGTGGAGTGATGAGGTAGATGCCGGATTGGGCGCGCAGGTTGAGAACCGGGGAACGGACGACCGTGTAAGTGGCGGAGCCGAGGGGCGGGATGATGGTGTAGGTGGTTCCGTAGGGCGGCCTCGGCACCACAACCTGCCGGATCGAATCCGCGCTCGCCCAGGGCGAGATGTACTCCACCCCGACGCCGGGTCCGAGGAGAATCACCGGTGCCGTCGCCTCGAACTGGAAGCAGGTTTTCATCGCGACGGTGCTGTCCGCCCGGGGTGCGGTCTTGGCATGGGGGGGCTGCTGGGTCAGCTCTTCGTTGACGGGGTAGAGTTCCGCCGTGCTGTCCGGCGGCGTGCTGGATGCCGCGGACGTCCAGAGGAGGGTGTATGCGAGCAGGCAGAGAGCATGAACTCGATGTCTCATGTGTCTCCCTCCGTTCCGGCCGGAAGAGCCTGATGGACGAGTTCCTGTCTTCACCATACATCCCCGGGGGGGAGGAGTCAAGACGCGGGAGGGGGAGGGCTCCCTCGCCGCGCTCCCAGTGGTGGCTGCCGGTGGGCCGGAAGAGGGATCACTTCCCTCTTGCCCGCCGCCTTATGGTTACTTAGCTTGCCGTGTCATGGCCGCCGCCTGTCGGCCGCGGGGGCGAACCAGGCGGCGTGGCGGGGGCGGGTTGACCGCCGGTTCCACTCGGTTTCGTTTCCCGGCGAAGCGCGGATCCAGGGCGATGGGAGTACGACTGGACCTCTACCTGCACCGGGCGCGGTTGTTCAAGAGCCGTACCCGGGCGACCGGAGCCTGCCGCGAGGGGAGAATCCACCTCGGGGATCGCCCGGCCCGGGCCTCGAGTGAGGTTCATGCCGGCGACCGCCTCCGGATCCGTGAGAAGGGCCTCTACCGGGAGATTCTCGTCCTCGAGCTTCCCGGCAAGAACCTGTCGAAGGAGGCCGCGCGGGAGACCTGGCGGGATGTGACACCGGAGGAGGTCCGGCGCCAGTGGGATCTGCTCTCCGAGGCCGCCCGTACGGCACCCCGCCGCCACAAGGCGGCGGGACGCCCCTCGAAGCGGGAACGGCGCCAGCTCGAGCGCCTGAAGGGGCGGTAGTCCCGCCACGATGGAACGACAAGCCTGCAGGAAAAAGGTGGGAAATGGCAAACCCGGATCTCGGTGAACTGCTGACACCCCAGCACATTTTTCTCGACATGCACGCCGAGGATCGCTTCTCTCTCATCCGGCGGATCTGCGAAAACCTCAATTCCGATCCCGTCGTCCGGAACGCCGAGACCCTTGCGGAGGCGGCCATCACCCGGGAAGAGGAGATGTCCACGGGGATCGAGAACGGTGTTGCCCTGCCCCATGCCCGGACGAACGCCGTGACCCACCTGCTCCTCGCCTTCGTCCGGCCGGAACGGCCCCTGGATTTCTCCGCTCCGGACTCACAACCCGTCGATCTGGTTTTCTTCTCGGCGGTTCCCCCGCGTTGCGTGGATGAATACCTGAAGTTGACCGCTTCGATTGTCCGCCTGTTGCAGAAGCCCGGTGTGGTCGATGGCCTCCGCGCGGCCGACACACCCGAGGAGGTGCGGAGTTGCCTCGGTATGAGTGGCTGAAGCGGCGGCGTGAAGCCCGGATTTTCCCCGGATTGCGAGCCTCAATCCCCCCCGGAATCCCAAAAATCGCTATTTGAGACTCAAGCCGACCGCATACCCTGCCGATAAAGAAAACGGAAGAGGTCGGCGGAGTTCCCGCCACCGCATCAGCCGCTAAGCGCCACCCGAGGAAGCATGGCAAGGGCTCCAGGGTGGGAAGGGTGTCATCATGCCGGATCACCACGTGACGGACACCAATCGAGCGCTCTATTCGATTTCGCAGGTCAATGCGCTCACCGGTGTCAGCACCCCCACCATCCGCAAGTGGGAAGCGACCTTCCGAGAGTACCTCAAAGTGACCCGCACCAAAGGCGGGCAGCGGCGGTTCCATCCGGAGGCTGTTGAACGAATTGAATTCCTGAAACGCCTGATCTACGAAGAAGGACTTTCTCTCCAGGGAGCACGGAAACGGCTGGAGCAGATTGGCGAGTCGAACGGCGGGAACGCGGGGGATAATCCCTCCATTGAAAAGCTTGCCGACATGGTGACGGACCTGTTGCTGCAGAAGCTGTTTCATCAAGGCATCGCCAACCCGGAAGAGTCCTTCAATCGCAGGGTTGGCGGTTCTTCCTCGGAAGGGAATGACGCTTCCTGAATGACGGATGGTCTCATGGGAGTGAGTGAAGAAAGCCGCGGAACGCCGCGGCTTTCTTCACTCCATGGCCGGATGCGACCGGCCGGCGTCTCAGAGACCGGCGCCGGTCGCGCGGGCCTTCAGTTCCTTCCCCTTCCCGGTCAGCAGGGCCCAGAACTCCGCCGCCTTCTCCGCCGGTTTGCGGGAGCCGTCCTCGAGAAGACGGACCAGCTTCTTCTGCATATCGTCCGAGACCGTGAACCGCTTCCCGGGTCGCTTGATCGCCGGGTCCCCGGCGAGGATGTCGCGCACCGGGAGGTGAACGTTCACTTCAGGAGCCTTCGCCAGGATGGCGTTCATCAGCTCGGGCTGGTCGGTGATGATGTGGACGGCTTCATCGCCCACCCCGGCCGCCCGCAACCAGGAGGCGAAGGCCCGGGTGGGAGCGACGGGTGCCATGCCGAACGCCTCGCGCAGCATCCCGACCCCCAGCCAGGTGGTCCCGGAGATGCGCCCGCGCTGCGCGTAGTCGCCGAACGCACCGCCGAAGGGGCTGATCGAGATCAGCAGCAGGAGGACCAGCACCAGGGCGACGCCCTTCAGCAGGCCGAAGAGCGCGCCCGCCAGGCGGTCCACGGTTCCCAGCGCCGCGGCGTGCACCGCCTTGCGCAACAGCTTCGCGGCGAAACGCACCGCGATCGCCGCGGCGAGAAACAGCGCGATCGCCGCCAGGATGCCCGCAATCCAGCGATCCATCCCGGTGACCCCGGACAGCCAGTGACCGGTGGCCGGGGCGAAGAAGCGGGCGGCGAAATAGCCCGCGGCGAGCGCCACTAGGTCGAAGAGTTCGAGTAAAAATCCGCGGAAAAACCCGCGGATCAGGAAGGCTCCGAAAACGGCGATCAGGATCCAGTCGAGGAGTATCACTTAGCCCCCCAGGGTTTCCTGCACCAGCCGGCGGACAAGGTTCCCATCCGCCCGCCCGGCGAGTTCTTTCATCAACGGGCCCATCACCCGCCCGAGGTCGGCGGGTGAGGTCGCCCCGACGGCGGCGATGCGCTCCTCCACCAGCCGGCGCAGCTCCTCCTCGGAGAGCTGTGGCGGAAGGAACTCGTCGCAGAGGGCCAGCTCCAGGTCCGCCTGCGCGGCGAGTTCCTCGCGCCCGGCGTCGGCATACTGCTCGCGCGCCTGCGACATCTTCTTGCGGTAGGAGGCGATCACCTTCAGCGCGGCCTCCTCCGTGAACGGGCCGGCGTGACGGGTTCGTTCCTGGGTCAAGGCGGATTTGAGCGCACGAAGACCCATCAGGCGCGGCTTGTCGCCCGCCTTCATCGCCTCTTTCATCTTCGCGGTGAGCTGATCCTCAAGACTCATCGTCCACTCCCCGACGGACTGCTCTCCCCGCTGTACCCATTTCGCCGGAAAGGCGGATTACAACCGCCCCTTCCTCGCCAGGGCGGCCTGCAGCTTGCGCAGTTTCCGCCGTGCGATATTCGACTTGCGCTTGCGAGCCTCGGAAGGCTTCTCATAGCGCTGGTGTTTACGGATTTCGGCCATCAAGCCCGCTTTCTCGCAGGATTTCTGGAACCGCTTGAACGCCTTCTCGAAGGGCTCGCTCTCGCGAACCTTGACATACGGCAAAGCACTCACCTCCTTTCAGCCGCAAGAAAAAACCGGAACCGTCCAAGATATGCGAGGATTCCGGCTTCGGCAACAGGTTCCGGAGAGACCCGGAGGGAGCGGTCATCCCGGCGGCCATGTCATCCGGCGGCCGCCGATCAGGTGCAGGTGAACGTGATACACGTCCTGCCCGCCGTTCTGGCGCGTGTTCAGTACCAGGCGGTAGCCCGTCTCGCTGATCCCCTTCTCCCGCGCGATCGCCTTGGCGGCGAGAATCATCTCACCGATCAGCTCGCGGTGCTCTTCGGTGAAATCATCCACCGTGGCGACATCCGCCTTGGGGACGATCAGGATGTGCACCGGCGCCTGGGGATTGATATCCTCGAAGGCCATCACGAAGTCGTTCTCGAAGACCACGTCCGCCGGGATCTCTCGACGAAGAATCTTGGCAAACACGTTATCGGGATCGTACGCCATGATGAGCTCCCCCTTGAAGTTGTGAATAAAATAGCGGATGGGAGAACGTGAAACAACCTCGCACCTCCCTTCGTCGGCCGGTTCACTTGAATCGCGCGGTTCCGCCTTTCGCAGGACAGCCTGATCCAGGTCGTCGATGCGCAGGTGCAGTGGAAGTTTCTCCGTGCAGATACAACACGGAAGATGACGGTCCCGCATCGAGCCCTTCGATTCGAGTGGAACGAGTCGCCGGGGTGGGGGTGGACCGTTCTCCCTGCTCCGGTGCGTGTTTCGCCCCCGGGAAGCGATTATATTTCCGCCTGCATGACAATCCTCGATTCCGGAGCGGCCTATCAACAGGATCGACAAGGAGCAGAAACGGCGTGATACACTGCGTGGCCTGATCGGCGTGAGTGAAATGCAGGGCTTCGGGGATGTGGTGCAGCGCATCCGGGAAATCGCGGAGTCCCCGGACACCACCGCGGAACAGCTCGCCAGCGCCCTGCAGATGGATCCGATCCTGACAGCCCGTGTACTCAGGCTGGCGAACAGCGCCTACTACACCGCCGGCAGGCAACGGATCACCAATCTCAAGCAGGCCGTCGTCACGCTCGGCTTCAAATCCGTTCGTGAGCTGACCCTCACCGCGAATGTCCTCGGCGTGGTGGATCAGACGGAATCGGCGGGCGAGATGCCGATGGACCGTTTCTGGACCCACTCCATCGCCTGCGGTCTCGCCACCCCGATCCTCGCCGCCCGCCTGACCGGCAGCCGGAACGACGACTATTTCATCGCCGGGTTCCTCCATGACATCGCCAAGCCGGTGCTCTGGAACAAGTTCCCCGACAAGTGGCGCGAGGTCGTGCACGCGATGGAGAGAAATGTCGATCCGTTACGAGCCGAGCGCGAGGTGTTCGGCCTCAACCATGCCGAGATCGGCGCCTGGTTGTTGCGCATGTGGCGTTTTCCGAGCGAGTATTTCCTCGCCGTGGGAACCCATCACACCGAGGGGAAAAACAGCGGCGAACTCGGCCTTGCGGTGGCCCAGGCGAACCTGATCGCGGCGATGGTGATGGAAACCTTCCCCTTCAGCCACCGGAACCGCCAGGTGAGCGAGACCCGCCTGCAGCGCCTCGGCCTCTCCATCGAAGCGATCCGGGAGCTGGTCGAGGACATCCGGTGGGAGGTGGCGAACATCGCGAAGACGTTCGAGTTGCCGGTCGTCAAGCTGGTCGATGAGGCCGCCTCACAGGGTGATGAGGGCGGGCTGAATGAGGCGAAGAAAGCCGAGCCGCTGTCAGGAGGTGAAGCGAAGGAAACCGGCGGCGGCGAGGATGTCGCGGCCTCCTGAACTGCCCGGCCTCTCCCTATTCGGGCAGGACTGTTCCCACCGGACCTGTTTCGTTCCTGTTCGCGGAAGGCGTACCCCGATGGGTGGCCCGGGAGCACCCCGAGGGGTGGGGAGTCCGTGACTTCTCGCCAGCCGCAGTCGCGGGCGAAGGCGTGCAGTCCCGGGTTTCATAGGTTCCTTTTCGTGGCGGGTGCAGCCCCGGTCGCCTCTATGAGAATCGGTGTGGGGCATGGTCGTGTCCGCGGGCGAAAAAAAGCGCGATCCCTCAGGATCGCGCGGAAACGGCAACAGATACTTCAGTCTGCCTTCACCATCGGCTGATGTTGCTTCAGGCCACCTTGTCCTTGAAGCCCTTGCCCGGGGTGAAGGAGGGGTAGTTCTTCGCGGCGATGTTGATCGTCTGCCCGGTGCGGGGGTTGCGGCCCTTGCGGGCGTCGCGATGCTTCCGCTCGAAGTTCCCGAATCCGACGATGCTGACCTTGTTGCCTTTCGCGACGGCGCCGACCACAGTCTCGACGAAGGCATCGAGGAAGCCTTCGGTCTTCCGCTTGGTTTCACCGGTTGCCTTGGCGATGGCATCCACCAGTTCGGCCTTGTTCATCCTTACCTCCTCAGTTCGCTTGAATGGGACGTGACAGGGTTATCACGTGCGAAAACTCGGTCTCCCAACACCGCAGGAAATATAGGGCGATAAAGCCTGAAATCAAGGCCGGGCAAGTAAAAACTGGATTTTCATTTCCTCCGCCCGGGCTTGAGGCCCGCCTCCGGAGACAGCGGGCCGGGTCGCCCCGGAACGGTTCAACATTTTGCCGAACAAGCCCTTACCGGAGAAGAAGGGGGGAGATGGTGGAGAGGACTTCCCGATAATCCTCCGGTGTGTCCACTTCCATCACCGGCAGCCCGCTGACATCCGCGGTGCGAAATGGCGCCCCTTCCTCGACGAGCTGGTTGAAAGCCGCCTCGTAGAATTCCTTGGCTCCGCCGGCCGTTTCGATGCGTTCCTGCAGCACGCGGTACAGGTCCGGCAGCAGTTCTCTCGCGAGACGGTTGATCCCCACGGATTCCCCGGCCGCCCGGTCGGGAGGGATGTGCTTGCCGATCTCGGTCACGCGGCCGGAACCATCCAGCCTCAGCTTGACCTCCTCTTCCGCCACGGCGCCGAAATGGACCGCCAGCACCGATTCCCCCTCGGCCGCGAGGGTGGCGGCGATGGCGCGCCGGTCGAGCACCACGTCCCCGTTGATCAGGAGCACCGAGTCCCCGGTGGCGAGGAGTGCATCGCGGGTGAGAAACACGGAATAGGCGGTGTTGGTCGTGGCGAATTCGGGGTTCTCGATCCAGGTGGATTGGAGGGAGGGAAATTCCCGGGCGACGAAATCTTTCAGTTGCTGCTGAAGAAACCCGCAGACGAAACAGACCTCACCGATTCCCTCCGCCAAGAGGGCGTCAAGCATCCAGCTCAGTATCGGGCGCCCGCCGACGTCGAGCAGCGTCTTGTGCCGATTGCGTGTGAGTTCCCCCATCCGGGTCGATCGCCCGGCCACCAGAATCAGACCTTTCATCAGAGCGGAGCTCCTTTGCCCGGTTCAGAGACCGGATGACGAGTTTATGGACGAGGTACACCGCGAAAACGTACAGGTTGCCGATGATCAGGGTGAACCAAAGATATTGCTCCGGCCGTCCGAGCAACAGGAAGAGCGCAAGAATAGTGACATGTGTCCCCTTGCCGGTGAAGGTCCAGAGGATGAGCACCATGTGCAGGGACAGTCGTTTCTGTTCGGACTTGGGGAGATCCTGCGGGAGGCGTACCCGGCGCCGCACTCCCCGCTCCTGCGAAAGGTAGAACCGGTACAGCCCGTAGAACGGCAGCAGGAACAGCCGGCGGTAGATCGACCTCTTCTCTCTCGCCGCCTTCCGCTCCCTGGCGGAGACGCGGGGCCTGCTTTTCCCGTTCGCATCGTGTTCGATCGCCTTGAGATACGACAGCCGGACATGGTTCAGGTGCATTCCCTGGAAGGTCGTGCTGACGATGCCCCCGAAAAAGACGAGGAACGCCCAGAAGGTCCAGCCGTACCCCACCGGCTTCCACGAGATGAACAGGGCGAGGAAGGTGCCGAACCCGACCACGTAATCGGCGACCCCATCGAAGATGCGCCCGTACCGCGAGAACTGGTTCTTCATCCGCGCGAGCTGCCCGTCCGTGCAATCGAGCACGTTGGAGAGCATGTACAGGGCGGCGCCGATGGTGAGCGCTTCGCGCGACCCCACCATCATGTACGCCGCGCCGGCCAGGCCGACAAGGCCGGACAGGGCGGTGACCATGTTCGGGGTGATCGGGGTGGGGAAAATCGGAAGGGCGACAAGGAAGCCGAGAGGACGGTAGAGAAGCAGGTCCACCCACTCCTCAACGACCAGGGGCTTCAGTCCTTTCCGGTATTGTTCCCGCAAAGACATGCCTGAACGCTCCCTTGTCCTTCGAGAAGGCCGGAAACCGGATGGGAAATCGTGATGAAAAGAAAGCCGGATGTCGCGGGGAAAGCCCCGATCGGTGGACCCGGTGCGCCGCGACAAAATAGCCCCCGGTTCCGGGGGCAATCAAGGGCGCCGCCGGGGAGCCCCGCGGGATCGGTTCCCGCGCCGGGCGACGGGTTGGTACGGAGGCATCACGTGCCTCGCCTCCACGGACAGGGTCGCTCCCGCGTCAGTCCTCCCGCGCCGGGTAATGGAGATAGACCAGCAGGGCGCCGGTTTCGAGGCGCACCACCGCGTGATCGGCGTCGATCCGGTTCGAGCAGGAGATCCTCTCCCCGGGAGCGAGACGCTCGCCGTGGAGCGGCCACTGGAACCCCTCGAGGACCACCCCCTCGCAGGGCAGCAGGGGAATCAGGCTGCAGACCCGTCCGCGGGCGCTGTCGATCCCGCGCTGTTCCGGCCCCCGCAGCACCCACCCTTCGGCGGCGGTGTCGAGGAGACGCAGCGACAGCCCCTCGCCGTGCATGAGCACACCGTGCAGCAGGGCGAGCATGTGATCGTACCGGTCGCCATGATACCCGGCGATGTCCACCGTGACATACCCCGCCTCGCGCAGGTGCAGCAATCCCTTCTCAAGGTCGGTGGTCTCCTGGTCGGCGGAGCGGTCGTCCACCAGCCCGCCCGCTTCGCGGAACGCGGCGAGCTTTTCCCCGTCCACGCCGTCGAGGTCCCCGGCCACGGCGTGCGGGCGGATCCCCGCCGCCTCCAGCCTGGCCAGCGCGCCGTCCGCCGCGAGGACGTACCGGTACCGGGCGATCCGCTCCGGGGTCAGGGCCCTCAGCAGATCGTCGCCATCCAGGGCCAGCAGCGCCGTATTGGTTTCGCGATCCATGGCGATAAGATTTCTCCGGGGAAATCAGCTCCGTGCGTGACGGCGGCCGCTCATCCGAAGACGAGTTTGCAGACGATGAACGCCGCGGTCAGCCCCGCCGCGTCGGCGATCAGGCAGGCGGCCAGCGTGTGGCGTGAACGCCGCACGCTCACGCTGCCGAGATAGACCGCCAGAACGTAAAACGTCGTCTCCGTCGATCCCATCATCACCGAGGCGAGCCGCCCGATGAATGATTCCGGGCCGTGCGTGTTGATCAGGTCGCTCATCAACCCGAGGGCGCCGCTGCCGGACAGCGGCCGGACGAGCGCCATCGGCAGGGCCTCGCCCGGGAAACCGACGGCGTCGAGCACCGGGGCCAGCAGCTTGCCGAACAGGTCGAGCGCACCGGAGGCGCGGAACATCCCGATGGCGACGAGGATCGCGACGAGGTAGGGGATGATGCGCACGCCGACGTTGAACCCCTCCTTCGCCCCCTCGACGAACACCTCGTACACCTTGACCTTCTTCACGATGCCGACGGCGACTATCCCCAGGATGGCGACCGGAATCGCCCAGGAGCCCAGCTCGGCGAGCACGCTCTGAATCGTCTCCGCCATCGCTCAGCCCTCCCCGCCGGGGTCGCCGCCGGAGGAGGGGTTCCCCTCGACGGAACCCGGAGCGGCCGGCGGGTTGTCACCCGGAGGGTTGTCACCCGGCGGGTTGTCACCCGGCGGGTTTCCCCCCGGCGGTTCGCCGCCAGCGCCCTCTCCGCTCCCGGCGGCCGGGCCGGCGCCCTGGGGCGGGACGACCCGTTGCAGCAGCCGGACGGTGATGATCGCCACCGCGGTGGACACCGCCGTGGCGACAAGGGTCGGCCCGATGATCTCGGCGGGGGCGGTCGAGCCGGCGGCGACCCGGATCGCGATCACCGTCGCCGGGATGAGGGTCACCGAGGAGGTGTTGATCGCGAGAAAGGTCGCCATCGCGTTGCTCGCGCTCTCTTTTTCCCGGTTCAGCTCCTGCAGGTCCTGCATCGCGCGCAGGCCGAGGGCGGTGGCGGAGTTGCCGAGTCCGAGCATGTTCGCGGCGATGTTCGCCAGCATGCTTCCCATCGCCGGGTGTTCCGCGGGCACCTCGGGGAAGAGGCGCACCAGCACCGGCCGCAGGGCCCGCGCGAGCAGGCGGACCAGCCCCGCCTTCTCGGCGACCTTCATCAGGCCCAGCCAGAGGGCCATCACCCCGATCAGCCCGATCGCCAGCTCCACGGCGGCTTTCGCGCTGCTCATCGCGGCGTCGGTGGTCGCATCGAGGCGGCCGGTGATCGCCGCGACCAGGACGGCGAGGGCGATGAGGATGAACCAGACGACATTCATGGGGTCTCCACCCGTTTCCCTTGCGCCGTGATCCCCGGCTCGCAGCGGGTTCCGGGAATCAATGTCGGAGGGAAAGTACACAACCGGGCCGCGAAGCGCATCCCGGCGGGGGTTCCGTATCGCTTTTCCCGTCCGCCGCCGGAGGGAAGAAACCTGGCGGCACTTTCATTCTGCGGGATGCGGGTTGTAGCTTTCCGGTTCACTTTCCACGATCAGCGGATTGCGGTTTCCGGCCTTCGGGGACCGGCGCCGAACGGTGTCCGAGGAAGGAGCACTCGGAAGAAGCATGCGTCTCCTGCCGAAAAAGAGCCTTTCCCTCGAGGTCTGGATGCTCGCCGGCCCGGTGGTGGTCGGGATGATCAGCCAGACCCTGATGAGCGTGGTGGACACGGCGATGGTCGGCCGTCTCGGCGCGGAGGCGCTGGCCGCGGCGGGGCTCGGCGGGGTCCTCTCGTGGATGATCCTCGGCTCCCTGGGGGCACTGTACATCGGCTCGCAGGCCGTGGCGGCGCGGCGGCATGGTGAGGGCGACTTCGCCCAGGCGGGCAAGGTACTCGACAACGCCTTGCTCCTCAGCGTCGTCCTCGGTTTCGTCATCGTGATCGTCCTCGCGCCGGGCATGCGCGACCGGTTTTTCCTCTTCTCGAACGACCCCATCGTCGTCTCCGAGGGCAGGGGATACATCTACAACCGCCTGCTCGGCGGGCTGCCGTTCATGGTCATCATGGCCCATCGCGGCTTCTTCAACGGCGTCGGGGAGACGAAGCTGCACATGCAGGTGGCGATCCTGATCAACTCGCTGAATGTTGTCCTGAACTATTTCCTCATCTTCGGACATGGGGGTTTCCCGAGGCTGGAGACCGCCGGCGCGGGGCTGGCGAGCGCGCTCGGGACCACCGTCGGGGCCGGGTATTTCCTCCTCCTCGGCCTCAACCGCAAGCGGCGCGCGCGTTACACCTATTACCGGCTCGCGAACCTGGACCGAGCGGTGACCTGGCGCATCGCCCGCCTCGCGCTGCCCTCGGCGGCCCACTCCTTCATGGTGATGCTCGGTTTCTCGGTGTTCAGCGCCCTGGTGGCGCGGCTGGGGACGGTGGAGATGGCGGCGACCAACGTGTGTATCAATGTGGCCTCCCTCTCCTTCCTGCCCGGCGCGGGGATCGGCATCGCCGCCGCGACGCTTATCGGGCGGAGCCTGGGGGAGAAGAAGCCCGACAAGGCGGAGGAGTACGGCTGGGAAGCGCTGCGACTCGGGGTTCTCTTCATGGGACTCCTGGGCCTGGTGTTCATCGCCATGCCCGAGGTGATCCTGCGACTCTTCACACCCGACCAGGCGGTGATTCAGGCGGGTGTGCTCCCCCTGCGCGTGGTGGGACTGTTCCAGGCGTTCGATGCCTCCGGGATGGTGCTCAGCATGGCGCTGGAGGGGGCGGGGATGAACCGATGGACGATGATGGCCGAGATTTCGGTCAACTGGGGCCTGTTCCTCCCCCTGACCTACCTCTTCGCCTTCGTTTTCGGCTGGGGGTTGACCGGTGCATGGACCGCGATGGCGATCTACATGTTCGTCTTCGGGGTCGTCGTCGCCCTCAAGTTCGCCGGCGGATCCTGGAAGACGGTGGAGGTCTGAGGGGGGGTGTCTCCCTCCACAGGGGGCGGCGCGTGGTTTCGGGGAAGAAGGAACCGGGACGCCTACCCGCCGGCCGCCTTGAACACCATCTCGTGGATCCGGCGGTCCGGCGTGCGCTCGGGGTGGAACGTCGCCGCCCACAGGTTCCCCTGGCGGACGAACACCGGGCTGCCCTCGTATTCTGCGAGTACTTCGACCCCGGGGCCGATAGCGATCATCTTCGGGGCGCGGATGAACACCGCCTCGAAGGGCTCCTCCAGCCCGGCAACCGTAATCGGCGCGATGAAGGAGTCCACCTGGCGGCCGTAGGCGTTCCGCTCGAGCACCACGTCCAGCAGCCCGAGGGGCTTTACGCGGTGGTGTTCGCCCTTCCCGAGCCAGATGGCCCCGGCGCAGGTCCCCAGCAGGGTTTTCCCCGAGGCGGCGTAGGCGGCGACGAGACGGTCCAGGCCATACCGCCGGCCGAGGAGGTCGAAGGTGCTCGACTCCCCGCCGGGGAGAACGAGCGCATCCACCGGCGGGCGCATCCGCACCTTCCGGGCGTTGGCGTCCTCAAGCGCCCCTTTCCGTCCCTCGGCGGGGTTGAGGAAACCGGCATCCTCGGCGCGGCGCACTTCGACGGTCTCCAGGCCGATCTCGCGCAGCGCCTCCTCGTGGGTCTGGAAATCGCCCTGCAGGGCGAGCACCCCGACGAGCATCACCACCCCCGGGTGGCGAGGCGCTCCTCCTCGGGCATCCCGGCGACATCCAGCCCGCGCATCGCGACCGCCTGGTCACGCTGGGCGGCGAGCAGCTCCGCCGGGTCCTGGTAGTGGGTCACGGCGCGGACGATGGCCGCGGCGAGCCTGCGCTGCAGCTCGTACCGCTGCGCCTTGTCCTCGATCTCCTCGCCCGCCTTGAAGATGCCCGAACCGACGAAGACACTCTCCGCCCCGAGCTGCATCATCAGGGCGGCGTCCGCCGGGGTCGCCACCCCGCCGGCGGCGAAGTTCGGCACCGGGAGCTTGCCGTGCTCGTGCACGTAACGCACCAGGTCGAAGGGCGCGCGCAGCTCCTTGGCGGTGGCCATCAGCTCGGAGGGTTCCATGTTGTGGATGCGGCGCATCTCGCCCATCACCTGCCGCATGTGGCGCACGGCCTCGACCACGTTCCCCGTGCCGGCCTCGCCCTTGGTGCGGATCATCGCCGCCCCCTCGCCGATGCGACGCAGCGCTTCCCCGAGGTTGCGGCAGCCGCAGACGAAGGGCACGGTGAACTGGAACTTGTCGACGTGATTTTCCTCGTCCGCCGGGGTGAGCACTTCGGACTCGTCGATGAAATCGACCTTCAGCTCCTGCAGGATCTGCGCTTCGACAAAATGCCCGATGCGTACCTTCGCCATCACCGGGATCTGCACCGCTTCCTGGATCTCGATGATTTTTTCGATGGAGGCCATCCGGGCGACGCCGCCCTCCTTGCGGATGTCGGCGGGGACTCGCTCCAGCGCCATGACCGCCGCCGCGCCGGCATCCTCGGCGATCTTCGCCTGGTCGGCGTTGGTCACATCCATGATCACCCCGCCGCGGAGCATGTCGGCGAGGCCGACCTTCAGCTCCCAGCCGTCGTGGGCCGTCTTCCCGTTGCCTTTCTTCTTCTCCATGATCTGTCGGTCCCCTGTGAAGACCACCGGGTCCGGACGAAGCGACTGTTTTTACCGTCCGCCTCCCCGGTGGGGTCGCGGTTCTACTTGTGGTTCCGGCCGGTGCAAAGCCCCGGCCCGGTGCTCGCCGTGAGAATATACAAAGCGCTCCCGCCCGGTCGGTTCGGAGGGAGCGCAACGGCTCTCGCCGGTCGAAGCTGTCCGGCTTCCCGGCGGGCGGGCGTGCGGTGCGGCCGGCCGGCGGAAACGTCCGCCCGCGGCGGAGGGGCCGGAAGCCGTCCCCGTTCGCTCGTTCCCCTGCGGCCGCTCCCCGCAGGTCGCGAGCTACTTGAGTACCCCGAGCTTTTTCCCGACGCGGACGAAGGCGTCGATCGCCCGGTCGAGGTGCTCGCGGGTGTGCGCGGCGGAGAGCTGGACCCGGATGCGCGCCTGGCCCTTCGGCACCACCGGGTAGAAGAACCCGATCACGTACACCCCTTCCGCCAGCAGGTCTGCGGCGAACTGCTGGGCGAGGGGCGCGTCGTAGAGCATGATCGGGACGATGGGCGTGTCGCCGGGCCGGATGTCGAACCCGGCCGCGGTCATCTTCTCCCGGAAATAGGTCATGTTCTCGCGCAGCGTGCGGATCAGTTCGCCCGCCTCGTCCACGAGGCGCAGGGCGACCAGCGCGCTGGCGACGATCGGAGGCGGGAGCGTGTTGCTGAACAGGTAGGGGCGGCCGCGCTGGCGGAGGAGCTCGACGATCTCCCCGCGGGCGGCGACGAAACCGCCGGAAGCGCCGCCGAGCGCCTTGCCCAGTGTCGAGGTGATGATGTCGATGCGGTCCTGCACCCCCTTCAGCTCCGGGGTGCCGCGGCCCGTTTCGCCGAGGAACCCCGTGGCGTGCGAGTCGTCCACCCCCACGAGGGCGTCATACTTCTCGGCGAGGTCGCAGATCTCGTCCAGCTTCGCCGTGTCGCCGTCCATGGAGAAGACGCCGTCGGTGAAGATCAGGCGGTGGCGGGCCGCCTGCGCCTGCTTCAACTGCTCCTCGAGGTCGGCCATATCGCTGTGGAGGTAACGGAACCGCTGCGCCTTGCACAGGCGGATGCCGTCGATGATGCTCGCGTGGTTGAGCTGGTCGGAGATGATGGCATCCTCCGGCCCCAGCAGCGGCTCGAACAGCGCGCCGTTGGCATCGAAACAGGAGGAGAAGAGGATGGCGTCGTCCATCCCGAGAAACCTGGCGACAGCCTGCTCCAGTTGCTTGTGGATCTCCTGCGTGCCGCAGATGAAGCGGACGCTGGAGAGGCCGTAGCCCCAGCGGTCCAGCGCCTCGTGCGCCGCTTCGACCAGTTTCGGATGGTCGCTCAGCCCGAGGTAGTTGTTCGCGCAGAAATTGAGCACTTCGCCCTGTGGCACCTTGACCACCGGGCCCTGGGGGGTCTGCAAGACCCGCTCATCCTTGTACAGGCCCGCCTCGCGGATCGAGGCGAGTTCCACCCGCAGGTGATCACGAATCGCGCCGTACATCGCTGGAATCTCCCTTTTGCTTCACTCCCGCCGCGGCGGGAGGGTCATGGTCCGAAGGGGCTCTTCAGGGTCAGTCCCGCCCCGTAGTACAGACCGGTGAAATCCACCGTGATCGGTTTCCCGAGGGGAAAGTTGAACCCCGCGGGCTTGTCGAAGAAAGGAATCCCGCTGCTGTCCGTCCCGTCGCCCCTGAGTTCCTCCGCCACGCTCGAACGGTATCCCCCGCCGAGGTCGAGGGCCACGTAGGGGGTCAGGTGGATGCGCACCCTCGCCTCCGCCCGCCAGACGGGGTAGTTGTCCTCCGGTCTGTGCTCGAAGGGCTCGCCGGAGGAGAGGGGGTCGCGATAGGTGATGTCCAGTTTCGTCGTGCCCAGTCCCACCGAGCCGAACCCGCCCAGGTCCAGCCAGGAGAAGAGTGGGTGCATGTAGCCGCCGTACACGAGGAACTCCCGGCTGTTTCCCTTGAGTTCGAACTTACCGTCGTTGAAGAAGGTCCGGTACTCCACCTTCGCATGAAGCTGGTTGACCACGCAGAAGGTGAAGCCGAAGTGGACCCTGCGGTAACGGAACCCGATCTTGAAATCCTCGAAGGCGTTGTCCTGGAATTCCTCGACGGTGCCGACATCGAAAGCCGGGTTCGTCCTCCAGCTTCCGGCCAGCTCGCCGACATACTCGTTGACCGTGGAATACTCGATGTCCGCAAGGTTGTAGATTCCGGAGACCTCGAACGCCCAGGGGGTCGGGTGGCCGTCGGCGGCGTGCGCGGCCGGGAGGGCGGCAGCCAGCAGGATGATGGGTAGACAACACCACAGGGTACGCATGGTCTTCTCCCCGTTCGTCTTCTCCGGCTCGTCCGTCCGGCGAAGTACACCGCGGTCAGACAAAATAGCCCGCTCCCATCGTGGATGCCAGCGGGCGGCTGAATCGCTACCTTTCCACTCCCTTCGGGCGGCCCCTGCATTCGGAGGCACGGCGTGCCGCGTCCCCGCGGGGAGGGTGCATGGGGTGGCTGAAGGGAGGGGGCATGCTCCGCCCCCTGCGATGATCGCGACTGTCATACTCTTTCAGGGAGGGTGGAATGGATGAGACACGGCGGGCGGGGGTTCTTCTCCACCCGACATCCCTGCCCGGGTCGCCGGGGATCGGCGAGTTCGGCCCCGGCGCGCACCGCTTTCTCGAGTGGCTGTCGAGCGCCGGGCAGAGCGTCTGGCAGGTGCTGCCCCTCGGTCCCACCGGCTATGGCGATTCACCCTACCAGTGCTTCTCCGCCTTCGCCCTCAACCCCCTGCTGATCTCCCTCCAGCGGCTGGCCGAGGATGGCTGGCTCGAGGGGGAAAGCCTCGCCCTTCTGCGGGAATCGGACCCCGGACGGGTGGACTATGGTTCGCTGATCCCGGCGAAGCAGGAGCTGCTGGACCGGGCGTTCCGCGCCTGGTCCGGGCGCGCCGACAGCGCCGAGCGGGAACGGTTCGAGGCCTTCCGGCGGGAGAAGGCCGGCTGGCTGGCCGACTACGCGCTTTTCATGGCGCTGAAGGGATTTCATGACGGCCGCCTGTGGGCGGAGTGGCCCGAGCCGCACCGCGACCGCCACCCGGAGGCGCTCACGAGGGCGCGCGGCGAGCTCGGGGAGCGTGTCCGGCGGGAGGAGTGGCGCCAGTTCATGGCGTTCCGTCATTGGGGGGAGGTCCGGGCCCACGCGGCCCACCTTGGAATCGTCATCTTCGGCGACATGCCCATCTTCGTCGCCTACGACAGCGCGGATGTCTGGGCCAACCGGCACCTGTTCCACCTCGATGAGGAGGGCCGCCCGGTCGTCGTCAGCGGCGTGCCGCCGGACTATTTCAGCGCCACGGGCCAGCGGTGGGGCAACCCTCTCTACCGCTGGGAGGCGCACCGCGAGGAGGGGTTCGCCTGGTGGACCGCCCGTGTCCGCGCCGGCCTGGAGGTGATGGACTGGGTGCGCATCGACCATTTCCGCGGTTTCGCCGCCTGCTGGGAGATCCCGGCGCACGAGGAGACCGCGGTGAACGGCCGCTGGGTGCCCGCGCCCGGCCGGGAGCTGTTCGAGACACTGGGGGAAAAACTCGGCGGACTGCCCCTCGTCGCGGAGGATCTCGGGGTGATCACCCCGGATGTCACCGAACTGCGCAAGACCTTCGGGCTGCCGGGGATGAAGGTGCTGCAATTCGCCTGGGATTCGGGAGCGGGGAATCCCTTCCTCCCGCATAACCACGAGCGTGACAGCATCGTCTACACCGGTACGCACGACAACAACACCACCCTCGGCTGGTGGCGCGAAGAGATTGGTGATGAGGCCCGCGGGTACCTGAGCGCTTACGTTGGCCACGAGATTCTCGACCCGCCGTGGGAGCTGTTGCGTCTCGCCTATGCCTCCGTCGGTGCGGTGGCCGTGGCGCCGATGCAGGACCTCCTCCGCCTCGGGCCGGAGGCGAGGATGAACACCCCCGCGGCGGCGGCGGGAAACTGGTCCTGGCGCCTGTGCGAGGGGCAGCTCGAGGAGGAGCTCGCCCGGCGGCTGAGGGAGTCGGCCGGGCGGTACGGGCGGCTCCCCGGCGCATAGCGGGAATTGTGGTGGGCGACCTGTCGCCGCCCCAAGTTTGTCTCCCCCCGGTGTTTGGACAGGTGCTTTTTTTCTCCCGCCCCTGTTGTTAGCTTGAAAAGAATCGCGCACCTTTCTCATCGAGAGCATGGCACGGGAGCGCGCGAGATCCACCACGCGGGTCCGGGCGGGATGATGAACGCCCGGTCCGGAACCTCATCAACGGGAAGTCATGGCATCCAAGCTGGTTATCGTCGAATCACCCGCCAAGGCGAAAACCCTTTCACGTTATCTGGGCAAGGAGTTCACGATCAGGGCCTCGATGGGCCATGTCCGCGATCTCCCCGAGCGTGACCTCGCCGTGGACATCGAGAACGACTTCGCTCCCCGGTACGTCGTCATCCCGAGCAAGAAGAAAACCGTGGATGAATTGCGGAAGGCGGCCGAGCGGTCGGGGGAGATCTACATCGCGACCGACCCGGACCGTGAAGGGGAGGCGATCGCCTGGCATCTTGCCTACCTGCTCAACGGGAAGAAGCGGGCAATCCGCCGTGTGATGTTCAATGAAATCACCCGCCAGGCGGTTCTCTCGGCGATGGAGAAGCCGGGGGAGATCGACCTGGGCCGTGTCGATGCCCAGCAGGCCCGGCGGGTGCTCGACCGCCTCGTCGGCTACCTGGTCAGCGAGCAGCTCTGGAAGGTCGTCGCGCGGGGGCTTTCCGCCGGCCGGGTCCAGAGTGTCGCCCTCCGGCTGATCGTCGAACGCGAAGCGGAGATCGACCGCTTCGAGCCCGAGGAATACTGGGTGATCCGCGCCCGGGCGGTCCTCAACGGTGTCGAGCCGTTCACCGTGAAGCTGGTGCGCCGGGCGGGGGAAGAGGTCCGCATCGGCAACAAGGAGGAGGCGGATGCGGTCCTGGGCGATCTCAAGGCCCTTCCCGCCCGCCTGTTCGACCTGCGGCGCCGGGTCAACTCCCAGACCCCCCCGGCGCCGTTCACCACCTCGACCCTGCAGCAGGAGGCCTCGCGCCGTCTCGGTTTCGCCGTGCGGAGGACGATGAGCGTCGCCCAGCGGCTTTACGAGGGCATCGAACTGGGTGCCGCGGGCGCGGTGGGCCTGATCACCTACATGCGTACCGACTCCACGCGGATGGCCTCCGGGGCGGTCGAGGCGGCGCGGGAGTTCATCGCCAGGGAGTACGGCACCGATTATCTCAGCCGGAAACCGCGTATGTATGCGAAAAAGGGCAGGGTGCAGGATGCCCACGAGGCGATCCGGCCGACCGCCCTGGAGTGGACCCCGGAGAAGGTCAAGCCGCACCTGAAACCCGAGCAGTTCCGGCTCTACACCCTGATCTGGAACCGCTTCCTCGCCACCCAGATGGCGGAGGCGAAGTACGAAAACGTGACCGTGGATGTGGCCGCCGGCCGGGAGGGGGATGCCCCCTCGACCGGGGAACAGGGGAAACCCGGCCATCCGCCGTATTTGTTGCGGGCCACCGGCCGCAGGCTCCTCTTCGCCGGGTTCCGCCGCCTGTGGGGCGAGGAGAAGAAGGAGGATGCGGCCAACGGCGAGGCGGAGGCGGGCGAACTGCCGGCGGCGTTCTTCGGGAGCGGCGCGGGCGGGAGAAGCGCATCCGCCGCGAAAGCGGACCTCGGGGCGGGCAGCCCGGTGAAACTGCAGGACCCCGAGGGCGAGCAGAAATTCACCCAGCCCCCGGCACGGTACAGCGAATCCACCCTCGTCAAGGCGCTCGACGAATTGGGCATCGGGCGCCCCTCGACCTACGCGCAGATCATCAGCACCCTCTTCGACCGCAAGTATGCCGAGCGGAACGAAAAGAAGCGGCTCGCGCCGACCCAGCTCGGCCGCACGGTCAGCGACCTGCTCGTCCGTGAGTTCGACGACATCTTCAATGTCGACTTCACCGCGAAGATGGAACAGGCGCTGGATGCCGTCGAGGAGAAGGAGAAGGACTGGGTGGAGGTCGTGCGCGAGTTCTGGGAGCCCTTCAAGGCGGACATGGATCGTTTCCGGGAGAAGCGTGGTGAACTCAAAGAGCAGGTGCTGAAACGCACCGGGCGAAAGTGTCCCCAGTGTGGCGAGGGCGAGCTGGTGGAGCGATGGGGTCGGTACGGCCGCTTCGTCGCCTGCGACCGTTTCCCCGCCTGTAAGTACATCGAGAAGCCGAAGGCGGAGGGCGACAGGCCCGCCGCGAAAGCCGAATCCACCGGCCGCCCCTGCCCGAAGTGCGGGGAGGGGGAGCTGGTCATCCGCGAGGGGCGGTACGGCAAGTTCCTTTCGTGCAACAGGTATCCGAAGTGCAAGTTCACAGAGGATATCCCCGGGGAGAAGCGGAGCGCCGGGAAACGCGGCGGTGAGTTGCCGAAGGTCGACCTGCCCTGTCCGCGAAAGGGGTGCGGCGGCCGCATCGTCGCCAAGAGGACGCGTCACGGCAAGATCTTCTTCTCATGCACGAACTGGAAGGAAAAGAACTGTCCGGTCGCTTTCTGGGACAAACCGGTTGAAAAGCCCTGCCCGAAATGCGGGTACCCGCTCCGCGTGGTCAAGGGAAATCAGCTCGTCTGCCCCGAGTGCAAGGAAAAAGAAGCGTGGGAGGAAGAGCCTGCCCATGCGTGAATGGCTCACTGCCTATGGTGAATACCTGCGCACAGCCCGCTCAGCCTCGGAACATACCCTCGCCGCTTACCGGCATGACATCGAAGCCTTCCTGAACCATCTTGCCCTCCTGCGGGGTTCGCTGCCGCCGCCGGAGGAGATCCGGCCGAGGTGGATCCGAAGATACCTCGGTGAGCGGATCCGGTTGGGGGCGAGCCCATCCACCGTTGCCCGGCAACTCTCGGCGCTCAAGGGGTTCTTCCGCTACCTCGTCCGGGAAGGGGTCCTCGAGACTTCGCCCGCCGAGCCGGTCGAGAGTCCCGCTCGTGAGAAGCGGTTGCCGAAAGTTCCGGCGGAGACGGACCTCGCCCGGGCTCTCGATGCGACGGGGGACCAACCCGACGAGGTCGCCGCCGCCCGCGACCGGGCGCTGATCGAGCTGCTCTATGGAGGGGGCCTGCGCCTCGCCGAGGCGTTGGCGCTGGACCGCGGCGACCTGGACTTCCGCCGGGGATGGCTGCGCGTCCTCGGGAAGCGGCGCAAGGAACGTGTCGTGCCCCTGGGCAGGAAAGCCGCCGAGGCGCTGCGCCGCTGGTTGAACCTTCGGGACCGCTGGGCGGGCCCGGGCAGCGGCGAGGCGCTCTTCCTCGGCCGCAGGGGCGGGCGGCTGAACCCCCGGGTGGCGCGCGCGGCGGTTCACTCCTTCCTCCGTCGCGCGGGGATCAGCCGGTCCACTCACCCCCATGCCCTGCGGCACGCCTTCGCCACCCACCTGCTCGATCACGGCGCCGAGATGGCCGCCGTCGGCGAGCTGCTCGGACATGCTTCCCTCTCGACGACGCAGATTTACACCCATGTCAGCGTGGAACACCTGAAACGAGTCTACCTGGATAAACACCCCCGGGCCGGTGGAGGGGCGCCGGCCGCGCCCGAGACCGGCGGGGAGGAACAGCCGGCGGTGCATGATGAGAAAATCGCGCCGAAACCATCATCCGCACCAACGGGGAGGACACTGGGGAAAAAAGCGCATGGCGCTGCATCTTCCAACCCTCAAAGGAGGTCACGATGAAGGTCACGATCCAGGCCCGGCATTTCAATGCCCGCGATGATCTGAAAAAATCCGTGGAGAAAGAGGTCATGCGGCTGGAGCGTCTTTACGACCGGATTCTGGAGGCGGATGTGATCCTCGAAGGAAAGCTGCACCGGAAGGAGGCGCAGATCTCGATCAAGGTTCCCGGACAGACCCTCGTCGCCTCCGACATGGCGGATAGATTCGAGATCGCCGCCGAAGCGGCCGTTGACAAGCTGGAACAGCAGGTCAAGCGGTATCGCGACAAGATGCGCAAGCGGTGAGGTTGTTATGCACACCCCGTTGACCGAGGAACAGAAACAGACCGGAACGCGCATCTCGCACATCGAGGTGAAGGAGCTGCTGGAGGACAATCGAGACCCACTCGGCCTGCGGATCATCGCCGGTGAGGAGGGGTTGGACCGGCAGATCGTCGAACGGGAACTGCATCGTCCCGGCCTTGCCCTTGCCGGCTTCCTCCAGCCGTTCACCTTCCAGCGGGTGCAGATTCTCGGCAACACGGAGATCGAGTATCTCAGGTCCCTCTCCGACCGCCGGCGGGCTTCCGCGGTCCGGCAGGTGATGGAGCATGAAATCCCCTGCCTGATTCTCGCCAACGACAACGAAGCCCCGGCGGAGATGCTCCGCCACGCGAAAAAGCGCCGCATTCCCCTCCTGACCAGTCCGCGCAACACGACGGACCTGATCCACCTGCTCTCCGACTACCTCGATGACCGTTTCGCGCCGTTCATCTCGGTGCATGGCTCCCTCGTGGATGTCTATGGCACCGGGATGCTGTTCACCGGGCGCAGCGGCATCGGCAAGTCGGAGATCGCCCTCGACCTCGTCGAGCGGGGCCATCGGCTCGTCGCCGATGATGTCGTCCGCGTGGACAAGAAGGCGGAGGGGATCCTCATGGGTACCAGCCCGGAGATGATCCGCCACTTCATCGAGGTGCGCGGGGTGGGAATGATCGATGTGCGGCGCATGTTCGGCGTGCGCGGCATCCGGCTGCAGAAGCGCATCGAGGTGGAGGTGCGCCTCGAGGAGTGGGATGACAACCAGGAGTGGGAGCGCATCGGGCTCGACCAGGATTCCACCACCTATCTCGGGGTGACCATTCCCATGGTGCGCCTGCCCATCTTCCCGGGAAAGAACATCACGATGATCGCCGAGGTGGTCGCGCTCAGCGTCCACCTGCGGGTCTATGGGTTCAACCCGGCGGAGGAATTGAACCGGCGGCTGCGCAACGAGATTGACCGCCAACGAGTGCGGCGGTACCTTATCCGGGATTATGAATGAGCATCGGAGGCCTGGTGGTCACCCATGGTTCCCTCGGGGAGTCGCTGGTCGCCGAGGCGACCCGTCTCGTCGGGGAACATGAGTCCTTCACCTGGATGGCCACCGCCGGGATCAGCGCGGAGGAGATTCGGCGAAAACTGCGCACCAGGGTCGGCTCCGATCCCTGGATCATCTTCGTCGACTCCCCCGGAACCGGGCCCGCGGTCTGCGCCCAGGATGTGATCGGCGAGGGGCAGGCGGTTGTCACCGGGGTCAACCTGGCGATGCTCCTCTCGTTCCTGATCCACCGGGACCGGTACGATTCCGTGGGAGAACTGGCGCGGCGCATGGTTCGTGACGGCTCCCGCGCACTGGAGGTGCTGTGGTCGAGGGATCCGCCCCACCCGCGGGATTGATCCTGCGGGTGGATGACCGGCTGATTCACGGGCAGATCGTCTATGGTTGGGCGAAATTATGGCCCGCCGAGGAGATCTGGCTCGTTCACGATGCCATCGCGGCGGATACCCGGAGGCGGGAGCTGTACGAGGAGCAGATCCCCGAAGGCGTCACAGGGGGCGTCCTCTCCCTATCCGAGGCCGTGGACCACTGGGGCGGGAGCGGCGAGGAGTCGCGGCGTATCTTGCTCGTCGTGGAGAGTTGCGCCGATCTCGCCCGGCTTGTCGCGGAGGGGGTGCGCCCGGCGGAGGCGCACCTGGGGAATGTGGGCCGGGGCGAGGGGCGCGGACGGGTGACGGATACGGTGTATCTTGGCGGCGAGGACCTCGCCGCGCTGGAAACCGTCGCCGGGAGTGGGGTAAGCTTGTGGCTGCGGGAGCTGCCGTCCAGCCGGCCGCTGCCGCTGCCGTGACGGCGCAAGAAAGGGAGAAGAGGTGAGTCGCAACCGCCCGAAGATGGATGAATTCACGGTGGGCTTGACCGTCCTGATCGCCCTCGTCATTCTCGTCGGCGGAGTACTCTGGGGCAAGGGGGTTCGTTTCCGCGCCCGGCATCAGACCTACACCGTGCTCTTTCCGGAGGTATATGGGCTCAAGGAGGGCTCTTCGGTTCTCGTCAACGGCGTGGCGCGCGGCAAGGTGGGGTCGGTGAAACTCATCACGGAGGGCGCCTCGGTGGAGATCCTTCTCGATTCCGATGTCGTCATCCACGATGATTACAAGGTGGTCCTCTTTTCGCCGCAGTTGATGGGGGGGAGGACCATCAGCATCGACCCCGGTGAGGGACCGGGACGTATCAAACCCGGTGACCTCCTCCAGGGCGAAGTCCCCGCGGGGGTCGGGGAGGTGATGGCCAGCTCCGGAAAAGTGCTGGAAGAACTGCTGGTGCTCATCCACCAGTTACGCACCACCACCGCCCGGGTGGATTCCGCGGTGCTGATCAGCGATATCGGTCCGCGCCTGCGCAACACGCTGGCCGACCTGAACAACATGACCTCCGCACTGCGCGTGGAGATGGCCCAGGCTTCCCTCGCCCTGAAGGTGGGTGCGGAGGAGGTCGCTGCTTCGGGCCAGGAACTCCACGCCCTGCTGAAAACCAACCGCCCTCGCGCCGACTCGCTCCTCATCCGCCTGAACCGCGTTTCCGATGACATGGAGTATGCGACGAAGAACGTGCGCCGTTTCAGCGATGCCCTCGCGGACACGACCGGAACCATCGGCATGCTCATGTATTCCGACACCCTGCACGCCCAGTTGGTGCGGACCCTGAGCGACATCGACTCCCTCGTCGCCCAACTGAAGAAAGAAGGGGTCAAGGTCAGCATTTTCTGACCGCGGCGGTGTTTCCTCACCTGGGAAAACGCAACAAACCCCGGTCCCATCAAGAGGCCGGGGTTGTGTCATCCATGCTGTAAGATGGCCGGCTCACCGGGTGGAAACCGCGACCCCCGGGCTTCCGCCCCTTGGTTCGCGCGCCGCCCGCCCGTACCTTCCCCGAAATCCCGCGACACCGATCACCGGGCGGGTGGCGGGTGGCCCGGGACTTCAGTCCCGGGTTTCATGAGCATTTCCGCGACGAACGCAACTTGCTGCAAGAACTGGAAACCGTGATTTCCTTTACTACATGGAATGTTATTTCCCGGAAGTGGTATAATCAGGGCCGCCAGGCATGATCCATCACGCCCTCATCGATGACACCGCCGGGGTGCTCTTCGTCCTCGCCGCGAACGCCGCCTTCTGGTTCTTCCTCGAGCGCCGGACCGGGTGGAAACTGTTCCAGTTCATCCCGCCGCTGATCTTCATCTATGTCCTCCCGGCGGTGTTCTCCAACGCCGGCCTGATCCCGCACGAACACGGCGTGTACGCCTTCATGGGGGATATCATCCTCCCGGTGTTCCTCGTTCTCCTGCTGCTCGATGTGGATGTCCGGGCGACAGTACGGGTGATGGGGCGGGGCGTTTTCGTGATGCTCATCGGCACCCTGGGGGTGATCGTCGGCGCGCCGGTCGGCTTCGCGGCGGTGCGCGGGTGGCTGGATGCGGGCGCCTGGCGCGGGTTCGGAACCCTCGCCGGGAGCTGGATCGGCGGCACCGGCAACATGGCCGCGGTCGCGGAGGGACTCGGCACCTCGGGCACCGATTTCGGGCTGGCGGTGATCGCGGACAACGTCGTCTACCTGCTCTGGTTGCCGCTGCTGCTGCAGTCGAAGAACCTCGCGCGGTGGTTCCATCGCTTCACCCGGGTCAGCGAGTCGAGGCTCGCGGTGATGAAGGAGGCGGCGAACGACCTCGTCGTCGACAAGGGACCGCCGAAGATGCGCCACTACCTCTACCTGATCGCGATCGGGGTCGGCGGGACCTGGGTCGCCTGGCTGATCGCGGGGACGCTGCCTCCCCTGCCGCCCGTGCTGACCACCGGCACCTACCGCATCCTCCTGGTGACCACCATCGGACTCGCCCTCTCCTTCAGCCCGGCGAAGCGCATTCCCGGCAGCCATGACCTGGCGATGGCGCTCGTCTACCTCTTCGTCTCGCGCATGGGGGCGAAAGCCTCCGTGGCGGGTCTCGCGGGCCAGGCGGTGCCCTTCGTCGCCGGGGCGTTTCTCTGGATCTTCATCCATGGTCTCTTCATTCTCTTCGCGGCGCGCCTTTTCCGCATCGACATCCACACCGCGGCGATCGCGAGTGCGGCGAACATCGGCGGCGCCGCCAGCGCCCCCGTGGTCGCCGCGTTCCATGATGAACGCCTCGTCCCGGTGAGCATCCTGATGGCCCTGATCGGGTATGCCGTGGGGAACTACGGCGCCTTCCTCGCGGCGTGGCTGTGCAGCCTGGTGGCGGGGGGGGTGAATCTATAATATCCATCCTTGAATCAGGTAGATGGACTGCTGGCAATGAGCATCAGTCAAGTCCCAATCTGTGTGTACTTTCGATTCCGTGTTGTGTGAGAGCCGGGTA
>CAYOKT010000019.1:0-4249 GCA_964404605.1 uncultured bacterium
TTACGTTATAGAGTTCGCTACGCTCAGAATGACACTGATGTGCGCTTTGTAGTGTCTTGTATGTAGTATCGCAGCCTATTCAAATTGTCATCCTGATCCCGTCCCTATCCCTGCAATACAGGGCCCCGCCGATCCGCGTCTGGGTGGCCCGGAACTCCTGCCCCCCCGAAGCTCTGCGAAGGGGGGTGCCCCGGGTTTCATACTCCACTTTCCCGCCACCACGAGAA
The DNA here is from genome assembly GCA_964404605.1 of uncultured bacterium. GTDB lineage: Bacteria > Electryoneota > Electryoneia > Electryoneales > Electryoneaceae > CAYOKT01. Next base: position 228 of record CAYOKT010000019.1, read on the forward strand.
CCCTCTTTCTTGTTTTTGGAGTTCAGCGAAAACCTGACTAGATTATCTACGATTCGCAAGAACGAAGTATCAGGGTTGATCAGCAGAACTCGCCACGTGTGGAGCAGCACGATCACCCACCTCCGACACAAGGATCTCTTGTGTCGCCTTTTTCTTGAGCCGGCTCTTTTTTACGGTTGATGGAATGTTATTGAGGGACTTGCTTTATGCCCGTGGAGCCCACGCAACGAGTCAGGCCGATCTTTCGCTGGTACTGGGCTGTCGCCTTCGCGGTCGTCTGGTCGCTTCTTCTCGGCCAGGTCTTCATACGGAGTGAAGTGCGTCTAAGAAACCTGATCCACGAAGAGCTGGTTTCGGAAACGCAACACGATATCGAGCAGGAGTTCGCTCTCCTCCTCCAGCTCCGCGGCAGCGAACTGGCAGGAGCCTCGATCCCGCCGGAGGAGGGCATCCCGTCCGGGGAAACGCCATTGGGCGAACTCCCGTCCCGCGTTACGCCGGGTGGTGTCTCCCGCATCCACCAGGCCGAGACTCGTATCCTTCGTAGTCACCTCGTCCCCCTGCATCATACGAAGCTCGACCTCCCCGTGACCGATCTGGACGCCCGGGCGTTGAAGGAGTTCCAGTCCGGCGCGGCGGCGTACGACACGATCCTCGAGAACGGGCGGAAACAGTTCTACTACGCGCTGCCGGTTTATCTGCATGAGGGCCGTCTCGGGTTCACCGAGGAGTTCAGGAGGGGAGAGCTTTTTGGGGTGGTCAGCGCGAAACAGACCTTCGCCCCTCTCGAAGAAGCGGCAAGCGCCTTTCTCTTGAGCCATCGAATCACCTTTCTCGCCTTCTGGACCTTCGGCACCCTGTCGATTGCCATTATCTCATTCCTGCTCTACCGGCAGGATCGGCGGCGGACGCGGGAGCTGCAGGAGAGCCGTTTTCTGATGCGCGCCGCGGACCAGAGCCCCACCGTCCTGCTTCTCACCGACACCGAGGCCAGGATCCAGTTTGTCAATCCCCGTTTCACCGAGGTCACCGGCTACACGCCGGACGAGGTGATCGGAAAGAATCCCCGCCTCCTCAGCTCGGGGCAGACACCGCGGGCGACCTACGAGGAGCTGTGGGAGACGATTACCCGCGGGGAGGTCTGGCGCGGCGAGTTCATCAACCGGAGGAAAAACGGGGAGGTGTTCTACGAAAGCGCCGTGATCGCGCCGATCACCGACGATACCGGCCGGATCGTCCAGTACCTCGCACTCAAGGAGGATGTCACTGAGCGGAAGTACCAGGAAGAACTCCTCGGCAAACAGCGCGAGATGTTCTCCCGGACGTTTCATTCCAGCCACGTTGCGATGGTGATCAACCGTCTCCGCGATGGAGTCTTCCTCGAGGTCAACGACAGCTTTCTGAAACATACCGGGTATGCCCGTGAGGAGATTATCGGGAAATCTTATGAAGACGTCGACCTCGGGATCGACAGGGACCTGATCGTAAAACTGATCCAGGATTTGAATGAACAGGGCCAGATGAAAGAGAGGGAAATCGAATATCGCCCCAGGGGCGGGTCGGTCTCCTATGCCCAGATTTCCGCTGGGGTCATCGAGTATGAGGGCGAGCCCTGTTCTCTCTTTCATGCCATCGACATCACGGAGCGTCGGCGAGCGGAGGAGGCGCTGCGGGAGAGCGAAGCACGTTTCCGGGCGATCAGCGAGTCCGCCCGGGACGCGGTGATCATGGTCGACAGCGAGGGGACCATCCGGTTCTGGAACGAAGCCGCGGTCCGGATGTTCGGCTACGGCAGCGAGGAAACCCTCGGGAAATCCCTTCATGAGCTGATCGTCCCGGAGGAGTACCAGGAGCGCATCACCCCAGGCCTCGAGGTGTTCAAGAGGGAGGGAACCGGCGCCGCGATTGACAACACGCTCGAATTGAGAGCGATGCGCAAGGGTGGGGAAACCTTCCCGGTGGAGCTGTCACTCGCCTCCTTCCGGATCGGCGGGGAGTGGAACGCGGTCGGGATCGTCCGCGACATCACCGAGCGAATATCCGCGAGGAGAGCTCTTGCAGAGAGCGAGGAGCGCTACCGCAGCTTCGCCGAGAGCAGCATCGACGGGATCATCGTGGTCGATGATCAATATCGCTTTACCTATGTCAACCAGGCCATGGCGGACCTCGTCGGGTATTCCCGGGAGGAACTTATCGGGAAGGATTTCCGGAACTACCTGCCCGATTCCTCCCGCGAACTGGTGGCGGACCGCTACCGCAGGCGCCAGAAGGGGGAACAGGTCCCCCAGAGGTACGAGTTCGAGGTGCTGCACCGGAGCGGCGAGCTGAAGAGGGTCGAAATCAGCTCCTCGGTGATCCCGGGACCGGGGGGGAAACCGGAGACGCTGTCCCACCTCTACGATGTGACCGAGCTGAAGCGCACGGAACGGGAACTCGTGCGCAGCGAGCGCCGCCTGCGCACAGTCGTGGAGAAATCCCGGGATGGGATCTATGTCCGCCGTGGCGTGCGTCTCCTCCTCGTCAATCCCGCCTTCATCAAGATCTGCGGCTACACGGAGGAGGAGCTTCTCTCCGGCCGGGTCACCACCCTCTCGCTGATTGCCCCCGAGGACCGGGCGCGAGAGGAGGAGTTCGAGCGCCGCGTGGACCGGGGAGAAGTGGAGTACGCGCTGGACACCTTTACCATCGTCACCAAGGACGGACGGCGGATCATCGTGGAGAACTCGCTCACCCGCATCCTGTGGGAGGGCGAGCCCGCGGTCCTCGGCTTCCTCCGGGATGTCACCGAGCGGGGACTCCTCGAGGAGCAGTTGCAGCAGGCGCAGAAGATGGAGAGCATCGGCCGTCTCGCCGGCGGCGTGGCGCACGATTTCAACAACCTGCTGACCAGTATCTCCGGCCATGCGGAGCTGGCGAAACTGAAGCTGTCCGGCGATGATCCGGTTCACGCCGACCTGGATGAAGTGCTCCGGTCCTCCGACCGCGCCGCCGCGCTCACCCGCCAGCTCCTCGCCTTCAGCCGCCGCCAGACGCTCGAGCCGAAGGTGATCGACCTCAACCGGGTGATCCTCGAGCTGGACAAGATGCTCCGGCGGGTCATCGGGGAGAACATCGACCTGCTCACGAAGCCGCACCCGGAGTTATGGAATGTCCGTGTCGATCCCGCCCAGATGGAACAGGTGATCGTCAACCTCGCGGTCAATGCCCGCGATGCGATGCCGGACGGCGGGAACCTGACCATCGAGACGAACAACGTGATCCTCGATGAGGAGTACGCGCGGACACACAAGTCTGTCAAACCCGGCCATTACGTGATGCTCTCGGTGAGCGACAGCGGGACAGGCATCGAGAAGGGAATCCTGGACAAGATTTTCGACCCCTTCTTCACCACGAAGCCGGTCGGGGTGGGCACGGGTCTCGGCCTGTCGACCGTGTACGGGATCGTCAAGCAGAGCGGCGGACATATCTGGGTCTACAGCGAACTCGGGGTGGGGACGACCTTCAAGGTGTACTTCCCGATGACCGAAGCGGACCTCGATACTATTGTCCGGGAAGAAGACCCGCAGTCGATGGCCCGCGGGGACGAGTCGGTGCTCGTCGCCGAGGACGAGGCGAGCGTCCGCGGCATGATCGTCCAGGTGCTGGAGCGGCTGGGCTACACGGTTGACGAAGCGAAGAACGGCAGGGAGGCGCTGCGGAAGTTCGAGGAGAGGGACAGGCCATACGACCTGCTTCTCAGCGATGTGGTCATGCCCGAGATGGACGGCCGGAAGCTGGTGAAACAGGTGGAGAAGACATACCCTGGCACACGCTGCCTGCTGATCTCCGGCTATTCCGACGCCACCGTCCGCCACAACAACCTGGTGGAGCTGGGCATTCCCTTCATGTCCAAGCCTTTCCGCCCGTACGACATCGCGAAGAAGGTCCGCGAGGTGCTCGACGCGGAGTAGCTCGCGGCTGATGAATCCTCCTCCACCGCACCGCCTGCCATGTAGCCCTGCATGGGGGTAGGGCGCAGCCCG
>CAYOKT010000019.1:4349-39528 GCA_964404605.1 uncultured bacterium
CTCCTCCACCGCACCGCCTGCCATGTAGCCCTGCATGGGGGTAGGGCGCAGCCCGAGGGGTGGCCCGGGAATTCATTCCCGGGTCTCACATCCGTGTATGCCAGCTCCCCAAAGCTGATTCGTCAGGTTATCTTCTCAGCATGACCATACGTGTTGACATCCGTGTATGCCAGCTCCCCAAAGCTGATTCGTCAGGTTATCTTCTCAGCATGACCATACGTGTTGAAGATCCCACCCATGCACGCTATCTCACCTTTGGCTGCTTCCGCCGCAAGCACCTGTTTGTGCATACTGGGTTGGCAGAGCAATTCGTAGCGCACCTGGATTACTGGAGACGGCGTTCCACCCTTCAGCTCTGGGCCTATGTGGTTATGCCCAACCACGTGCACCTGTTAGTCCACACACCTCAGGACTCTCTAGGTACGGCACTGGGCCGGTTGAAGCGCCGGTTCGGCCATGAGGCTCTTCGGTGATTGAGGGCGAACAAGCCTGTCACCTACCATGAATTGACAACCCTGGACCATGGGAGGGAAGTGCACCGCTTCTGGCAGGCAGGTGGTGGGTACGACAGGAACGTTTTCTCCGACGAAGCGGTGCGCAAAGCGATGGAATACATCCACAATAATCCTGTGCGTGCGGGATTGACTCAACTGCCTGAAGAGTACGCATGGTCCAGTGCGCGGTTCTGGTTGCAGGGAGAGGCGGAACCTATTGCACTGGATGTGCCGTCGTGGTGGCAGTGAAACTTGGTTTTATGCGGAGGAGATGACAGGGGAGATGAAACCCGGGACTGAAGTCCCGGGCCACCCTCCTTCCTGCCGGCTCACGCAGGTTGCGCCGCTTCCACCAGGTGGATGACCGCCGTGGCGACTTCGAGGGGGTCGATCGCCGCCAGGTCGCCCGCGAGGCCCGACGAGCCGCCCCGGAAGACCACCGCCGGCGCATCCGAGGCGGGCCACCAGCGCCAGGGGATGGTCGGTCCCATCGTCGAGACCGTCGGGACGCCGAGCGCGGCGGAGAGGTGCAGCGTGCCGGTGTTGTTGCAGACCACGACACTCGCCACGGCGAGGCGGTCCAGCAGCTCGCTCATCGACGGGGCGGCGCAGAGGGGGATCTCCAGTTCCTGCGCCAGCGCGCCGCCGAGCCCCTCCTCACCGGGACCGCAGACCACCGCGACCGGGATCTTCCGCTCCTTCAGGACGCGGCCGGCCTCGGCGAACCGGCTGATCTCCCAGCACTGCTCAGGGAAGAAGGCCCCAGGCAGCAGCAGCACCGGGTCGCGCAACCCATGCGCCCGCCAGGCTTCCCTGCCCCGTGCCAGCCGCTGCTCGCCGCGGGGCAGGCGGGGGATGGTGTCGCCCGCCTCCGCCCCCAGCGCCGCCGCGAGGCGGTAGTAGACCTCACGCATCGGCAGGGTGATCTCCGGCCAGGGGAGTGAGGCGGTGTGGAAGACACCGCGTCCGCCGCGGTCGTACCCGAGGCGGAACGGAATCCGGGCGCGTGCGAGGGTGCGGGCGATCCGGGTCTCTACGCGTCCTGTCAGGTCCACCACGAGGTCGAAGGGCGCCTCTCCGCGCAACTCCTCCAGCGCCTTGGGGGGGCGGAACTCCCCCCAGCCGGTGCCCGCGAACAGCTCCGCGGCGTATGGTTGCGCGATCAGCACGCGTTCGGCGTCCGGATAGTGCAGGCGCAGCGCCCGCAGGGTGGGTTCGGCGAGCACGAGGTCGCCGAGACGTTCGCACTGGACGGCGAGCAGCCTGCCCACGTGTTCGGGGGGCAGGGGCAGCGGCGGGGTCGTGCGGCGATGGGTCAGGTGCAGCCACCCGGCGCGGAGGCCGTAGGCGAAACGGCCCAACCGGCGCACTGAGGCGGGTTGGCGGGTGTCCCTCGGCGGCGGCGGGAGCCGGTCTCCGAAGGGAACGGCTGCGGGTGTATCGGCGGGCGGACTGCTCATTTTCCACCCGATGCCAGTTCGTCATACAGGTTCATCACCGCCTCCGCATGACGATTGAGTGAGAAATGCTCCACGATGTACTGTCTCGCCGCCCTTCCCATCGCCTCGCGTCGTTCCGGGTGGAGCAGCAGCTCGGAGAGTTCGCTGGCCCAGGCGCCCGAATCCTCCGGCGGCAGGGCGAGCCCGCTGCGGCCATGATCCACCCCTTCGTTCGTCCCGGGGAGGTCGCTGACGACGGCGGGCACGCCGCAGGCCCCCGCCTCGATCACCACCCGGGGAAAGCCCTCCGTCTCGCCGTCCACCACCCCGGAGGGGAGGACGACCAGGTCGCAGGCGGGGTAGAACCGCTCCGGCCGCTCCACGAACGGGAGGAAGCGGACCGAGTTCTCGATGCCCCGCCGCCGGATGATCTCCTTCAGGCGGTCGATGGCGTCCTCGCTGCCCCGGCCCAGCAGTGCGAGCAGCGCGGGCCCCGCCGATTCGACCACGTCTCCCCATAGCTCGAGCAGAAAGGCGTGCCGCTTCATCGGGATGAATCCGGCGATGAACCCGACCACGGGCCGGTCGATGGGCAGGGTGAACTCCTCCCGCAGTTTCACCTTCTCCGCCGGCTCGACCGGGTGGAAGCGTTCGATGTCGACGGCGTTGTAAATCAAGTGCAGCTTCCGTTTCCGCGCCTCGGGGTACCCCTCGAAGCGAAACGCCGTGCCGCGGCTGACGGCGACCAGGGCATCGGCCTCCCATGACAGCAGCCGGTCGGAGAAGCCATCCGGGTCCGCCACACGGAGGTGGGCGACCAGCTTCGCTCTACCGCGGACCAGGGCGGCGAGGTGGGCGTTGCGCGGGGCGTCCGCGTGGATGATGTCCGGCCGAAAAGCGCGGATGACGCGTGAGAGGCGGAGCAGGGTCCGGGGCAATGAGCCGGGCGCGCGGACGATGGAACGCGGCCAGGGGACGATGAACACGGGGATGTTCCGCCGGCGGCAGGCCTGGGCGAGGGCGCCCTCCGCGGGGGTGACAAGAGCCGGTTGGACGCGGGAGCGGTCCAGCGCCCCGAGGAGGTTCAGCAGGCTGTTCTGCCCTCCCCGGGAGAGGTCCGGCAGAAGGCTGAGATACAGTACGCGGTGGGGTCCGGGGCGGCCTTCGAGGCTCATTCCCGCCCCCGTCCCTCTCCGCCCCGCCGCCGCGGGGAGGAGGAGTGCCCCGGCACCGTGTCCATTTCCGCTTCGCGGATCATCCTGATCCCCTCGCGCACCCAGCGGCGCATCCGTTCGGAGGGGTCCCCGGCGTACAGCTCGAGCACGGGGAGGTGGGGAAGCACCGCTTCCGGGAGGACGCGGGCGACATGCCCGAGGGCGAGGGCCGCCGGGGGACAGTTGTTCCCCGATTCCTCGTTCAGCATCCACATCAGGCGCCGGACCTGGTCCAGCAGCTTCTCCCGCTCGAGGGCGTGCGCCAGCTCCTCGAACCCGCGCGCGGCGCGCCGGGAGGCCGCCTCGTCCGCCGTGTGCAGCGCGGCGATGAGATGTCTCGCCGCCCCCGGCCGCTCCACCAGGCACCGCCGGAGGGCGGGCCAGTCGCTCTCCGCGAGCGCGCTGGCGATCCGTTCACGGTTGTTCAATGGGTCCTCGACTCGTCAGGATGTCCGACAATAAATCTCCCCTCCGCGAGGGGAAATTGTTTCATCGATGCAGCGCAAGATTCGGCACTCTGCATCTCCCCCCGTGGAGGAACAGGTCCCGCGGGGCGGCTTGCGCCTGTCCGGTTCGCGCCCGCCGCCCGGCGGACTCCGCGCTCCACCCGTCCGAAGGGATCAGGGGAAAATACCCAGTTCGAGGTAGTTGCGGGCGATCTTGTCGATCGCCAGGATGAACGCCGCGGTGCGCAGGTCGGGAACACCCTCGGTCGCGAGCATCGTCTCGCGGATCGCGGCGTAGCTTTCCATCATCGTCTGGTCCAGCCCGGAAATGACAAGGGTCAGCTCGTCCGCGCCGCGCATGATCATCTTCCGCTCTTCGGGGGTGAAATACTTTCCGGTCTTCCGCTCGATGGATTCCACGAGGGTGTGCAGCATCGCCTCTTCGTGCTTCTGGGTCATGCGCCCGAAGCGTACGTGCGACAGGTTCTTCAGCCATTCGAAGTAGCTGACCGTCACACCACCGGCGTTGGCGTAGATATCCGGCACCACGAGGACATTCTTCTCGCGCAGGATCTCGTCCGCCTCGCGGGTCACGGGGCCGTTGGCCGCCTCGATGACAACCTTCGCCCGGATGTTCGCCGCGTTCTCCTTGTGAATCACCGATTCGATGGCGGCGGGAACGAGAATGTCACAGTCGATCTCGAGCGGTGGTCCCTCGTAGGGCTCCGCCTCCGGGTAGTCAAGAATGCTGCCGGTCTCCTTCCGGTGTTCGGCGACCTTCACCGGATCGAGACCATCCTTGTTGAAGATCGCGCCCTCGTATTCCGCGATGGCGATGACCTTCGCATCCGCTTCGTGGAAGAGTTTCGCGGCGTGATACCCCACGTTTCCCAGCCCCTGCACGACCACCCGCTTGCCGGGGAGCCCCTTGGTCATGCCGCGGGCCCTCATATCCTCGCGGACGTTGCAGGCTTCCCGGGCGGCGAAGACCACTCCCTGTCCGGTCGCCTCCGTGCGGCCGTGAATCCCGCCGATGCTGATCGGCTTGCCGGTCACGACGCCTTCGACGTCCATCATGCCGGGGTTCAGGGTGTTGTAGGTGTCGTAAATCCAGCCCATCTCCCGCGCGCCGGTGCCCACATCGGGCGCCGGGACGTCCACCGCCGGATCGAGGAACTTCTTCTTCGCCAGCTCGGTGGTGAAGCGCCGGGTGATGCGCTGAAGCTCGCCCTCGGTGTAACGGCGCGGGTCGATTTTCACCCCGCCCTTCGCTCCGCCGAAGGGGACATCGACGATGGCGCATTTGTAGGTCATCAGCGAGGCGAGGGCGATCACCTCGTCCTCGTTGACCAGCGGGCTGTAACGGATCCCTCCCTTCACCGGCATCTTGTGATGGCTGTGTTCGGCCCGCCAGGCATGGATGACCTCGTAACCTCTCTTGGAAGGGAGGGGAAATGCGATGTGCAGCACGAGATTACAGGTACGGATCTGTTCCAGCAGTCCCTTCGGATAGGTCGTCAATTCAGCGGCCCGGTCGAAATAGGCATCAACATCCGCCTTGAAGCTGTGAACCTGTTTCGCCTTCGCCATGTTGCTACCCTCCCGGATATCGGCCTGCGCCGTGTGAGTGTGGCGAATTCCCCCGATCCCCATCCGCGGGCGATCGATGCTCTTCGGGAGAGAATACGGTTTTCTTCCCGAAGCGTGCAACCGGGGGCGCTTCGAGCCGGCGATCCTCATAGCTCTATTATTAACCCTGTCAACGGAGCTGACAGGGCCACCCTGCCGAGCCTGCGATCCGCCTGCGGGGCGGGGCTACGCGGTCCGCAGGAATCCCATTAACAGTCCTTTGCGGCGGCCCGGCCGGCGAGCCGGCCCGCACGGGCGGCCGATTCGAGGGTCGGGGGCAACCCGGTCGCCGACCAGTCCCCGGCGTAATAGAGGCCGTCGCCCTGGCGAATCACCGGGCGCGGAGTCTCCGGGCCCAGGGTCGGCGTCGCGCGGGGATACCAGCGCACCTCCACCTCGCCAATCAGGCGCTCCCCGTCGAAAAACCGCTTCGCCAGGGCGAGGAACTCTCCCTTGAGCGCGGGGAAGTCCGGCTTTTCCCCGGAGGGCAGGGCGGAGAGGACCCGCTCGACGAGAACCCCACCCCGCGGATGGGGTTCGGCGAACCACACCGCCGGTTTTTCCTCCTCCTCCCCGAGGGGACCGGGCAGCGCATCGACATCCGCGAACCGTCCGCGCAGGGTGAGGATCCCGTGGGCGGAGACCGCTCGCGCCGCCTCGACCAGCTCACCGGGCAGGTCTCCGGCGATGCCGTCGAGGGCCCAGGGGGGCAGGGCTATGAGCACCGCGTCAAAGCTGCCCTTTACATCGCGGCCGGTGATCGTCCAGCGATCGCCGGTTCTCCGCAGTTCACGCGCCGGGGTCCGCAGGTGCACGCGCACCCCCTCCCGCGGCAGCGTCTCCCCGGCGGGCCCCGTGACAGCCAGCCCGTAATCGCCGCGCACCCAGCCGGCGCGGCGCTGGCGATCGGCCAGCAGCCGGGCGAGCGCGGAGAGATAGGGCTGCGCGGCGATCTCGCCCGGCTCTCCGTTGCAAATGCTGAGAACGGTGGGCACGCCGAGCCTGCGGCGCAGCGGCTCGGGCCAGTGGAACTCGTCCCAGTGGTCCGCCACCGTGGGGCCGGGAACCCGGTGAAAGCGGACCGTGCCGTCCCCGAGAAGTTCATCTTCATCCGGCTCGCCCGCCGCCTGGCGCAGCGATTCCACCAGCGCGCCCGCCGAGGGAAGGCGGCTGAGGAGAGGGAGGAACGGGCTGGTGAGCAGTCCGACCGGCGCGGACCCGGAGCCCAGCAGGGGGCGCGACAACGGCCAGTAGACCTTGCGAAATCCCGTGATCGCACCGAGGGCAAGGCGGGAGAAGACGAGGTTCCGGGCGGAACCGATGCGGAGCGAGAGGGTGAGGAAATCATGGTACGCCGTCGAGACCAGGTGGCGGCCCGTGTCGAACCCTTCCCCGCCCGCGGCGCGCCCGCCGAGATGGGGGAGGGCTTCGTAGAGGGTGACTTCCGCTCCCTCTCTCCTCGCCGCGAGGGCGGCGTAGATCCCAGCGACCCCTCCGCCGATGATCCCGATCCGTCGAGCCACCTGCCGCTCCTTTCCCCCGTGTCGCCTCACAGCCCGCATGTTAGGGTATTTTTCAGCGCTTCGCGAGCATCTCGAGAACCAGCGCCGCGGTCCAGGTGAAGGAGTCGGCGCCGAGTCCCCGGCCGGTCTCCGGGTGGAAATACTCGTGGAACCCGAAGCGGTCCACCATCTCCAGGGTGCGGTCCCGCAGCGCATCGCCGAACAGGGGCAGGAACAGCCAGTTCATGTTCACCCACACCGGCCCGCGCCAGTAGCAGAGGGGGTCGTACTCCGGCGCGCCCGGCGATGTGCTCGGCAGCGGCCAGGGGGACTGGAAGTGCCTGCCCAGGTTCTCGCTCACCGCCTCGCGCACGGCGGCGGGCAGATCCAGCACCGCGGGATAATGCGCGGCGAGGACATCCGGGGCCGACCACTCCCCGGAGAGGGTGTCGTAATAGCGGAACCGGCCGAGTTCCCCGCTCCACAACCGCTCGACCAGCGCGCTTCGGATGGCGCCGGAGGAGTCGGGCTCGCGCCGCGAGTATCCCACCTCGCCGGCGAGCCGGGTCAGCTCCTCCTCGGCGCGGGCCAGCAGACCGCTCATCAGGGGGTCGTAGACGAAGAAGGACCCGGAGCGGAACCCGGATTCGGCGATCTGGCGGACGAGAACCACGTAACGCCGGTACTCATCGTCGGTGGGGCGCTCCGCGGTGTCCGTGATCCACTTGATGTCCGTCCGTTGAAACGGGGGCGCCTGCGAGGGGTCCACGGCGCGCAGCGGCGCATCCCAGGCCGGGTTGTTGTCCAGCCCGCTCTCCCAGGGGTGAACCACCGCGACCAGGTTCCAGCCGAGGGGATCACGCTCGCGGAGGAAGAAGGTGTGCGCCCGTTCGATGGCGGGCAGGAGCTCGCGGATGGCCGCCCGGTCCACACCAGCCTCGAGCAGACTGCGGAGGGCGAGGGCGAAGACGGGGGGCTGGGTGATCGAGGAGGTGCCGCCGGAACCCCACAGCTCGGGTCCGGGGAAATACTCGCTCGAATGCGGATCGAAGCGGATGTGCGGGATGCGGCCGTCTTCCCATTGTCCGTCCAGCAGGGAACGCATTTCCCGCAGGCCGCGCGGGGGGTCGATGCAGGCCCAGCCGATGGCGGCGAAGGCCGAGTCCCAGGCCCACTGGAGCGGGTAGAGGTTGGGGGCGGGGACGGTGTGACTGCCGCGGTCATTGCCCCGCAGGACCTCCGCCGCCCGGTTGAACAGTCGTTTCACGACGACCTCCCGTTCGGTGCTTCTCTTTGTCGCTGAAGCGTTGAGTACGAGTTGACGGGAAGGTTGGGGAAACAGCCCTCCAGGTCAAGGCTCCGGGGGCGATAGAAGTTCCGCCGGGTGCGTCCGGGAGCCCGTGGAAATCGCCCGGAGTGCCCGGAGGGGCGATGAGGCATGGCGCGGCGAAGGGCCTTATATTCCTTCCCTGTTGGCAAAAGCAAGGTATAACCGGTGGAGGAGAGGGGATGAACATCGCGGTACTCGTGAAACTGGTGCCCGACACCGCCGCTTCGATCCGTCTGACCCCGGAGAAGGACTGGATCGAGACGCGCGACCTCAACTGGGTGCTCAATCCCTACGATGAATACGCCGTCGAGGAGGCGTTGAAGCTGTCCGGGGAGAGGGGCGGTGAAGTCACCGTCATCACCTTCGGCCGCGAACAGGCGAAGGAGGCCCTGCGGAAAGCGCTGGCGATGGGGGCGCACAAGGCGGTCCACGTGCAGAAGGAGGAGTACACGGATCTCCTCGGCACGGCGGCCGCGATCGCGGACATCCTGCGCGGGAAAGGTTTCGACCTGGTCTTCGCGGGTTTCAAGGCGGCGGATGATGACTGCGCCGCGATCGGCGCGATGGTGGCGACCCTCCTCGAGATCCCCTGCATCACCGAGGTGGTCGAACTCGAGGTCGGCGAGGGTTCGTTGCGTGCAAAACGTGAAATCGAGGGTGGAACCGAGATCTACGAGGCGCCGCTCCCCTGCCTGATCACCGCCCAGAAAGGGCTGAACGAGCCGCGCTATCCCTCCCTGAAGGGGATCATGATGGCGAAGAAGAAGCCGATCGAGGTGCTGGAAGCCGCACCCGCCGAGGCGAGAGTGGAGACCCTCAGGATGAGCTATCCCCCGGAACGCCCCCCCGGGAAGATCGTCGGGGAAGGGGTCGAGGCGGTGGGCGAATTGGTTCGCCTGCTCCGTGAAGAAGCCAAGGTGATCGACTGAGGGGGACGGCGCAATGAGTGTTCTTGTCATTCTGGAAGTGCGCGGCGGCGAGGTGAAGAAAGCCGCCCTGGAAGCGTTGAGCGTGGGACGGAAGATCACCGAGTCCATCGGGGGAACCCTCAGCGCGGTGGCGGCCGGCGACTCCCTCGCCGGGGCGGTGGAGGCTGCGAAGAGGTACGGGGCGGAGAAGGTGTATGTCCACGAGGACGCCTCCCTCTCCCACTATGCCCCGGACGCCTGGGTGGCGGCGGCCGCGGAGGCGGCGTCGCAGTCCGGCGCGAAGGTGATTCTCGTTGCCGCGACCTCGTTCGGGCGCGATCTCGCCCCCCGTGTCGCGGCGAAACTCGGGGTGATGATCCTGCCGGATGTGACCGGGCTGGAGGTCGAGGACGGTACCGTCGTCGCCACCCGGCCGGTGTACGCGGGCAAGGCTTACATGAAGATCGCCGCCAAGGCGCTGCCGGTGGTGATCAGCGCCCGCCCGCGGGTGTTCGAGGCGGCGGAAGCGCCCGGCGCGGGCGAGCGGGTGGAGATTTCGCCCGCGTATGAGGTTCGTTCCCGGGTGGTCGAGGTCGAGGCGGCGGGAAGCGGGAAGCTCGATGTCGCCGAGGCGGACCGCATCGTCAGCGGCGGACGCGGGATGCAGAGCCCGGAGAATTTCGCCCTCGTCGAGCAGCTCGCCGACCTCCTCGGGGCGGCGGTCGGGGCCAGCCGCGCGGTGGTCGATGCCGGCTGGCGGCCCCACTCCGAACAGGTCGGGCAGACCGGGAAGACTGTCAGCCCCTCTCTCTACATCGCCCTCGGCATCTCCGGCGCGGTGCAGCACCTCGCCGGGATGAGGACCTCGAAGGTCATCGTCGCGGTGAACAAGGATGCCGACGCGCCGATTTTCAAGTTGGCCGATTACGGCATCGTCGGCGATGCGATGCAGGTGGTCCCGGCGCTCATCGAGGAGCTGAAAAAGTAGGCGGCTGCGCCACCCGGCTCGCCGCTGGTGTTTCCGACCCGGCGGATGGGTATTCGTGGCAGAGATGGTAAAGCCCCCGGTTCGGGGGCTTTTTATTGCCCATGGACCGCGTGGGGGGCCCGAAGGGGCAACTCGCAAATCCATGAGTCGGATGCGAAGAGGGAGCGGTCAGAAACGAAAGCGACACAATTCACAAGGGGGTCCGAAGGACGAACCGGGCGGCGCGGTTCACGCTCCAAACGGGCGGGTGGGGGGACGAGCTTAGTATCCGGTTCCCGAGATGTAGTTCTTCAGGTAGTGGATTTCGGCTTCGCGGTGTTCCGCGGTCGCCTTGACGACGTCGCCGATGGAGACCAGGCCGACCAGCAACCCTTCCGCGACCACCGGCAGGTGGCGGACCCGCTGCTCGGTCATCACCGCCATCGCCTCCTCCACCGACGCGGTGGGGAAACCGCAGACGAGGTCACGGGTCATGAACTCGTCCACCGTGGTCACGGCCGGAGCAATCCCCTCGTTCAGCGTGGCGCGCAGGTTGTCCCGCTCGGTGAAGATGCCGAGGGGCTGGTTCTTTTCATTCACCACGAGGACCGCGCCGACCTTGTTCTCCACCATCACCCTTACAGCCTCAAGAATGGTGGTGCCGGGTTGAACGCTGATGACCCTCGGGCCCTTCCGCTCGAGTATGTCGCGCAGCAGCATACGACCTCCTTTGATTGTTTGCTACCCCCCCCTCGGACTATGAGTCTATGTACGGGGAAGAGGTATTCAACGTCAAGAATGATACGCACATCTCTCCGGATTTCTCCCTTCGCATCTTCCGAAGACAGTAAAAGTTCCGGCGATCCGGGGTGGGAAAGGCAGGCGAAGGAGGGTGCGCGGATCTCAATGGCTTGCGCAGAGTGTTAGGAGCGTCTACCTTGTGTGCCGCACAGCGCCCGCGTCGACGCTCATTGGAGCGGACCGGGCGGGAGCATTGAGAGGGGCGGTACCATGGTGGATCTGAGCGGACAAGTGGCCCTGGTGACCGGCGGGTCACGGGGTATCGGGCGCGCCATCGCCCTGCGGCTGGCGGAGATGGGCGCGGACGTGGCGATCAACTTCTGGCGCAATCGCAAGGCCGCCGAGGAGACCGTCGAGGCCATCCGGGCGTATGGTCACAAGGGCGAGGTCTACAAGGCGAACGTCGGGCTGAAGGAACAGTTGCACGGCCTGTTCGAACGGCTCGCGGTGGATTTCGATGGCCGGCTTGACATCCTCGTCTCGAACGCCGCCTCCGGCGTGCTCAAGCCCGCGCTGGAACTGACCTACCGTCACTGGCAGTGGACGATGGACATCAACGCCGCGACGCTGATGCACTTAGCCAAGCACGCCGTCCCCCTGATGGGCGACCGGGGCGGGAAGATCATCGCCATCTCCTCCCTCGGCTCGGTGCGCGCCATCCCCGGCTATGCCGCCGTCGGCGCCTCCAAGGCGGCGCTGGAATCCTTCGTGCGCCACCTCGCGATCGAGCTGGCGCCGCGCGGGATCAATGTGAACACCATCTCCGCCGGGGTGGTGGAGACCGACGCCCTGAAGCACTTCCCGAACCGCGAACAACTGCTCGATGGCAGCCTGCGCAAGACCCCTGCCGGGCGGCTGGCCGTCCCCGGGGAGATCGCCGATGCCGTGCTCTTCCTCGTCAGCCCCTATGCGAAGATGATTCACGGTCATACGCTGGTCGTGGATGGCGGGTACTCCATCGTCGCGTGAACCCGCGACGATTCAGCGTATGGGGTTCCCTCCACCGGGAGCGGTCCGCTAATAGAGGAACGGCACGAGACGCCACGTCCTGTTGCTGTACTCCCGGTATTCCTCCCCGAAAGCCTCGAGCAGGGCCGCCTCCTCCGTCCTGATCCTGTGCAGGAACGCAAACCCGACGGGCAGCAGGACGAGGAAGAAGGTCACGACGTTCGCGTAGATCATCCCCACGCTGGCGAAGGCCATGAGAACCCCGGTGTAAGCGGGGTGGCGGAGGTGACGGTAGGGGCCGTGCCGGATCAAGGTGTGGTCCTGCCGGATGCTGACATCCACGGTGAAGAAGCGCTTCAAGGTCAGGATGGCGGACCAGCGGAGCAGAACGCCGCCGGCCAACAGCAGGACCCCCGCCGCCGTGCAGAACGGCGCCAGGGAGTCCAGGCGCCCCACCCGTCCGGTGACACCGAGAAAGATGCCCGCGGTCATGCAGATGGTGATGACCAGCCAGAGAAAACGCAGCGTGGACCGGTCCGAGTCGCGGGAGGTGTCGCCCTTTCGGCGCTTCACGAAAAGAAGCACAACCTCGGAGACTCCCCAGAGAAGCAGGGCGAGCTGTGCATACCAGGCGAACAAGCGGCTCCCTCCTCAGTCAAGTTCGTTGACCGCTTCTCAATGCCGCGGAAGGTGACACCGGCCGTGCGTACCCCGGCATCATGGGCCCGTCACCCGCAATTGTACGCAATCATGGCGCGCCCGGCGCCGGCCGGCCGCGCCGGGCCGTTATTCGAGCTCCAGCGCGAGGGCCAGGGAGAGGGACTGGCCGGTGAAGCTGTAGAAGCTGTCCGTCGAGGTGGTGGAGGAGAAGAGATACTCCAGGGAGAAAACCAGGCGGAGCGGCGCGGTCTGCAGGGGCAGGGCCCGCCGGAGCGAGAGGGAGAGATCGCGCCGGATATCCCTGCGCGGCGGCCGGCCGGTGATCGCCTCCGTCTCGGCATACCGCGCGTCCCCGTAGTTGGCTCCCAGACGGGCGCGCCATGGGCCGTAGTAGCGGGTGACAGTCACCCCGCCGTTCCAGCCGTTCCACAGCAGATCGCCCGGGCTGATCCCGCCGAGATAGAGGGCGGTCAATTCTTCGCCGTCCTCGGACGCCTGCTCACGGATGAGCAGGTTCACGGCGACGCCCGTCGAGGGGCCGAGAGGGCCTGACAGGCGGGCGGAGAAGTACCCGAAAAGCGTCGTCGTCGTTGGTTGGAGGTCGCGGTAGGTCCGCCGTTGCAGCCCGGCTTCGAGGTCCAGGGCGGCGGGCAGGGTGAGCGAGAGGTTCACCCCGGCGGCCGCGCGCAAGTCATCGTAATCCAGCGCGACGCTGTCCGGCAGGTTGGGGTAGACCGCGCGGGCCCATTCGGCCATCGCCCGCCACCGCGCGGACGGACCGGGCACGTAGTCGATCCCCGCCGAGAGCGAATAGCCCCGGTTGTCGTAAACGGCGTAGTCGCTGCCGTACCGCCGGTCCTTGAGCCTGAGGAGGGACCACGCCTGCGCGGTGGTGTCAATCTCGAAACCGGCGTCCAGGCCGCCGTCCTGGTTCGTCGTCCCGAGGCCGGTGGTTTCGGCGAAACGACGCAGCGATCCCCCGTAGAAGGCGGAAAGGAAGGGCGCAAGACTCTGCTCGAGGTCGAGGGACAGCCCGGCATATTGATCCCCCGTGTTCAAGCTGTCGGCGAACAGGTTGTCCGTTGTGCCCGAGTTGAGGGAAAATCTCGCCCATGGGGGAGGGAGGGCGAAAGCCGTCGAGGTGTGGAGAGCAGGGACGATTCCGGTGAGAATGAGGAACGCCGGAAGCGTCAGCCGGGAGGGGATCAACCGCCCATGCCGCCACCGCCGCCGTGGTGGGGTCTTCCGCCCCGCCGCCTGCGGCGATCGTCCATCCGCTCTCTCATCTTCCTGCGCAAGTCGGAGCGGATGAAATGGCCGCGGGGGTCGAAGCCGTTGTGCTGGAACCACATCCGCGCGCGATCCTGCGGGGTGGCGTCGCGGAACCAGCTCCATCGCCGCCAGGCATCCCGCCAGTCGCGGTTGGGGTTGGTCCGCTGCCACCAGCGGCTGAACCGCACGCTGTCGTGGCGGGCGCTGTCCGGCACGCTGCGGAACCAGGCCCATCTCGGGCCCCGCGCCCCCTTGGTGTCGGGATCGAGATAGTCCGGAATCCCGTCGCCGTCCCTGTCCGGGGCGAGGTCGTTGAAGCCGTCCCCGTCCAGATCGATGAAGCGCGGCTGAGGCCGTGGAGGCGGAGTCGCTGGTTTGTCGCCCTGCTGCGCGCGGAGGGGTGCCGCCACAAGTAGAAGCGCCAGGACCAAACCGATTTGAAGTTTCATGCTGCCTGTCATCCTTTCCACCCCTTTCCACGCAATATAGCTGCAATTGGTGTGCCTTTTCCGAGCTGTGACCGGGGGCACAAGAGCTCCCCCGCATGGCTCCTGCCTCCCGGGGGAGTTCACCTGCCGGGCTATCCCCGCGTCCTGCTCCGCTTGACTCGACCCTCCGGTCGAAAAGGTCGACCGGAAGGTCGAAACGGGGCGCTTTTCCGGGCCTGTTCACGCCATGCCCCAACGTTTCAGACGGTCGCGGATGTTCTTCTCCGACATCCCCAGTTTTCTCGCTGCTTCGCTGCGGTTTCCCCCCGATTCCTCCAGGGCGCGGAGGACCTCCTGCTTCTCGAGTCGTTCGAGGCGTTCCGGGAGCGGCAGGCCGGGGTCGTCTTCCGCGGCCAGTCCGCCATGCAGTTGTCCTTCACTCCCTTCCCGCACGGCCGGCGGCAGGTCCTTCGGCCCGATCACCGAGGTCCGCGCGAGGACCACGGCGCTCTCGATGGCGTTCTCCAGCTCCCGCACGTTGCCCGGCCAGGGGTATTTCATCAGCAGGTCCATCGCCTCGCGCCCGATTCCCTCCACCGGTTTGTCGTTCATCTCCGCGTATTTCTTGAGGAAATGCTCGACCAGCGGGGGGATGTCCGCCTTGCGCCGCCGCAGGGGGGGGATGTGAATCCGGACGACGTTCAAGCGGTAGAACAGGTCTTCGCGGAATTCGCCGGCGCGGATATTCTCCTCGAGGTTCCGGTGGGTGGCCGCGACGACCCGCACATCCACGGGGACCTCCTCGCCGCCGCCGACACGCTCGATCTTCCCTTCCTGCAGGACCCGCAGCAGTTTCACCTGCCCGGCGAGGGGCATGTCGCCGACCTCGTCGATGAAGAGCGTGCCGTTCGTGGCTCGTTCGAACCGGCCGATGTGCCGGCCTGTCGCCCCGGTGAACGCCCCTTTTTCATGTCCGAAAAGTTCGCTCTCGACGAGCTGTTCGGGAATCGCGGCGATGTTCACCGCAACGAACGGACCCTCCTTGCGGGGCGAGGCGCCGTGGATCGCGCGGGCGATGACCTCCTTGCCGGTGCCCGATTCCCCGTAGATGAGAACGCTTGCGCGGGAGGGAGCGGCCCGCGCCACCAGGCCGAGAACCTCGCGCATCTCCTCGCTGGCGGCGATGATGTCCGTCGAGGCGATCCCCTCCAGCCGTCCCTTCAGCTCGCGGTTTTCCGCCTGCAACATGCGGTGTTCGAGGGCGCGCTCCAGGTGCAGGGAGAGTTCGTCCAGGTCGACCGGCTTGGTGATGTAGGTGAAGGCGCCCACCTTCATCGCGCTCACCGCGGTCTCGATGCTGCCGTAGGCGGTCATCACGATGACCGCGATCTCGGGGTTGATCTCGCGGGCTCCGGCGAGCAGGTCCAGCCCGCTCTTGCCCGGCATGCGGAGGTCTGTCAGCACGACATCCACCGGTTCGCGCCGGATCAGGTTCAGCGCTTCATCGCCGTCGGCCGCCTGGAGAACGTCGAACCCCCGCTTGCCGAGGAAGCCGGCGAGCATCTCCCTTTGGGGCGCCTCGTCGTCCGCGATGAGAATCCGGTAATCCTGCATGTTCACTCCCGTTTCAGCATGATTCGGAACGCCGCGCCCCCGAGGGGGCTGTCGTCGACCTCCACCCGGCCGCCGTGCTCCACGGCGATCCGGTGGACCATCGCCAGGCCGACCCCGGTGCCGTCCGGCTTGGTGGTGAAGTAGAGATCGAAGATGCGGCCGCGCTCCTCCTCCGGGATGCCCGGGCCGTTGTCCTCGACCTCGATGACCGCCCCGTTTTCCGTGGCGCGGGTCACCAGCCGAACGATCCCCCCTTCGTCCGGAGCGGCGTCGAGGGCATTCCGTAGCAAGTTCAGTGCCGCCTGCTTCACCTGGTCGGAGTCGAAGGGAAACTCCGGGACGGGCTGAAGG
Source organism: uncultured bacterium (assembly GCA_964404605.1). Classification (GTDB taxonomy): domain Bacteria; phylum Electryoneota; class Electryoneia; order Electryoneales; family Electryoneaceae; genus CAYOKT01. The sequence continues at coordinate 20,353 of CAYOKT010000019.1, forward strand.
TCCACTTCGAACCGCACTCCCCGGGCCTCGCAACTCGGGCGGAAGGTCTCGGCGAGTTCGCCGAGGGTGGCTTCAAGAGACCCCACCGTCAACACGAGTTCCGGGGGGCGGGCGAAACGGAGGAACTCCTCGATGATGCGCTCGATGCGGCTCGATTCGCCGCGCATGGACTGGAGCAGGCGGTGGTACTCTTCGGCGTCCTCCACCGGGGTGAACTCCCTGTCCAGCCGTTGGGCCGCCATCGTCACCGTGTTCAACGGGTTGCGGATCTCGTGGGCCACACCGCTGGCCAGCGAGCCCATGGCGGCGAGCCGCTGCCGGAGTGTCCTGTCGGCCTCGAGGCGGCGGACTTCCGCCAGGATGCGCCGGCGCTCCGCGTCCAGGGCCTGCACGGTCTGGCGCGAAGAAAGGTAGGCAAACAGGGCTGTCAACAGGGCGATGAAAATGATTGCGCGCGCGGCGATGGCGGTCAGCGAACGGCGGCGGATCGCATCCAGCTCGTCCGTTCGCAGACCGAGGCGAAGGACCGTTCCTGCGCTGAAGGGCGAGGAGGCCTCGAACATCCTGCCGTCCGGGGTGTCGATGTAATCGGCGATCAGGGAATCGGCCGCCAGCGCCAGCGGATGCAGGGGGTCGTGCTCGCCGCCGATCCAGTCCGGCAGGTCCCGCGTGGCGGCGATGATGCCGCCATCGCTGTCGAGAAGGGCGTAGCGGACCTCCGGGTGGCCGGACAGGTCGCGGAGAACCGCGCCGAGCCCGATGGCGGCGCGGAGAGCGTTGATGTCCTCGGCGCTGACCGCCGCGAGGATCGCCCCGCCGCCCGGCCTCGCCACCGCGACGCCGTAAAGTTGCACGCTGTCCCGTCCACTCCAGTACAGACCGAGGAGCTGCTCTTGCTGCTGACCGCGCAGCACCTCCGGTTTCAGCCTCGGCGGGGCGGGGGAGCTTTCCGGGGCGGTGTTCGACAGGAGTATCCCGCCGTCCCGGTCGAGAATCTCGAGCCGTGCGACCCCGGCTTCGGCGGCGATCCGCGGCATCCGGGCGCGACTCAAAGCTCCTTCGGATTCGAGCCGGCGCACGAGGTAGGCGGCGGCGAACAGGTGGTCATCGAGCGCCCAGCGCACCGACTCCTCGGCCAGCGTCGCCGTGCCGGCCGCGGATTCCACCTGGTCCAGCAGGCCCAGCGCCTGGCGAAGGGCGAGTTCGCGGGTGATGCCCAGGATGCGGGAATAGTCCCACACCGAGAGCAGCACGATCACCGCGGCGAGCGCGGCCGCCGGCAGGAGCAACTGCCGGAGACGCAGCCGGCGGAGGGGTCGTGCCTCGTCGTGGAAGGTGGTTTCGTTCGGCATACGGGAAACTCGTGCTCGCCGGACCGCCGGCGCAAGCGCGTCCGGAACCGTGGTGACTCCACCCCTCCCAACCCGGCGGGTCGCTCTCCTCCGGTGAGGTGGACATGTTGTCCGGCTTCAGGTGCAACTTCCGGGCCGTATATTCGTTAACCCGTTATCACGGAGCGCCCCCGGGACGCGCATAGCCCCCGGGACGGGCGCGGAAACGGTGGAAGGCCGGCGGGGCGCCTCCTCCTCACAACGATTCCCCCGGGTGGAATGATGTATCCGATACTGATCGATTTCGGCCGCTTCAAGCTGCACAGTTATGGCCTGATGCTTTTCCTCGCCTTCGCGGTCGGGATATACATCGCATACCGCCGCGGGCGCAGGGCCGGACTCGCGGAAGGCCTCGTGCTGGACATCTCCACGGCGGTCATCATCTCCGGCCTTATCGGTGCGAGGGCGCTCTACGTGCTGACGCACCTGAACGAGTTCCGCGGCCGTTGGATCGACATCATCAGTCCGATCCAGTCGGACGGGAGCATCGGCTACGCCGGGCTGGTGTTGCTCGGCGGGGTACTGTTCGCCCTGGCGACCTCGCTCTTCATCGCCTGGCTGCGCGATGCGCCGCTGCTGAAACTGTTGGATGTTTTCGCGCCTTCCATCGCCCTCGGCGTGGGCATCGGGCGGATCGGCTGCTTCCTCAACGGCTGCTGCTTCGGCCTGCCGACGAAGCTCCCCTGGGGGATGGTATTCCCCGCGGGCACGCCGGCCGGCTCCGTTTTCCCCCATCAGCACATTCACCCGACCCAGTTGTACGCGTCCATTTACGGGTTCGCGCTCTTCGCGGTGCTGCTCCTGCTCGAGCGGCGGTACAAGAAGTTCGAGGGGTACACCTTCTCCCTCCTCCTGATCGGGTACGGCCTCCTCCGTTTCCTGAACGAAATGATCCGCTGGTACGAACCCGGTTTCCGCGTTCTCGAATACCATGGCAGGGTGTTCACCCTCAGCCAGGCGATTTCCCTCGCCCTCGTCCTGTCCGGAATTGTACTTTACCGGTACGCCGGGCGCCTGCCCTCCGGCGGGTCCGGTTCCCCAAGACCACGGAGTGAAGAATGAACAGGATTTCCCGTCTCTCTTTCGCGTTGGTCATCACCCTGCTGCTGGCGGTTCAGCCCCTCTCCGCGCAACCGGTGGCGCAGGACACCTCGGCGCGGAGGGAGATGCTCAGCGAAGAGGATCTGATACGCTCGATCCGCCGGAACATCAACGTGTTCGGGACGGTCTACCGTGAAATCAGCTTGAAGTACGTGGACCCGGTCAGTCCAGAGGCGTTCATCCGGGCCGGGATCAACGGCATGCTCGGGAGCCTCGATCCGTACACGGAATACTATGACAAGCCCGAGGAGACCGATGACCTTCGGATCATGACGCGGGGGAAGTACGGCGGGATCGGTATCCAGATCGGGCTGCGGGGGCAGGACCGCGTGTTGACCATCATCTCGCCGATGGAGGGGACCCCGGCCTGGCGGCTCGGCCTGCGCGCGGGGGACCAGATCATCAAAATCAACGGGGAGTCCACCAAGGGCTTCAGCACCTCGGACGCGGCGAAGCGGATGCGCGGGATTCCGGGCACGGACGTGATGATCACGATCCGCCGGTACGGCGCCGAGGAACCGCTGGAGTATACCATCACCCGCGAGGAGATCAAGGTCCAGGATGTCAGCTATGCCGGGATGATCGAGCCGGGAATCGGGTACATCCGCCTGACCCGTTTCAGCCGCAGCGCGGGCGAGCAGGTGCGCGCCGCCGTCGAGGACTTGAAGGCCCAGGGGTTGAGGGAGCTGATTCTCGACCTGCGCAGCAACCCCGGCGGGCTGCTGCCGGAGGCGGTGGCGGTGGCGGAGAATTTCCTCGAGCCGGGCGACCCGGTGGTCTCGACCCGCGGCCGCCTGCCCGCCAGCAACCGGGAATACAAGGCGCAGCAGGACCCCGCCCTGCCCGCCGATGTGCCCCTCGCCATCCTGGTGAACGAGGGGACGGCCTCCGCGAGCGAGATCGTCGCCGGGGCGATCCAGGACCTCGACCGGGGGGTGATCATCGGCATGCCCACCTTCGGCAAGGGGCTGGTGCAGTCGGTCGTGGACTTCCGCGACGGCACCGCGCTGAAACTGACCACCGCGATGTACTATACCCCGTCCGGCCGCCTGATCCAGAAGACGGATTACTTCCGCGACAACACCGCGATTCTCGCTCATAACGAGGAGCTGGAATCCGACACGCTCTCCTACACCGTCGGCGGACGCCCGGTGACCGCGCATGGCGGCATCACACCGGACTTCCGGGTGGAGATGCCCGAAGTGGGGGAGCTGATCGTCGAATTGTGGCGGCAGGGTACGTTCTTCGATTTCGCCGGCCGGTACCACGGGGAGCATCCGGACATGACGAGTTGGGCGGTCGATGATTCTGTCTATTCCGCCTTCCTGGCCTACCTCGATGAGACCGGTTTCACCTTCAGGACCGAGGCGGAGCGCCGCCTCGAGGGGCTGCGCAAGCTCGCCGAGGAGAACGGGTACGACGAGGATTTCCTGAAGGAACTTGCGGACCTGGAGGCCGCGGTGCAGCGGGAAAAACGGCAGATGTACGCGGACGAGGAGCAACAGATCCGGCAGCGCATCGAGATCGAGCTCGCCCAGGTGTTGGCGGGCAACGCCGGGCGCGTGCAGGCTTCCCTCTCCTTCGATCCGCAGATCCGCAAGGCGGTCGAGGTGGTCAGCACCGGTGACCTCTACGAGGCCACCCTCGCCGGACTCATGAACGAGGAGGCGGAGGGGAAGTAGGTGGACTGACAGGGTTCTTCCCGTGCGCCGACACCTGCGCAGGTGTCGGTGACATCCCGGGGTTTGAAACGACGGTTATCTACAGCGCCGGCGCCCGCACGGGGGTCGGCGCCTTTTTCTGCGGGCGGGGAGCCGCACAGGAGCGATGTGCTCGCGGTCACGGGAATCCATCCATGCATAATGTAGTGTGATTACACACCTCCTTCGCTTTCGGCGTCCGGCCACGCCGTAAGCATAACCCGCCATCGGCGTTTCCTCCTCCTCGCCTGGCGGGTTTTTCTCTGCGCTCCGGCCGTGCTCGCTCCGGCGGGTTATGGGCCGGCAGCAGGGAAAGCAGGCCCGCCGCCCGGCTTTGAATATCCCCGGGGCGGTCCTATCTTATCCGAGCCCGAGACCACCCTCCTGCGAGGAAACCGCGCGGATGAACCTTCAGATCCATGAGTTGTTCGGCCTCGGACTGGCGATCCTGATGGGTCTGCTGGGCGGCAAGTTCGCGCACCGGTTCAAGATCCCCCGTGTCACCGGATACCTGATCATCGGTCTGCTCATCGGCCCGTATCTGACCGGCCTGATCACGACCAACGTCGCCGATAACCTCGGTGTAATCAACGACATCGCCCTTGGACTGATCCTGTTTGCGATCGGCAACGAGTTCGAGTGGTCCCACATCCGGCGGGTTGGCGTCCTGGCGCTGTTGCGTCTCGCCCTCTTCGAATCGGTAGGGGTGTTCGTGCTGGTCACGGGTTCCTTCCTGCTCCTCGGGTTCGAACCGGTGATCGCGCTGTTGGTCGGGACGGTCGCCATCGCGACCGCGCCGGGCGCCACGCTGCTGGTGGTCCGGGAATATCACACCCGCGGGCCGCTCACCGACCGCCTCCTCGCGCTGGTCGCGGTGAACAACGTGATCTCGCTCGTACTGTTCCGGGTGATCTTCAGCATGCTGCATCTCCAGCAGGGGGGCGACTGGCTCGTTTCGCTCCTCGCCCCGGTGTACGAAGTTGTCGTCGCCCTCGTCCTCGGCTATGTTCTCGGCCGCCTCCTCACCATCTGGGAGATCCACCTCGAGGAGTTGAGCGAGCTTTTGCTGGTCATCATCGGCGTGGTTCTTGTCGGCACGGGTCTCGCCCACATGCTCCACGTCTCCCCGATGCTCGTGACCATGGCCGCCGGGGCGACGATCACCAACAGCTCCTACATGCACCGCCTGATCTACGTCGAGCAGCGCCAGCTCGAGCAGCCGGTGTACATCGCCTTTTTCGTGCTGGCCGGGACCTCGCTGCGCCTCGATGTTCTCCCCCAGATGGGGATCGCGGGCGCGATCTACCTCTTCGCCCGGGGGTTGGGCAAGATCGGGGGCGTTTGGCTGGCCGGGCGGCGGATGAAACAGTACCCCCAGATCTCGAAATACCTCGGGATGACGCTTCTCTGCCAGGCCGGCGTCGCGATCGGGGAAGCGTACGAGGTGATCGAATTCTTCCCGAGAATCGGGGAGATGCTGGTCACCATCGTGCTCGCGACGGTGATCATCAATGAGACCATCGGACCGTACCTCGTCCGCCTCGGGTTGGCCCTGGGCGGCGAGGTGCCGCCGGAGGAGGAGATCCACGCGATGGAAGATGTCTTCATGCCCGCCGGGGCGGGGCGGGACCCGGATCCGGGGGAGAAAGGGTGAAAACGTTCAACCTCCATTCCCGTGGCGGGCTGGGTCCGGCGCGTGTTGACCCGGCCGCGCCGGCGGGAGGACCCCGGGGATGGTGATGCTCGCGATGGAGAACAGCGGCGGGGCCCATTCCCTCACCCCGGTGACGATGCTCGTCGGGATCGGGGTGTCGATCCTCGTTGTGGTGTTCTTCCGCCTGTCCGGGCGCCTGCGCCTGCGCGGCCGGTACGAGTCCCAGGTGAACCGCGCCATGGTCGGGGGGCCGGAGATCACCCAGCTCTCGGCGACCACCCGTGAAGAGGCGATCGCGGAGCTTGCCGCCCACGCCGCCCGGATCCTCCGCTGGCCCGATGAGGCGACGATCCGCCGCAATGTCCTCCGCCGTGAAGCCCAGATGTCCACCGGCCTGGTGCATGGCATCGCGATTCCCCACGCCCGGTTCGTCGGGTTGGGGCGCTCCCTCGTTCTCTTCGCGAAAACTTCGACCCCCATCGAATGGGAGACGGCGGACGGCCAACCGGTCCGCATGGTTTTCTTCCTGCTCACCCCGGAGGAGGATGAGGACGCCCAGCTCAAGATGCTCGCGGAAATCGGGCGCTGCGCGGACGATCCGGACTGCCGCGGCATCCTGCAGGAGGCCTCGGACTGCCGCGATGTCTCCCGGGCGATCCTCAGAGCCAACAGAGACTCTCACCGTTGATCCCTGTAACGGATTTTCACAATCCGTCGTCTCATTCTTCAAGACAGACATTTATCTCGGGGTTGGAATCCTGTCGCTGAGGCTGACAGGGCTTCTCGTCAGTTCCCCGGGGCAGTGGCGCCGGCCGTCGGGGAGAAGGATCATAGATTCCGTCGGACGAGCGCTTCCGTGCCGCCCCGTCACAAGGTGTGCTCATCCGGCGACAGGAGCCACGCGTCGTCGACGCGACCGGGCGCGGTGAACGCCCGGTCGTGCGCGGAGATACGGCTTTTCCCCCGGTTGCGGTAATTGGCATATCGTTTGCCGATGAGGCGGCAATGGGCGGCGTATGACCGGGAAGAACGGTGGCCTGCCCGCGGGGGAGCCGGACAATCCAGGGGGGACGAAGAATACTATGACTCGGATGAAGCGGGGGATAATCGGACTGGCGGCGGTTCTATTGCTGGTCGGCGCCGCGCGGGCCGGACTGCCGATCCGCGGCTTTGTCATCGACGGCACCAGCGGTGAACCGCTGCCCATCGCCAATGTGCTGATCAAGGGGAGCACGCGCGGAACCTCGACGAACCTGGACGGTTTCTTCGTCATTCCCAACGTTCCACCGGGCGAGTACACCCTCGTCGTCAGTTTCCTCGGGTACCATTCGTTGGAGTTCGCGGTCGAGGTCCGCGACGAATTGATGGAGCCGCTCACCATCGAATTGCTGCCCTCCGCGGTGAAGCTCGAAGAGGTCATCTATACGATCGAGGAAGAGGAGGACGGCGATCTGCGGGAGAGCCCCCGTGTCTCCACGGTGGCGGTGGACCCGAACGCGATCCGCATGATGCCCAGCCTCGGCGCGGAGATGGATGTGCTCCGGGCGCTGCAGGCGATCCCGGGGGTGAAATCCTCCTCGGAGATCTCCAGCGCCCTCTACGTGCGGGGCGGCAGCCCGGACATGACCCTCCTCCTGCTCGACCGGAGCACGGTCTACAATCCCTCCCACCTCTTCGGCCTCTTCAGCACCTTCAACGCGGACGCGGTCAAGCACATCGAGTTGATGAAGGGCGGGTTTCCCGCGGAATACGGCGGACGGGCGGGCAGCGTCCTCGAGGTGATCACCAAGGACGGCAACCGGCGCAAGAGCGAGGGGCTGGTCTCCGTGGGGATCATTTCCGCCCGGGCCTCCCTCGAGGGACCCATTCCGGAAAAGCGCGGCTCCTTCGCGTTCTCGGGGCGGCGCACCTACTTCGAACCGGTACTCAACATGCTGCGCAAGAGCGGTGAGGACTTCGCTGACCTGCCGAGCTACAATTTCTACGACGCCAACGGCAAGGTAAACCTCGACCTCACCCCGAAGACCACCCTCACCCTCGGCAGCTATGTCGGCCGGGACAACTTCGACAGCGAGTTCGGCCCGGAGGATTCCCGCTTCAAGATGGGCATGGACTGGGGCAACACGACGTTCTTTTCACGCCTGCGCCAGGTGGTCGCGGCCAACAGCTTCCTCAGCGCCAGCGCCTCCTACAGCCGGTACTCCTCGGGCCTGTTCTTCGCCAACGAGGGGATGAACCTCCAGGATTTCAAAAACGGTTTCACCGATTGGGCCTTCCGGGCCGATGCGGAGATGCACCGCTACCGGTCCCACCTGCTGAAAACCGGCGTCCAGTTGAACCACTACTCGGTGATATTCAACATGTCCTCCGATATCGATGATTTGACGTATGTCGATATCGACACCTCCACCTCCACCTTCTCCCACTACGTGCAGGACACCTGGAAGCTCAGCTCCCACTGGGAGATCCAGCCGGGTCTGCGCTGGTACTACCATGCCGGCGCAAAGGAGTTCCGCCTCGATTCACGGCTGGGCATCGTCTATCTCTACAGCCCCGAACTTCGTTTCAAGCTGGCGGGAGGACGATACCACCAGTGGATCACCCTGCTCGCCTTCGGCGAGGGGCTGAGCGCTTTCGACACCTGGTTCCCGAACGACGGCACCATCCCGCCGACCTACTCCGACCAGGTTGTCGCGGGCATCGAGCGGGACTGGGAGAACGGGCTCGAGTTCACTCTCGAGGCCTACTACAACGACCTGAACGATGTCGTGATGTACGATGCGACGAGCATCAGCGGGAACTCCCTCGCGGATGCCTTCCTGGTGGGGGACGGTTATGCCTGGGGCTTCGAGTGGATGCTCCAGCGGAAGAAGGGGAGGGTGCAGGGCTGGCTCGGGTACTCCCTCTCCTGGACGAAGCGACGCTTCCCGGGCGCGCTGATCAACAACGGCGACTGGTTCTACCCGCGCTGGGACCGGCGGCATGACTTCATCGCGGTGGGGTCCTACCGGCTGAACGAGCGCTGGACACTGTCGACCACCTGGCGCTACAACACCGGGCAGGGCTACACCCGGGCACTCGGCATCTACACCCAGCGTTTCGCGGGTGTCGGCGATGAGTACGATGACAACATGAACCGCACGATCCTCTACGGAGAGCGGAACAACTACCGCCTGCCGGCCGATCACCGTCTCGACCTGACCGCATCGTATCACCACCACCTGTTCGGCAAGAAAGCCGCGCTCAACATCAGCATTTACAACGTCTACAACCGGCGCGCATTGTGGCGGCGAAGCTACGACACGAGCGAAAACCCGGTTGAGGTGAACGATATCAAGCTGCTGCCGATCCTTCCTCTGGTCAGCTATGAAGTGAGGTTCTGAGATGAGGCTCAACACGAAAAAACAGGGTTATCGGCTTCTCTTCGGGCTTCTTCTGGCGGTGTCGATCGCGCTGCTGGCAGGGTGTGACACGGAGCCGACCGAAGTCGCGGATTACCAGCCCCAACCGGTGCTTTCCGCCTTCCTGAACACCGGGGAACCGATGGACTCGCTCCGCCTCGAGTGGGTGGGGGAGTTCACGGCGTACTACACCCCGGAGGCCTACGGCATCGTGGGAGCCGACATCCGCATCTTCCCGGTGCTCGATGACCAGGGAGACGCGGTCGCGGACACCTCCGGCCTGGCGGTCTATTTCGAGGATGACCCGGATACGGCGGGCGTCTATCGCGCGGTGAACCCGGACGGGCGTGAACCGCTGGCTTCCTGGCGGTACCGCATCGAGGTGAAAAAGCCCTCTGACGGGGTCGATGTCTGGGCCGAGACGACCATGCCGGGGCCGTTCCAGCTCTTCACGGCGCCCCCGGGCCTGCTCACGGACACCCTGGCCTTCACCCGTGACGATCCGACGATCACCGTGATGTGGAGCCTCCCGGCCACGTTCGGCGGATACGTGTTCAACATCGTCACCCTCGTCCCGCGCGAACAGCTCGTTCCGCTGGATCCCGACTGGGACCCGAACGATCCCAACGATGAACTCGAAGAATCAGAGAAGGGCCGGCTTGCCTGGACGTTCGGACGCGATGACCAGAGGCTGATGAACATCCCGTGGCTGTTCTTCCGCTGGCAGGGACTGCACCGGCTCGATGTCCTCGCGGCCTCGACTGAGTATTTCGATTACGCGGTCTCAATTCTCAACCGTGTGGGAGACATCAGTTCCTACCAGATAAAAAGCAACGTGCACGGCGGAATCGGGATCTTCGGCGGCGTGTATCGCAAGAGCATCTACCTGGTCATGGAAAGAACGGGCGGCTGATCCCGGTATCCCTCCCCGGGCTTTCGAGTGTATCTTTGCCGCGTCAGTGCACGCGGCGTTTTTTTTGGGAGCATCCCCGTAGGGGCACGGCGCGCCGTGCTTTCGCAACATCAGTGGATACGGCGTTTTTACCGAGAGCATGTCCGGAGCGGGAATGGGCGGCAGCGGCGGCGGAAAAACGGCGGGTGGCTCGCAGGGCGTACCGGCGGGGGAGGCCGGCGAGCTCTTCGTCGTCTCGACCCCCATCGGGAACCTCGGTGACCTGACGGCCCGTGCGGCGGAGGTGCTGAAGCAGGTGGACCTCGTCGCCGCCGAGGACACCCGCCGCACACGCGTCCTCTTCGCGCACTACGCGATCACGACCCCGATGACACCCTACCACGAGCATAACGCTCAGCGCGCCCTGCCGAAGCTCCTCGCCCGGCTGCAGGCTGGCGGGAAGGTAGCCCTGGTCAGCGATGCGGGCACTCCCACCCTTTCCGACCCGGGGTTCAAGCTGATCCGCGCGGCCGTGGAGAGTGGGGTGCGTATCACGCCTGTCCCCGGCGCCAGCGCCGCCCTCGCGGCGCTGGTGGGTGCCGGGCTGCCCACGGATCGTTTCGTCTTCGAGGGTTTCCTGCCGAGGAAAAAGGGGCGGAAGACGAGAATCGCCGCCCTCGCGGAGGAACCCCGCACGATTGTCCTCTTCGAGTCCCCGATGCGGATCGAAAAGACCCTCTCCGAGCTGGCGGAGGCGTTCGGGGGGGAGCGGCCCGCCGCCCTCTGCCGGGAGTTGACCAAGAGGTACGAGGAGTTCTGGCGCGGCGGTCTCGCCGACCTCGCGGCCCGCGCCGGGCGGACGCCGCCGAAGGGGGAGATCGTGCTCGTCATCGGCGGCCGGGAGAAGAGAAAGGGCGGGAGGGAAGCGAGTCAAGCCCGGGTCGCATCCGGCCGGGGAAAGGGGAAGGTGCGGTGACGGAGCAGGTTCGCAGGGTTCGCGTGCTGATCAACCCGAGGTCCGGCGTCTGGTGGTCCTTCGAAGGTGTGCGGAAGGCGCTGGACGAGACCTGGGATGTGGACGGCATCGACCTCGCCTACCAGGTCAGCAGGCATGTACGCGATGGCGTGGCGAAGGCGCGCCGCGCGATCGAGGACGGTGTCGACACGCTGATCGTCGTCGGCGGGGATGGCATGGTCAACACCATCGGCGGGGCGCTCGTCGGCACGGACACCGCCCTCGCCGTGATCCCGGCGGGCAGCGGCAACGGCTTCGCGCGTCATTTCGGCATACCTCTCACCCCGGAGCGGGCGGTCAAGGTGCTCAAGGAGGGCCGCCGTGAGGTGATCGATGTCGGGATCGCCAATGAACGCGCCTTCTTCGTCACCTGCAGCCTCGCCTGGGACGCCGACATCGTCCGCGGTTTCGAGGAGTCGCCGGTGCGCGGAATCCTGCCCTACGTGTTCGCCGGGATCTACCGTTTTTTCACTTATGAACCCCAGGATTTCACCCTCGTTCTCGACGGGGAGACCCTGCTGGCGAAGGAGCCGCTCGTTCTCACCGTGGCGAACCTGACCCAGTACGGCGGCGGGGCGAAGATCGCGCCGGACGCCCGCCCGGACGACGGGCACCTCGAGCTGGTGATGGTGCCGAAATCCGCCGCCCCGAAGCTGCTGCCGGAGCTGCACCGCCTGTTCACCGGCACCATCAGCCAGGTGCCCATGGTGACGATGCGCCGCTTCAAGCGGATGGAGGTGCACCGCTCCCGCCCCGATCCGATCCAGGTGGACGGGGAGCTGATCGATGCGCCGGAGCAGTTCACCATCGAGGTCCGCCCCGCCGCCCTGCAGGTCATCGTGCCCGCCGCTTCCGCCAGGGAACGAAGGCGCTGGTCGCAGGAGTAGACAAATCACGGTCGCTCGTTGAACCGGTTCGCCGGACGCCCGGCTCAGGTGTATCTTTGCGCGCAGCCATGAACCGGCATCGGAGGAGGATGAGGATGATACGACGGAGCCTGAACCTCGCACTGGTAATCCTGGCGATGACGGCCCTGCTCGGCTGCTCGCGCGGGGTGGACTACACCGTGTCGGAGCGGGTGGTTTCCCTCTGGCAGCAGTACCCCGACCCCTGGACCGATGAGCAGGCGGAGACCGCGCGGGAGGCGGCGCGTACCCTGCTGGAGCAGTACCCCGCCGATTTCCAGCTTCACCTCTACTACCAGGCCCGTCTCGGGGAGAAGGATTACGACGCGCCGTTGAAGGAGTACCAGAAGCGTCTCGCGGCGGACCCGGACAACCCGAGGATGATCGTCCTCGAGGCGCTGGCGGACGGTGGGCGCGCCCAGATGGCGGAGAAGGCGGAGAAGGCCCTGCAACTGGCCCCGAAGGACGCGTACGTCCTCTCGGTCGCCGCCCGCGGCCTGGCCCGCCGGCGCCCACCGGACCTCGAACGGGCGATGCAGTACGCCGACGAGGCGGTCCGGATCGCGCCCGCCCTGCCCTTCGCGCACGAAGCCCGCGCCCGCGTGCTCAACGCGCTCGACCGAAAGGAGGAGGCGATCGCCGAGATGCAGAAGGCGCGCGACCTCTTCCCCTACAACTTCGCGGATCTCGATTTCATCGGGGACCGCCTGTTCGACCTGGAGCGTGATGATGAGGGCTTCGCCCTCCTCGAGGAGTATGTCGAACAGCATCCGCTCAACGAGAACGCGGTCCAGTCGCTGGACTACCGGTACGGCAAGGCGAAGATGACGGACCGCCAGTTGGCGCTCAACCGCAAGTTCGCCCTGGCGAAAAAGGACGACTGGGCCTTCGCCGATCTCGCCCGCCTCTTCCGCAAGGCCGGGATGGTCGACAGCGCCCTCTTCTACCTCTCGATGGCGGTGGACGAGGGCTTCAGCGACTACCAGTTGACCGAACGGTACATCCTCGAGGACGAGGCGAAAAAACTTCGCAGGAGCAAGAAGTACAAAACCCTGATCCGCCGGATGGTGGAGGGCCAGGAGAAGACCGCCGCGGAGCGGAAGCAGAAGGCGCTGGCCGAACCTCTCGACCTTCCCGCTCCCGACTTCACCGCGCCGGACCTGAAAGGGACGACCGTTTCGCTGGCGGACCTGAGGGGCAAGACGGTGGTGCTCGACTTCTGGGCCACCTGGTGCGGCCCCTGCAGAATGGCCATGCCCTGGCTGGCGCGGTTCGACAAGGAGATGGGGGCGCGGCCGGATGTGGTGCTGATCAGTGTCAATGTCTGGGAACGCTTTCCGGCCGGGGAGAAGGCGGGGAAGGTTGCGGAGTTCGCGAAGGAGCACGGGATTGGTTGGACGGTAGCCCTCGCGGAGAACAAGGTCGCCGACGAGTTCGGCGTCCGCGGCATCCCGACCTTCTTCGTCATCGGGCCGGACGGAAAAATCCGCTACCGCACCTCCGGCTACCAGGCTTTTCTCGATGAGACCCTCGGCTGGATGGTCGAAGCGGCGCAGCAGGCCGGGTCAAGCGTCGCGGAAGGGGGCGGCGGGGAAACCCGCGGATAGGACCGGCACCATCCTCCCTTCGTTGTCGCGGCATGGAAGCGGCGCTCCCCGGGTTCGGGGGCGCCGCTATTGCTGTTGGAACCGGGCCGGTTCAGGCCTTGGGGCGGCAGGCCGGTTCGTTCTGCCGCGAGGGCGGGAAAGCAGCGTCCCCGGCCGGCTCTCGGAGGGGGCTAATTCGCCCGGAACCGGATACCGCGCAACATGGCAAGCCCGACAGATATACCTTGTCAATTCACAGGAAAAGGATGTTTCACGACCACTCCGACTATCGATCATACATGGGAAACATGGGAGGCTGAAATGCGCAGGTTGGCACGGAGTTTCGTGTTCCTCGGGCTGTTCGCCCTGATCTGGCCCGCGGGAGCGCAACAGGTCATTGTCACCGAGATCATGCAGAACCCGTCGGCGGTCAGCGACGGCAGCGGCGAGTGGTTCGAGGTCTACAACCCGGGCTCCTCGCCGGTTAACATCGACGGCTGGACGATCCGGGATGATGGCAGCAATTCGCATGTCATCAGCAACGACGGCCCGCTGGAAGTGCCAGCCTTCGGGTATTTCGTCCTCGGCGTCAACGCCGATTTCGGCACCAACGGCGGGGTGAATGTCGATTACCAGTACAGCGGCTTCACCCTGGGAAACAGCGATGACGAGGTGATCCTCGAGGACGGCGACGGGGTGGAGATCGACCGGGTCGAATACGACAACGGCGCGACCTTTCCCGACCCGAACGGGAGTTCCATGTCGCTGATCAACGTGAACGCGGACAACAACGTCGGCAGCGCCTGGATGGTGGGAATCTCCGTTTACGGGGACGGCGATCACGGCACCCCCGGCGCAGCCAACGACGAACCTCAATTCACCGAAATCATGAACCCCGGCTTCGAGGAGTGGGCCTGGTTCGCCGACAACCCGGGTTTCGACGAGCCCGACTTCTGGTCCAGTGTAGGGGGAACTTTCAACATCGCCGAGGAGACGCTGGACTCCCACGAAGGCGGTTCTTCGGCGAAGCTGACTATCTATGACAGTGGGTCTTCCGGAGGCATGTACGAGAAGATCTACGGCCTCGCGGAAGGCAGCCCCTACGAACTGGGCGTCTGGGTGATCGACAACAACGCCTCCTACGAGATGTTAGCCAAGATGACGTTCTACGACGCCGATGACATCCTCCTCGATTCATTCACCGGTACTCCGTCGAGCGATTCGCCCGACTGGCAGCGTGTGGCGGTGACGGCGACCATCCCGGCGGGCACGGTGTACACGAAGGTCTCCATTAAACTGTCGTATGTCAGCGGCGATGGGACAGGCACCGAGTACTGGGTGGACGAGTTCACCCTCGGGGTGGCCCGCCAGACGGAACTGCTGAACGGCGGGTTCGAACTCTGGACGGAGAACGGCGCTGACGGCCCGCCGGACGGGTGGACCCTCGACGGCCAACCGGCGGGCTTCACCGTGTCGCAGGAGAGCGACACCGTTTTCATCGGCGACCATGCTGCGCAGGCGGCCTGGGCCGACCCGGTGAGCATGAGCCAGACCTTCTACCCGGAGAGTTTCCCCGACACGGTCACATTCGGGGGATGGGTCTACCAGTACGACGGCGGCTCCATCGCTCTGTCGATCGACATCCTGGACGCGGACGACACCTGGCTCGCCGGCGGGACGGGGGACTTCTCGATCATCAGGGACGAGTGGGTCTACCTGAGCCATGACGAGGCTGTTCCGGTCGGCGCTGACCATGTCATCGTGACGGTCAATTTCTACGGTTCGGCGCGGCAGGCTCTCCTGGACGAGTTCGAGTTCGGCGTCCACTACACCGAGATGACCATCGAGCAGATCCAGACCGCGGCGAGTGTGGACGACCTGGTGCAGTTCACCGGCCATGTCACCCAGGGGAACCTGACGGTTGACGGCAACGACACCCGGATCTACGTGCAGGACGCCACCGGCTACGGAATCAACCTGTTCGACTTCAGCGAACTGGCCGGCGACAGCCTCGTACGAGGCGATGAGGTCTGGGTCCGCGGCACGGTGGACCAGTACTACGATGTCACCGAGGTGGTCGATTTCGACTACATCGTTCTCTCGGAAGGGGACGGTGTCACCCCGCCCTTCGATCCCATCGTTTACGATTCGACGGCCGGCTTTGTGATGGCTGCCGCGGCGATGGAGGGCTCCTGGGCGCAGGTCTCCGGCGAGGTGACCGGTACGTCGCACACCGGCAGCGGAACCAACTACGAGCTGGATGACGGCAGCGGGGTGGCGGTGGTCCGCATCCCGGACGATGCGGCCTTCGACCACGCCTCACTGCTGCAGGTGGGCGCGATCGCCACGGTCCGCGGCGTGATCGTCCCCTACAGCGGAACGCCGCAGTTGCAGCCCTCGGACATCAGCGACATCGAAGCCGAGATGCACTACACCGAGCTGCAGAACGGCGACTTCGAGAGCTGGGAGGATGCGAACACGCCCGCCGTCTGGACGGTGAACCCGCTCGGCTCCGGGAACAGCTCGGTGATGCAGGAAGACACCGAGGTGCACGGCGGCGAATACAGCCTGAAGGCGGTGATCAACGAGTGGAACGGCCTGCAGCTCATCGAGAATGTCTACGATGTCACCGAGGGAACCGACTACGAGTTCTCCGCCTGGGTGAAGTTCAACGGCAGCGATGAGCTGACCTATGTGAACGTCAACCTTGCATTCTACGATGTCGATGACACCTACCTGGAGGACTACTCATCCAACGTGTCGGACGCTGACGAGTGGAGTCAGCTTATCGTCCAGGGTGAAGCACCTGCCGGCAGCGCCTTCGCCCGGCTGACCATCTTCCTGTACGGGGATGATCTCAACTTCACCGGGCCGGGAACGTTCTACGTGGACGACGCCGCCTTCGGGGTGGTGATCGACCCGAACGTCCTCGCCAACACCGGTTTCGAGAGCTGGACCGACGGGCTCCCGGACGGCTGGAGTTTCGACGCGGGCGCGGGCGGCGCGATCCTCGAGGAGGAGACCACGGAGGTGCATGACGGCGCCTCGGCGGCGCGGGTGAGCTGGACCTCCGACCAGGATGTCGTGACCCTCTCCCAGACGATCACGGACGGTCTCATCGAGGGCGACTGGTGGACGCTGAACGGGTACTGCAAGGTGAGCGATCCCTCCGCCGTGGTGGAGTTCGCCGTGACCTACCTGGATGACGGCGATCCCATTGCGACCTTCATCAGCACTCCGAACCCGGATGGGATCTCGAACTACACCTGGATGCAGGCGATGACCGAAGTTCCCCCGTGGGCCGTTTCCGCAGTGGCGGAAATCCGCTTCCGGGCGGACGCGGATTGGGACGGCGATGCCACCGCCCTGGTGGATGACATCCGCTTCGAGCCGATGGACGAGGAGCCGGTGGAGACCACCCTCGAGGCGCTGCAAACCCGGACCATCGCGGAGAACACCATCGTCAGCGTCGAGGGCGACGTCGTCCAGGAGCCCGGCACCACCGCGCCCTGGAACGACAACTACATCTTCGACGAGAGCAGCGGGTACGGCATCCTCTGCTACCACGATGAACCGTATGTCGATGTCAGCGCCTGGGCGCGGGGGAACCTGGTCCAGGTGATCGGCGAATACTCCGTTTACACTTCCGGGCCGCGGGAGTTCGACGAGATTCTCAACTACACCTACCGGGTTCTCGAGGAGGGCATCGGTCTGCCGGACCCGCTGCTCTTCACGACGGACGACTTCGCCTCCGCCGTGGATGAGGAGGGCGCCTGGGCGGAGATCACCGGCACCCTGCAGTCCGAACCCGGCACCAACACCGGCATCCGGATCAACGACGGCTCAGGCGCAGATGCCGAGTTCATCGTCTGGTCAAGCACCGGCATCGACCTCTCCAGCTTCCACCGGTTCGATGTCGTCACCGTGCGCGGCACCATCGACCTCTACTACGACGGCTCGGTGATCCATGTGCAGCTCCAGCCCTCCATGCCGGGGGATGTCATCGCCGGCAGTCCCCTCGACTCGCCCGGTGGGCTCGAAGCCTTCTACGACGAGGACGGCTTCACGGTCGACCTCGACTGGACCTTCGACACGGATGACGACAGCTACCTGCACACCGGGGTCTACCGGAACGGGGTGCTGATCGGCACGACCACAGACGACTCCTACACCGACTTCCTCGACGATTTCGGCACCTTCACCTACATGGTGCGGGCATACTACTACGAGGGGCCTTCCGCGCCCTCCGCCTCGGTGGAGATCGAGGCACCGCATCCCCTCTGGGCGCCGGAGGAGTTTGACGCGGAACTCGACTCGGCGACCGGCGAGGTGACCCTGAGCTGGGACGAGGTCAGCGGGTTCGGCGACGGCGTCGAGAGGATCGAAGTGGTCGATGAGGAGGACTTGGACGGCTACTGGCTGTACACCGGCAGCGTGATGGCGACCCGCCTGACAACCGCGGCTCCCGCGCAAGTCCTGCAGGTGCAGTATTTCACCTCCATCTCCGCCGGTCCCCAGATGTTCAACACCTCCCTCTGGAACTGGGATGCGGACGCCGGGACGCCGGGGATCGACCTGATGCACTCCGGCACCGCCTCCGGCGCCTCCGATGGCTGGGTCGCGGTGGACGTGGCGGATGAAGGCATCGTCGTGGACGGCGATTTCGTCGTCGGTTTCGAGAACGTCGATCCCTCCGTCGCCCTCGGAGGAGCGTCCGATATCCACGGCTTCAGTTGGAACTATGTCGGGATGAGCAGTTGGGAGGTTCAACCTATCATGACCTACCTCATCCGCGCGGTGGTGGAGTACACGGACGGCACCGTGGACATGGTGACTCCACAGGGGCTGGAGCCGGTGCTCACCGCTTCGGAGGTGATGAGCGAGCCGGTCCGCCTGCCTGTGAACCCGCGCGAGCTGGATGATACCGAGGACTTCCTCGAGTACGTGCTCAGCCGGGACGGCGAGGAGATCGCCGCGGTGGACGAGGTGGAGTACACGGACGAGCTGCCCGACTTCGGGGAGTACGAGTATTCGCTCATCGCCCGCTACGATGAGGGCGACTCCGACCCGGTGACCCTCACCGTGAACTGGGTGGATACCGCCGTCGATGAGCAGCCCTGGTCCGGCATTCCGACCGAGTTCGCCATCTCGGCCGCCTACCCCAACCCGTTCAACCCCTCGGTGCAGGTGGTGCTCGCGGTCCCCGTGGCGGATGTGCTGCGGGCGGAGGTGTACGACATCCTCGGCCGGCGGGTCGTGACGCTTGTTTCCCGCCGGTTGACTCCCGGGTACCACCGCATGGTCTGGCAGCCGGAGAGTCTCCCGTCCGGGGTGTACTTCCTCAAGGTGCACGCCACGGAAAGTGGATGGACGGACTTGCATAAGCTGATGTTCCTGAAGTAAGTTTGTTCGGGAGGAAGGATCGCCCGGGATACCATTTCTTCCTCCTTTCTCGCGAAGAACCGGCCCGCGGCTTTCGCCGCGGGCCGGCTCATTTTCACCTCGCCGGGTGGCCCTGTCAGAAATCGTAG
>CAYOKT010000020.1:0-23846 GCA_964404605.1 uncultured bacterium
AGAGAAACGGCAGGGAGGAACGCTAAATAGTTCGAGCGCCTCGGGAAATTGGGGGCAACAGGAAGGAATACTCCGCGCCTTGAGCCTGGCCGAAGGAGCCGCGGAAGCCGCGCATCTCGCGGGCGGGAATCAGGCGTCCACCAGCTTCGTCCGCTCGCCCTCCGAACGGGCGATGACCACCGCGCCGCAGGAGTCGGACCAGACGTTCACCGTGGTCCGCAGCATGTCGAGGATACGGTCGGTGACCATGATCAGCCCGATGCCCTCAAGGGGCAGTCCGACCGCCTTCAGGATGATCGCGATGGCGATCAGGGAGGCCATCGGCACCCCCGCGACCCCGATGGAGGTCAGCAGGGCGGTGAAGACGATGACCCACTGCTGGAAGAAGGACAACTCGATGCCGTACACCTGGGCGATGAACATCGCGACGACGCATTCATAGAGAGCGGTGCCGTCCATGTTGATCGTCGCGCCGAGGGGGAGGACGAAGGAGGAGGTCCGGTTCGAGACCCCGGAGTTCTCCTCGACGCACTTCATCGTCAGCGGCAGGGTGGCGTTCGAGGAGGCGGTTGAAAAAGCTGTCAGCAGCGCTTCGACCATCGCCCGCGCATGACGGGTGGGACGGGGCACCCGGCCGACGAACCGGAGGATCAGCGGCAGGGTGACCAGCGCATGGAAGAGCAGCGCCGCGAGCACGACGAGGGTGAACTTGAACAGCGAAAGGAAAGCGGAAAAGCCGGTGCTCGACACGATGTCGGCGATGAGCCCGAAAATCCCCACGGGGGCGAACCAGATGACGAAACGGGTCATCCGCATCATGACATCGAAGAGACTCTCGAACAGGTCGGTGATGAACACCCGGCCCTTCTCCGGCAAGCGGGTGGCGAACCAGCCGAAGAGGATGCTGAAGAAGATGACCGCCAGCATGTCGCCCTGGGCCATCGCGCGGATGGGGTTCTCGGGGATCATCCGCAGGAGGATCTTCCACACGGCGCCGGTTTCGGCCTCCGCGAGGTTCGGCGCGGCGGCCAGGTGCAGCTCCGCCCCCACGCCCGGCTTGACGAGGTTGACGAGGAGCAGGCCGACGAGGATGGCGAGGGTGCTGGTGACGAGGTAGTAGAGCAGGGTTTTCGCGCCGATGCGGCCCAGGCGCCGCGTGTCCCCCACCCCGAGAACCCCGGAAGTGATCGAGGCGACGATCAGGGGGACGATGATCATCTTCAGCAGGCGGAGGAAGATCTGCCCCATCGGACGCGCGATCACCTGTACCGGCTCCCCGATGACCAACCCCGCCAGGACACCGAGGACGATTGCGAGAAAAATCCAGGCGGTCAGGGAAATCCGTTTCAGCATGATGCTTCCCCCGTGCATGGCCTCCGGCGACGGGCGAGGCTCCGCGGAGGCCGGTCGGGCCGTGCTACACCCACCCCGCGATGGCCTCCCGGTGAACCTCGCGAAGAAGGTCGGACATCGCCGGGGACAGCTCCATCTCCCTCCGGGCCATCACCGCGCGGGCGGCTTGCAGGAACCGGTCGAAGTCGTACAGTTCGAAGCCCTCCGCCCCGCCCCAGCGAAACGCGCCGATGGTTTTCGGCGGAAACCCGGCGCCGAAGATGTTCGACCCCACCCCGATCACCGTGCCGGTGTTCAGCATGGTGTTGATCCCGGTCTTGACATGGTCACCGATGAGGGAACCGAAAAAGGTCCGGCCGGTGTCGATGGATTCCCCCTCGAGGGTGATGCTGACCGGGGAATAGTTATTCTTCAAGTCGCTGTTGTTCGTGTCGGCGCCGAGATTGACCCACTCGCCGAGGAGGGCATGACCCAGGAACCCCTCGTGCTGCTTGTTCGAGTACCCCTGGAAGAGACAACCTTCTACCTCTCCGGCCAACTTGCAGACGGGTCCGACGGTCAGGGGGCCGTAGAGCTTCGCATGCACCTTCACCAGGGTGTCCATCCCGATCGCCGCCGGACCGCGGATCACGGCGCCCGGGAGAACCCGCACGCCGTCCGCGAGGAGAATCGGCCCGGTGGAGGCATCGAGGACCGCCCCGGGGCTGACGACCGCCCCCGCGGCGACGTAAATATTCTGCTCTTCCACGAGGATGGAGCGGAAGTCCACCTCGCCGTTGACCTCGCCCGCGCCGAAGCGTTCGAGATCCGCCTCGATCGCCCCGCCTTGCAGATCGAGCAGATCCCAGGGCCACCAGACGAGCGCTCCCTCGGATTCGATAACCCGCAGCGGCTTGGCGCTCTTTCGCCTCTTCCAGAGGTTCAGCAGGGCCTGCGCCGTGTAGTCGGCCGGGTCGAACGCGGGCCGTGTCAGCAGTTCGGAAGCGACACGAACCGGGAGGCGGGCGGCGACGATATCCGGCCCGTCCGTCCACACGGCGTGGGGATACTTCGGATCCAACGCCTCACGGGGCAGGTGGTCCGCCGCCCGGCCGTTCACCAGGACGACATCCCCGCGCGCCGGGAGCTGCAGGGCGACTTCGCCATACTCCTCGCGGAGGAGGGGTTTCAGGTCCACCCGGGGCAGGTATATGTCCGGGGAACGGTCCATCGCCCTGCTGATCGCGCCCTCGAGGGTATCCATCCCCAGCCGGAGACGCCAGACGGGACGCAGTGTGGTCAGGGGACCGAACCGCCGCCATCCCGGATCCTCGAAGAGAACCATGGGTATCGAAGTCATGGAACATCCCGTGCTGATTTGGTGGCAAAGGTACGGTTCACGCCGTGGAGAGCCAAGCGAGGGAAGAGGGCTTGCGGACTTCAAGTTCCGGGAGCCCGCGGTCCCGGGTGGCGGATGACCCCCTCCCACCCGCCGGAATGGAGCCCGGTGAACTCGTTTCTCGACTCTCAAACCTTGACTACGTACATTGGAATCAATAGACTATCGCCGACCCGGAGAGAGCCGACCGCGAGAAAGGGAATCACCATGAGTCACCGGCCGAAGACCTACATCAAACGTGACGTGGTAGAGATGACCGCGCAGAACACCGGCCTCGACCCGAAGGTGGTAGCCCCCATCGTCGACGCGACCTTCTCCTCGCTGCGTGAGATGATTATCAACACGCCGGGCGAATGCCGGATCGAAATCCGGGACTTTGGTGTCCTGCAGGTCAAGTTCACCGCCCCGAAACCGAAGGCTCGCAACCCGCGCAAACCGGGCGAGGAGATTTTCATCCCGGCCCGCCGGAAGACACATTTCCGCCCCGGCCGGAAGATCAAGGAAGCGCTGCAGATTCCGCTGGACGAACTCGAAAAACGCAACAAGGCCGCCGGCCGTTAATCCACGAAACAGGGAGAACGGCGAGATGCTGTTCAAGATCGAATACTGCGTGGTTTGAAACTACTATCCGCGTGCCGCCAGTCTGGCGGACCAGTTGAAGCAGCGATACCCCGGCTGCGAAGTCGAGTTCATCAAGGGAAGCAACGGCATCTTCGATGTCTATGCCGATGGCAAACTCCTCTTTTCCAAGCACTCGGCGGGCCGCTTCCCGGAAACGGAAGAGATCTTCGCCGCCATAGACCGGTGAGAACCTGCCGGAGCGCTGTCTTTCCGCCGGCCGTCCCGACAACGACCGGCGCTTTTTTCTCCACCCCCGGGCCGGCTTCCCCAGCCCGCCGGGAAACGGGGAGAGGATGAGATGGCGAATGTCCCGACCCACCTCGTCTGCCCGCATTGCGGCAAGGAGATCCGCCGCTACCGCAACCCCTTCCCCACGGTGGATGTGATCATCCGTTACAAGCGGGGGATCGTCCTGATCGAGAGGAAGAACCCGCCGCCCGGCTGGGCGATCCCCGGGGGCTTCATCGATTACGGGGAGTCCGCCGAGGAGGCGGCCGTGCGCGAGATGCGCGAGGAGACCGGGCTGGAGCTGGAAGGGCTGCGGCTGTTCACCGTGCGCTCGGACCCCGATCGCGATCCGCGGTTCCACACCGTGACCATCGTCTTCACCGCGCGGGGAGCCGGACGGTTGCACGCGGGGGATGACGCCGCCCGCGCCCGGGTGTTCCCCCTGGACCGTCTTCCCGAAACCATCGCATTCGACCACCGGGAGGTGCTGGAGCTCTACCGGCAGCACCGCCCCGACAGGATCTGAACCGCTCCCGCACCCCGCCCGAAGCAAAGCGAACGCCCGACAAAAGTCGTGGGTGGCCCGGGGACTTCAGTTCCGGGTTTCACAAGGATTTCCTTGATGAACGCAACATTCTCCCGAAACGGCATAAGACGAACGCCCGACAGGAGCCGGGCGTTCGTGCGTTATACCGTCCCGGACCGGGGAGCCCCGGCCGTACGGGTACAGTTCACTCGCTGAACACATCGCAGACGTGACCGACCATCTCGAGGGACTTGTCGAAGGTCTTGCCGCCCTCTTCCCAGTCGCCCGGTACGGCCTCGTTCTCATGGGCGCGGGCATACTGGTAGGCGCGGATCTGGCGCAGCAGCTCCTTCGAACTCCGGCCGACACCGGCCGAGGTGATCATCACCGACTGGAGCACGCCGTCCGGGTCGATGAGGAACGCGCCACGGCCATCGAGGCCCGCTTCCGCGTCGAAGACCCCGTACAGGGTGCCGATCTCGCCGCCCTTGTCCCAGAGCATCGGGAAGGGAAGACCGCCCTCGACCATCTTCGACAGCTCGACCTCGTTCCACATTTTATGGACGAAGTGGGTGTCCGTGCTGGCCGAGAGGACGACCACGTCACGCTCGGTCATCTCCTGGTAGTGCCTCGCCAGGGAGACGAGTTCCGTCGGGCAGACGAAGGTGAAGTCCGCCGGGTAGAAGAAGAGCACCACCCACTTGCCCGCGTAGTCGCCCAGTCTGACCTGGTCGAATCCACCATCCTTATACGCCATCGCCTCGAAGTCCGGGGCCTTTTTCCCAACCTGTACAGCCATTGTCTCCTCCAGCAGTTCGCTCATCCATAGGTCATGATTCCCCGGGCACCTTCCGAAAAGTGGTCGGAGCGGGGAAGATCTCGTCGGGCATAGTATACCAAGGAACACCCTTTCCCCGCACCATCCTCGCCCTTTTTGCGAGAGACTCGCAGTAAGGGATCTCCCTTTTCTGGATGTAGCCTCGCAGGGAACGTGGGGTACGCATGGAAACCGGAGGAGCACCTTGCGGCGATTACAGTGCCCCACTACCTTTTCCCTGGAAGGCATGGAGGGAGGGCGCAGATGAAGGAAAACACCGAGGGTTGTGTGAAACCGGCCCGGGGTGTCATCGTTCCGGCGGAAGAGAGGCCCGGAACCGGCGATGTCCCCCGGGAACAGAAGGGAGGTGCACGGATGATGACCGCGAAACCCGGCCATCCCGCCCCGGATTTCGAAGCCAACGGAATCCTGAACGGGGAGGCGCGGCAGTTCAAACTCTCCGACTACCGGGGAAAATGGGTGGTTCTCTGCTTCTACCCGGGCGACTTCACCTTCGTTTGACCTACCGAACTGACGGCGGTCGCCGTCAAATACGATGAGTTGAAATCCCTCAACGTGGAAGTGTTGAGTGTCAGCACCGACAGCCACTTCAGCCACAAGGTGTGGCAGGAGAGCGAGCTGTCGAAGATGGTCGAGGGCGGTGTGCCCTACCCGATGCTCGCCGATCCGAACGGCAAGATCGGGGAGGCTTACGGCGTGTACGAGGAAGAGGCCGGGGTGGACATCCGCGGCCGCTTCATCATCGACCCGGACGGCGTGGTCCGCGCGATGGAGGTGCTGACGCCGGAGGTGGGGCGCAATGTCAACGAGTTGCTGCGCCAGGTCCGGGCCTTCCAGCATGTGACCACCACCGGGGAGGTGACCCCCTCCGGCTGGACGCCCGGCCGCCCGACCCTGAAGCCGGGCATCGGTCTCGCCGGCAACGTGTGGAAGGAATGGAAGGTGGAGAACGCCTTCGATTGAGCCGCTGGTATCACGGGATGAGGTGGACTGCCGGAGTCGCTGGGAACGGGGCGTTCGCCGCGGCGAAGCCGGGTGAACAGGAATCCCCAGGGTCAGCCCGGGTTACGCCAAAAGGCTACGCCGCGGCAGGCAACCCGGGCAACGTCTGACAGGGCCTCACGACGCAGGGGCACGGCGCGCCGTGCCCCTTTTCTTATCTGTTCCACCCAAGGTGTGAAAAGCCGATCCACGCGGACCGGTTGCTTAGAGCGGGATGTTCCCGTGCTTCTTCTTCGGGTTCCTGTCCACCTTGCTGTCGAGCATCGCGAGGGCGGTGATCAATTTCTGGCGGGTCTGGCGCGGCTCGATCACCTCGTCCACGTACCCCCGCGCGGCGGCGATGTACGGGTTCGCGAACCGCTCGCTGTACTGCCGGATGTACTCGTTGATCTTCTTCTGCATCTCGTCCGGTTGATCCGCGAAGCGGGCGAGCTCCTTGCGGAAGACGATCTCCACCGCCCCCTCCGCGCCCATGACGGCGATTTCGGCGGAGGGCCAGGCGTAGTTCAGGTCGCCCCGGATGTGCTTGCTGTTCATCACGTCGTACGCCCCGCCGTAGGCCTTGCGGGTGATCACGGTGATCTTCGGCACGGTCGCCTCGGAATAGGCGTAGAGCAGCTTGGCGCCGTTGGCGATGATCCCCCCCCACTCCTGGTCCGTCCCCGGCAGGAACCCGGGCACATCCTCGAAGGTGATCAGCGGGATGTTGAAGGCGTCGCAGAAACGGATGAAACGCGCCGCCTTCTTCGAGCTGTTGATGTCGAGCACCCCGGCGAGCACCGCCGGCTGGTTGGCGATGATCCCCACGCTGCGCCCGCCGAGACGGGCGAAGCCGACGATGATGTTCTCCGCGTACCTCTCGTGCACCTCGAGCAGCTCGCCGTAATCGACCACACTGCGGATGACATCCTTCATGTTATAGGGCTTGTTCGGATTCTCCGGGATGATATCATCGAGGGCTTCGTCCATGCGATCCGGGGGATCATCACAGGGCATCAGCGGCGGGTCTTCGAGGTTGTTCTGCGGGACATAGGAGAGCAGCCGGCGCATCGTCCGCAGGGTATCCATCTCGTCGTTGCAGGCGAAATGGGCGACCCCGGACTTGACCATGTGGGTGTCCGCGCCGCCGAGCTCCTCGGAGCTGACCTCCTCGTGGGTCACGGTCTTCACCACCTTCGGCCCGGTGACGAACATATAGCTCGTGGCGCGGGTCATGAGCACGAAGTCGGTGATCGCCGGGCTGTACACCGCCCCCCCGGCGCAGGGACCGAGGATGAGACTGAACTGGGGGATCACGCCGGAGGCGAGGGTGTTGCGGAGGAAGATGTCGGCGTAGGCGCCCAGGCTGACCACGCCCTCCTGCACCCGGGCACCGCCGGAGTCGTTCAGCCCGATCACCGGCGCGCCGACCTTCATCGCCATGTCCATGATCTTGCAGATCTTGGCGCCGTGAGCCTCCGACAGGGTCCCGCCGACCACGGTGAAGTCCTGGCTGAAGAGGAAGACGACGCGCCCGTCGATCCGGCCGTACCCGGTGACCACGCCGTCCCCGAGGAATGCCGGCTGCTCGAAGCCGCTGTCCGGGATGCGCGGCTTGACGAGCATGTCCACCTCCTCGAAGGTGCCGGGGTCGATCAGCAGGTCGATCCTCTCCCGGGCAGTCAGCTTCCCCTTCTTGTGCTGGATCTCGATGCGATCCTCGCCGCCGCCGAGCTGCGCCTTCCGTTTCAGCGAACGAAGCTGCTTGATTTTCTTCCCCATGTCAGAACCCCCTCGACTCTCTCCCCGCGGCCGCGTGACCGGCGATCAACACGAGTGGAAACATACCACCTCGGAAAATATCGTTTTATATCGTGATTGAGATCACGGTCACAGGTTCTTGCAGCACGCCGCATTCCTCACGGAAACCCTTATGAAACCCGGGACTGGAGTCCCGGGCCACCCCTCTCCCCGCGGCTACGCAACAAGCGACCAATACGAGCGGAAATATAAGGTAAACGGCGGGTCGGGGTCGGCCCGCCCGTCCCGCCCCGTGCGCCACGCTCATTCGATACCCCCGGCGGGGCACAGGCAGACCGCCGGTCAGACCATTCCGCGCCGCGTACGGATGAACCACTCGGCGGCGAGCAGGAGCACGAC
Source organism: uncultured bacterium (assembly GCA_964404605.1). Classification (GTDB taxonomy): domain Bacteria; phylum Electryoneota; class Electryoneia; order Electryoneales; family Electryoneaceae; genus CAYOKT01. Next base: position 8,086 of record CAYOKT010000020.1, read on the forward strand.
GGCGAGGAGAGTCGACCACAGGCCGAAGGGGCGCCAGCGGCCCCGGATCTCCTCTCTGCCCTTCTTCGCAGGCAGGAGATCGGGCAGCGCCTCGACCTGCGATGGGAAGATCACCCTCCCGCCCGTCGCCCGCGCGACGGCGCGCAGCCGGTCCGGGCGCATCCTGAGCTCCGCCTCCTCCAGGCGGAAACGGTCGACGACGAACTCGCCGCCGCGGTCGGCCGTCTCCCCCCCGGTCCGGACCTCGGCCCGGTACTCGTACTTCCCCTCGCCCCAAGGCGCGGTGCGGGCGCGGTAACGCCCGGCGCCGAGGGGCTGGAAGTCGATCCGCCGCTCCTCCCCGCCGTGCCGCAGCACCCCCTCGACCGCCGCGTCATCCACGGGGCGCAAGCCCTCGTCGCGCACCTCCGCGATCAGCTCGATCTCCTCCCCCCCGGCGAAGAGATCGCGCGCCGGTTTGACGACGATGCGCTGTTCCTCCTCCCCGGCAGTCAGCCAGCGCAACACGCGTCCGACCAGCTCCCGGAACCCGCGGCCCGTCGGATCGAACGGGCGGCGGGAGAGATCCCAGCGCCAGAGGCCGCCGGCTAAAACGAGAAGCGTCCTCGGACGGGTGCCGGTCACGAGGACCGCCGGGCGCTCCGGGTCCGTTTGCGCGGACGCCAGGGCGGTTCCCCCGAGCGCCAGGAGGGGAGGGACAACCACCGGCGGCGGCGAAGGCGGATCGGTGAACCAGGATCCGCCCGTGGTGAAGAGGGGATGTTCCCGCCGCGGGAGGAGGGGTGCTTCCACCGCCTGTCCGCCCGCCGGCCGGAACCCGCCGATGCGCGGGGCGAGGGCCGCAAGCGTGGACCGGTCCGGGTCATCGCCGGTGATGACGGTCAGCGGAAGGTTCGCGGCGAGGACGGCCTCCACGGCCTTCCGCGCCCGGTCGCCGAAGGGCGCCTGCAGGAGGAGGATCGCCGCATCCACCTCCTCCAGCGCGCCGGCGTCGGGCCAGCTCCCCCGCACCGGTCTTCGCATCCTCCCGCCGCCGATGACGATCTTCGCATCCGTGTCCTTGTCGGATTCGAGAACGCGGGCGAAGGACGCCGCATCCGGCGAAGGCGACCCGGCGAGGAGCAGCACCGTCCTGCGGCGCCGGGCGACACGCACCGCAACCCGGCGCGAGTTGTTCTCCACGCTGCGCTCCCCCTCCAGCGTCCGGACCCCCACGCGCCAGCTCGCCACGCCCGCCGTCTCCGGGATGACATCGAAGCGCAGGGTAGTCTCGCTCCAGTTCCCCGCAAAATGGACCGTGTCGGCCGCGACAGTGCGGCCGTCATCCGCGAGAACCGTCACCACGCTGCTGTCGCCCCCGGCCCCCGCGGCGCGGAGAGTGACATCCAGCGGAACCGACTCCCCGACATAGGCCACTTCCGGACCGACGACCCCGCTGAGGACGAGGTCCTTGGGAGGCAGGCTGTCGCCCACCGCGACGGCGAACATGGGAACGCCGAGCTTCCTCGCCTCCGCCGCGCCCGAGCCGCCCTGGTTGAATGCGCCGTCGCTGATGAGAAGCACCGCATCCGGCGGACCCTCGGGCCGGCGGGCCAATTCGCCGAGGGCGGCGGCGAGGTCGGTCACCGGACCGGTCGGGCCGGGGGGATTCTTCTTCGTCCAGGGCCGGAGAGCATCGGAGAAGGTGAAGCGCTGCAACCTCGCCTGCCGGTTGACCGCCTTCCATACCGGGTTCGCCAGCAATTCACGGACCACCTCGTCCCGGTCTCCCCGGGGGTCGGTGAATCCCATGGATGCGCTGCGGTCGAGGAGCACGGCCACCCGGGTCCGGGCGGGGGACTCAACCCGCCAGTGCAGCTCGACCCCCGTGAGCAGCGCCCACACGGCGACCAGGGCGAAGGCGCGGAGAAGGGCGAGAACGGCGCGCCGGGCCGGGCCCACGGGTGGGCGGGTCCAACGGTAGCTCCAGGCCGCCAGCCCGGCCAGCAGGAGAGCGCCGAGGACCACCCAACCGAAGGGGACTGCGGCACGCAGAAAAATCACCAGCGGGATCAAGGGCTCACTCCTCGCCTGCGAGAGTGAGGTTCGGGTCGGCCTCGAGGGTGAGCGGGTCGCCGCCCCGCTCGAGGAGGGAGCGCCAGCCGACCCAGGCGATCATCGCCCCGTTGTCCGTGCACCACTGGACGGGGGGAACGACGAGTTCGACCTCCCGGTTGCGGCAGGCCGTCTCGACCCGGCGGCGGAGCAGCCGGTTCGCCGCGACACCGCCCGAGATCATGACACTCCGGTACCGGTCCTTCTCGAGCGCCCGCTCGAGGCGCAGGACGAGCTGAGTCACAGCCGCCTCCTCGAAGGAAGCGGCGATGTCCGCCTCCCACCCGGTAGCGCCCTCGCGCTTCAGCGCCTCGACCTGCCGCAGGACGGCGGTCTTCAACCCGCTGAAACTGAAGCTGAAGGCATCGGTCCCCCGCGCGACGGGGAAAGAGTACTTCCCGCCGTCTCCGCCCTCGGCGAGGCGGGAGAGTTCCGCGCCCGCGGGGTACGGCAGGCCGAGCAGGCCGCCCACCTTGTCGAACGCCTCCCCGGCGGCGTCATCGAGGGTTCCCCCGAGGAAGGTGTACCGGCCGAATCCGTCCACGCGGAAGAGTTCCGTATGCCCCCCGCTGACGAGGAGGGCCAGGGCCGGCATCGGCACCGTCCGGCCGGCCCCCTCCGCAGCCCAGAGATGGCCCTCGAGGTGATTCACCCCGACAAAGGGAATATCCCGCGCCACGGCGAGCCCCTTGGCGAAGCTGACGCCGACCAGCAGCGCCCCGATCAGGCCGGGGCCGCGTGTGGCGGCGACGCCGTCCAGACCGGCACAGGTCCAGCGGTTGTCCGCGAGGATCTCCCCGACCATGCGCGAGAGTGTCTTCTGGTGCAATCGGCTGGCGATCTCCGGGACCACGCCGCCCCAGCGGGCGTGAATCTCCTGGGTCGCCACGCGGGCGTCGAGGACGGCCCCGTCCTCCACGAGGGCCACCCCGGTCTCATCACAGGAGGTTTCAATGCCGAGCAGCTTCATCGAGGTTCGAGCACCTCCACCCGAACACGAACGAGGGAGGGCGAAAGATCCACCAGCTCCACGCCCGGCGGAAGGGTGATAAACGGGGCATATTCGCGCTGGTCGGGTTTCCAGTCGCGGTAGCTCAAGCCCACCAGGAGGGAATCGGCGGTCAACCCGGCGAGGCGCCCCGCCGCGCCGCGCACGCGGACGGTGACGGTGGAGGGCTCGATGATCGCCCGGCGGCTGCGAGGCACGCGGGATATCTGCACCGGGACACGGCTGATCTTCCGCTCACCGATCCTGTCGATGGGAATGTGCACCCGCACCTGCTCCGGCTCCGTGCGCAACCGTTTACTGCTTCGCGCTACGGGGACCATCTCGTCACGGGATTTGTTCAGCCCGACGAAGACACGCTCCTCGGTCTCGACCTTTCTCAGACGCCGCATCAGGCTGCGCGGCCCGACGACGAGCACGCTCTCCGGATCGAGAGTCACCCTCCCCGGCACCATGTAGCCCGCCTGGGGGGTCACCTCGATGCGGGGGACGACGGGCAGGCGCTCGAGATATTCATCCTCGAGGATCACCTTCACCGTCTCCGGTTCGATCACCGCAAGGGGGGTAACATTCATTCCGGGAGGCAGCACCACCTGGTCGGTCCGCACCGGGTAGTCGTAGAAGTAGTTGATCGTGTGGATGTCCAGCTCCACCCTCGGGTGCTGAATGTACCGGAGGATGAGCAGATCCTTGCCCGGGCCGGAGAATTTCACCTGCGCCGTCACGGGAACATCGGACACCAGGATCTTGTTCGGCTTCATCTTGGCGAGGACGAGGGGAACCTGCATCTCCGTCTCGTACACCTGCTGGTTGACGACGAAGAACCAGAGCAGGATGGCGAGGAGGAGCAGGTTCAGCTTGATTTTCCACTGGTACAGCAGGCGCTGGAGAAGTGTTTTCATCGTCGCTTTCCCATCGGCCGGGCGCCGGTTCCCGAAGAGTCGCCCTCATCCCGGACCGCGGTAGTCAAAGCCTTGGAAGATAGAACGTAAGGTACGATCACCCGGCGGGTTTTTCCAGCGCTCGCGAAGAGCGCGTCCGGCGGATGGTCAGCCGCCGGGGCCGTCTCCACCACCGGAAGACGACGCCCCGGTCTCCCCCGCATCGCCGGGCAGGGGCGGTTTCAGCCGGCCCGAAAGGTCACGCCGCAGGTAGAGGCGAAACCCATCATAGCTCCCGGCATCGAGGTAGGCCCTGCGGATGAACGCCTCGAGCTGCCGTTGTCCGCGCAGGGGGTACTTTCCCCAGAACTGGTAACCGGCGGCGGCCGCATCGACGATCAACGCGGGAGGGTTGCTCGTCAGATCCTTCTGCAACAGCGGCCAGCTCCCGGGGATGATCCAGGGGGTGGTGTCCACCCCCGGTGCGGCGTTCACCCAGGGTACGAGACCGACGAGATAATTGTCGTTGATGAAGCGGGAGGAGCAGTCCCGCCGCGACCAGAGGTAGATCTCCGGCGCAAAGCCCCAAATCCAGATGTTCTCCGCCGGGAGGGCCAGCTCGCGGATTTCGCGGATCAGCTTCGGGAACGTCGGGCCGGGCGACTGGTGCCGGGCGGCGAGACGGACCCGCGCGCTCCAGGCATCCCCGTGGAAGATGACCACCGGCTGCAGGAGACCGAGAAACAGGAGCGCCGCCGCCGCGAGGGAAGCCGGACTGCTCCACCTCAAGCCCCACCGCTTCGCCAGCGCCGCGAAGTGGCCCGCTCCTTCGCCGGCGAGCCACCCGGCGAACGCCGCCGCGGGGAGAAAGTAGTGGCCGAAGAGGCGCGCCCCGGCGAGGGCGGCGAGAAGGGCGGCGAGGAATCCCGCCAGGAGAACCGTTCCGCGCGCCCGGCGCCGGCTCTCGCCCCCGAGAAGCGCCGCCGCCCCGGAAGCCGCCAGCGCCACGATCAGCATCTGGGGCAGCGCCCACTGCCAGGCGGTGTTCCACAGCCCCCGGAAAAAGGAAAGGTCGTACTCCCCGACGCCGAGGTAGAAGAGGTTGTAGCCGATGTACATCCGCAGGTAATCGGGCAGTCCGCCGGCGATGAACATCGGCAGGCAGAGCAGGAGATACGCGGCCAGGGCGGCGAGAAGGGTGCCGAACACCACTCCCAACTCACCGAAGCGTCGCTCCCGCCCGGGCATCCTCGCCGCCCAGGCGGCCAGCAGAAGCACCAGCGAGATCAGGAGGGCGTGGATCTTGAACCAGGTCGCCAGTGCGATCAGAATCCCCGTGGCCGCCGGCCGGGCCCGGCCCCCCTCCGCCCAGCTCAGGAGCAGCCAGGCGGCTGCGAGGAGAAACGGGAGGAGGAACGTCTCGGTCAAGGCCGCCACCGCATCGGCAGGCAGATACCCCCCGACGGCAACCGCCGCGAAGGCAGCCCCGAGCACCCCGACCCGGTCGCCGTGCCTGCGGTGGAGCGCCTCGCCCACCACCCACGCTCCGGCGATATGCGCCGCCAGCGCCGCCAGCCGGACCGCCCCCATGCTCCACGGCCCGAAGAGGTCGAAGAGGGAACGGTAGAGGTAGAAGATTCCCGGGGCCGCGTGGTCCCAGGCATCGCGGTAGGGCAGTCCCCCGCGCTGGATCGCGCGCGCGACGAGGGCGTAGAGCCCCTCGTCCGAGTTGAGAACGTCGAGACCGAAGTAGGGCAACCGAACGGCGAGGACCGCGAGGGCAGGGACACCGAGGCGCAGAGAGAGGGGAAGTCTCCCACCCTTGCGGGCACCCCGGTTCCCGGTGGGACCGCTCCGCCCGGCGGCGGGTTCTACGGGTTCCTCTTTTGCAGGAGTGCGAGCATCCATTCGCCGAGATCCACCACCATCTCATCACAGATGTCGTGTCCCACGGGGTAGGTGTGCGCGGTCACCTCCACCCCCGCCGCCGACGCCAGGTCCCGGGCGAGGTTCGCCTCGGAGACGTTGAACACCCGGTCCCGGTCGCCATGGGCGATGAACAGGGCGACCTTTCCCCTCGCGAGGGGGAGAAAGGCGGTGGAGTCGCGCCGCCCCTCGGGCAGGTAGCCGCAGAGCGCACCGGCGCCGAGGTACAGGGAGGGCGTCTCCTCCGCCGCGATATAGGCCATCGCCGCGCCCTGGCTGAAGCCGACGAGGAAAACGCGCGACGTGTCCAGGTTCAGCCGGTTCGCCGCATCCCGGACGAGATCCCGCAGCCAGAGCGCCATCAGGCGCTGCGCCTCGTTCGCCCGGGCCGTGTCCCCGACGAGGAACGCCTCGCGCGGCCAGTATTCGAACCCCCCGGTCTGTTCGCTCACCGGGTAGGGCGCGCGCGGCAGCAGGTAGACCATGTCCGGGAGCGCCAGCCGCACGGGGAGATCCTCCTGGTCATCCATGTCTCCGCCGCGACCGTGGAGCAGGATCGTCACCGGGTGGGGCGGCCCCTGGTCGCTGTACACGGCGGGCAGGGCCACCCGATAGGGAGCGATTCGCTGCTGCAGGGTGTAGAGCGGCGCCGGCCGGCGCGTGACGCTCGCGCGTTCCAGCCTCGACAACTCGCCGATGCGGTCGAGGATGCGCGCGAACTCGAGATCGCCGTGCAGGGTGGTCAGGTCCGGGTCGCGGGATGTCCAGGTGGAATCCCGCCAGCCCGCGGTCACGGCGTCCTCGAGAGTCCGCAGCGCCTCGTCCTTCCGGCCGAGCAGGGCAAAGGCGCAAGCGTAGTTGTACCAGGCGACGACGTCGCCCGGGTTCGCCTCGAGCCAGCGCTCGTACAGCGAGGCCGCCAGCTCGGCATCCCCGGCGACGAGGGCGGTCTCCGCCTTGTCTTTCATCGAGGGTCCGCCGGGGGTCGGCCTCGAAAAGGCCGGTTGCAGCGATAAAAGCAGAATGAGCGAGATTCCGACGAACGGCGTCTTCCATCTCCGGGCGGACCCGCCACGAACCGGATGCTCCATCATGCCTCCCAGCGGCGAACACGGAACCAGCAGGAAAGATAGGGCGGAAAAAAACGCCGTGCTCCACCGTTCACCGCGCGAATCGCACGCTCACCGGTCGAGGCGGGGAGACGCGATGACGGTCCGACAGGCCGTTCCCAGCCCGCCCGGACGAGGCTCACCTGTCAAGCGGCCCCGGCGGGATGTCGATAGGTATTGATGGACCGGACTCCCGCGGGCTGCTCCACCCCCGCGCCGGGACCGGGCGGGTTCGCCCCCGCAGGATACATTATCTTATCCGAAAAGCGTTCAACCCGGGAGACGACTCTTGCGTGTGATCCACTGGTTCCGCCGCGATCTCCGCGTCCATGACAACCCCGCCCTGCAACGCGCCTGCCGCATCGGCGACGAGGTCATCGGCCTCGTGGTCCTGCACCCGAGCACCATCGATCGGACCAAGCGGCTCCCCAGGCGCCTGCGCTTCCTCCTCCTGCAGATCGAGGCGCTCAAGGACTCGTTGACCCGGATCGGCGGACGGCTGGTCCTGCGCTACGGGCTTCCCGAACATGCAGTCCCCAATGTCGTGCAGGAGTGGGGAGCGAAATGGGTCACCTGGAACGAGGACATCGAACACACGGACAGTGATCGCGACGAGCGAATCCGCCAGTCCCTCTCCGCGATGGGATGCTATTCCGGGGTTGAGCAGGATCAGTACCTGGTTCCGCTGTCCGTTCTGAAGGCTTCGCGCAAGGAGCCCATTCAAACCTTCGAGGTATTCTACAAGGTCTGGAGAACGCACCTTTCGGAAGCGAGCAGCAGCTCCGGCGAGCCCGCGTCCGAGCCGTTGAAAGCCGGACGGACCATCTCGCCGAAAAGCGACCCGTTCCCGATCTCGACGCAATTCCACGTTGCGAGCGACAAGGCTCTCCCCCCTCCGGGGGAACAGCCGGCCATCAGAAGGCTGGAGAGGTGGATCGAGATCCTCGCCACGCCGCCGTCGCCGCAGCCCGCCGAAAAGAGAGTCAGCCCATCGGCGGCTGTGAGCAGCGGGATCTCCCCCTACCTTCGATTCGGCGTGCTGTCGATCCGGCAGTGCATGGATGCGGCCCGTCCCCTGCTCAATCAACGTGCGCGCGAGATGACCCGCACCGCCGCGGAGCTCTGGGTCGCCCGCCTCGCCCGGCGCGAATACTACAATTACCTCTTCTTCCACTTTCCCCGCGTGATGCAGGAGCCGTTCAACATCGAGTTGTCCACCATCCGCTGGGAGACGAACCAGGCTCACCTGACCGCCTGGAAGGAAGGGAAAACGGGCTATCCCATCGTCGACGCAGCCATGCGGCAGATGGCCATCGAGGGGTATGCGCCCCAGTGGGCGCGTGAGATCGCCGCCCACTTTTACATCAAGGACCTGATGCTGGACTGGCGGCAGGGGATGAACATCTTCTACTCCCTGATGCTCGATGCGGACATGGCGAACAACGTCGGCAACTGGCAACGGGTCGCTTCGTTCACACCGGACGCCGACCCCTTCTGGAGAGTGCCGAATCCCGCCCGTTTTTCGCGTGAAATGGACCCCTCGGGAGAGTATATCCGGCGCTATGTCCCCGAGCTGGTCCGGCTGCCCAAGGAATATGTCCACGAGCCCTGGACCCTGCCCCACCGGGGGCAGACCGCGCTGCGGTTCTTCGTCGGGCAGGATTACCCCGTCCCGATCGTGTCGCACGACCAGCGCCGGGAGGAGATCATCCGCAGGTACCGCACCGCCTCCCACAGTGAATGAAGCATGAAACCCTGTCCCGGCTCTCCTCCGCCGATGCCCTTCACCCTGCCGGACCTCCTGCGCGCCGGCCTCGAGGATGAATCGCGTGCGGTTCTCCTCTTCGCCGAACCGCCCGCCACCCTGCCGCCGCTCTCCGCGTTCCGGGTACATCCCCGGGTCCCTCTCGACCGCCTGGTCCGGGAGGGCCGGCGGCGCATCGCTCTTCTCGGCGGACCCTTCGACCCGGGAACATTGTACCGGGTGACACTGCCGGACGGCAGGACCTTCCCCCTGCTCCCCGAAGGGCTCCTCGACCGGTACCGCAGCGAGAGGGAACTCGGCCTTGTTCCCGAACAGGAGGGCTGGACCCTGCGCCTCTTCGCGCCGCGGGCGAGATCAGTCGAAGCGTTCTTCTTCACGGAACCGGAGGTGGAGCCGTTCGCCTCCCTGACGTTGCGGCAGGATCCCCGCGAGGGGATCTGGGAAGGCTGGACAGACGCCCTGGTGCCGGGGCACCTCTACGGGTACCGCGTCGTGGGGCCGGAGGGATCGGACGCGAGCGAAGCTACCCTGTACGCGGACCCGTATTCCCGGGCGGTGGCGAAGAAGAACCATTGGCGGCGTCCCTCGCTGAGTGTGGTTCTTCCGCGCGAGTGGTACGGCGCGCCCCCGGCGGAGCACCTCCGGGTCGACCGGCGGGACCTCGTCATCTACGAGGCGCATGTCAAGGATCTCACCCGCCTCGCCCGGTCCGTTCCGCCGGAGCTGCGAGGCAGGTACGCCGGGGCGGCGTTCGGCGGGGACGCGGCTCCCCTCGCGCACCTGCGAACCGCCGGGTTCAACGCCGTGGAGTGGATGCCGCTGGCCGATTACGACTACTTCGAACCCCCGGTGAACCCGGGAGCGGGCAAGCAACAGGCCGGAAACCTCTACGCCCGGAACCACTGGGGGTACATGCCCTCCTGTTTCATGGCCCCGGAGGCCCGGTACGCCACGGGCGCCTCGGAGCGCGAGGGGGACTGGGTCGGTGCGGACGGCCGCCAGGTCACGGAGCTGCGGGAGATGGTGCGCGGGCTGCACCGCGCGGGCCTGGCCGTCTTCCTCGATGTCGTCTACAACCACGTCGCCCAGTACGGTGAGAACTTCCTCCGCGAGGTGGACCCGCTCTACTCCCTGCGACATGACCGCCACGGCAGACGGACCAGCGAAAGCGGCTGCGGGAACGACCTGCGCACGGAGCGGCCGATGATCCGCCGGATGATCGTCGACTCCCTCCTCCACTGGTCCCGATTTTACGGCTTCGACGGCTTCCGGTTCGATCTCGCGGGGCTGATCGACGACACCACCCTCGACTCGATCACGCGCTCCCTCCGCGCCGTGAACCCGGATGTGACCCTGATCGCCGAGCCCTGGGGCGGGCGCTACGACAAGCACCGCTACGAGATCCGGGGCTGGTCGAGCTGGAACGACAGGTTCCGGGATTCCCTCCGGGGGTGGGACCCCGCCGGCTCGCGAGGATTGATCTTCGGCGGCATACCGGTGAAGGAACGGCGTGGAACGCTCCTCCGGGCGCTGACCGGGAGCCTCGCCGTGGACGGCGGCCCTTACCGGGACGAGCGGGGAACGGTGAATTACCTCGCCTCGCACGACGGCTGGACGCTGGGTGATTTCACGCGCCTCGCACTCGGCCGGCTCAAGCATGACAAGGCGGCGGGGAGTGATTCTTCGGGTGTGCTCACCGCGAAGGAACTCAACGCCCTGCGCTTCGGCTTCTTCCTCCTCCTCACCGCGCGAGGGCCGTTGATGATCGCCGCCGGCGACGAGTGGGGACGGTCGAAACGGATCGTCGATGAGGGCGTCGGCGACCCGCTGGCCGGCTCCTTCGACCCGGACAGCTACAACAAGGACAACGAAACCAACTGGCTGGACTGGGAGACAGCGAACCAATCGGAACGCCGTGAACTCACCGACTATGTCGCCGGGCTCATCCGACTCCGGCGGGAGCACCCCGCCCTGCGGCTCGCCCGGCGGGATACGGTGGACCTCCTCCCCGTCCGGGGTCCATCCGCCCTCGCCCTCCATCTCCAGGCGGGGGGGGACGAACTCCTCGTGCTGGTCAACGCCTCGCAGAGACGGGAAACCACGTTCACCCTCCCGGGCGGGCGATGGCGGGTTCTCGCCGACCACCGGCGCGCCGAACCGAACGGCAGCGCCTCGGGCGTGCGGGAAGGCGAGACGACCCTCCCACCCCTCTGCGGCCACCTGCTGGCCCCGGAACCGACCCTCCCGTAATGGGGGGTGGCCCAGGACTTCAATTCGGGGTCTCATCTCTCGTAACTCACTTACGAGGTAATACACCTTCCAAAATTACAAGCTGTTGGGACCCGGGAGGCGGAATCCCGGACAATCGGCGAGCAATTCATTTGTGATCTGGCGCACTCCCCGCCGCTCCCCTATATTCTGCCTTATCGTGTTTTCGAAATCGCCGGCCCGTCCGAGCAGCCAGGCCGGTTCAACAGGGAGGAAACGTCCGTGAAACAGTGGCAGCGATTTTTTGCCGTGGTTCTGGCGGCAGCGCTTATCCTGCCCGCGGGCATCGCCTCCGCCGGGGGATACAACCTCGCGGGGGTCGGAGCCAAGGCGCTCTCGATGTCGGGTTCATTCCGCGCCATCGCCGACGACTGGAGCGCCACCTACTGGAACCCTGCCGGTCTTGCGGGTCAGGCGACGAGCATCACCCTCGAAGCCAAGGCACTCTACCCCCTCGTCTGGATTACCCCGAATGTCACTTCTCCCTACGTGGGGTACGAAGGGTATGTCAACGGCGTGGAACAGAGCAGCCGGGAGAAGGCCTTCCCCTCCGGGGCTTTCGGCCTGACGTACCAGCTCAACGAGAAGATGACCGCGGCGTTCTCCGTCTTCGCGCCCTCGGCTCTCGGGGCGGACTTCACCGGCCTGTACACGGGCCCGCCCTACGGGTACAACAACACGGTGCCCTTCCCCGATGACGCCTGGTTCAGCGACATGAAGGTGATCGACATGCACCCGGCGGTGGGGTACCAGGCCACCGATCAACTCAGCCTCGGTCTCGGGATCTCCATCCAGTATGCGACGGTCACCCTCCGCAGCCCCTCGCAGATCCCGACGGGCGCTCCGTTCCCCGTCGAGCATTTCTACGCGACGGGTGAACTCGAGGGCACCGGGGTCGGGTTCGGGTTCAACGTCGGCGCGAAGTACGACGCCACCGAACAGCTCCACATCGGGCTCTGCTATCGCGGGCCGCTGACGATTCCCTTGAGCGGCACGATGACCCAGGCGTTGTACCTGCCGTACAGCCCGGGCGTCTCGGCCGCCCTTGCGGCGGATGCGGACCCGGCGCGCGCGGCTCTCGCTCCGCTTTTCCTCGGCGGGAAGCGAACCTCGACACCGGACGGCGATGCGGACCTGCCGATCCCGATGGAGTTCGGCGCCGGCATCGCCTACGATGTCAACGAGCAGTTGACCATCGCCGCGGATTTCAACTGGGTCAACTGGGCGACGGCGGACAAGATCGAGATCAAGGTGAGCGGCAACGATCCCACCGGCCAGCCGGCCGAGGACCAGACGATCGTCCTCGATTACGAGGATACCATCCGCCTCAACGTCGGCCTGAGCTACGTCGTGATCCCCGACCAGTTCGAGCTGTACGCCGGGTATTACCTCGATCCCACCCCGATCCCGGACGGCACCGTGCGGCCGACGATCACCGATGTCGCGGACAAGCACAATCTCAGCATCGGCGCGGGGTACTGGATCAACGAGAACCTGCTGCTGCAGCCTTACTGGGAGCACGTCTGGAGCGGCGAGCGCACGGTGGGGATGATCGACATCGATTCCAACGGGACGATTGACAACCTGGCCGGCGACTGGAAGATGCAGGTGGATACCTTCGGCTTCCAGCTCGGTTACCGCTTCTAAGGGAGGAAAGGACGATGCGAAAGCCAATTGCGATTCTGGCAGTGGCCCTTCTGGCCACGGCGCTCATCGTCGGCTGCGCCTCCGAGAAATCGGTGCCGACGATGCCCACCCCGGCCCAGGGAACTGTCACCTACGTGCCGGACAGTTTCCTCGCGCAGATCGGGGTTGACCCGACGAAATCCAACGAGTACGGACTCTATCTACCGCCTGGCTTTGACTCGAACACGAGCTATCCCGTTCTCGTGCTGCTGAACGGTTTCGGGGGCACCGAGGACTACTGGACGGTGATCTTCAACGCCGCCGACGCAGCGGACTGGCTGATCAGCCGCGGCGACATCGACCCGATGGTCATCGTGATGCCCTCCGGGTACAACAGCCTCGGGGGCTCTTTTTACACCAACAGCGCGCACGCCGCGGTACAAACCAGCGAACAGCACATCCTCGACGTGCTCAGCGAAGTCGAGACGACCTACCCGAACGTCGGCGGTTCCGCCGCGATGCGCGGAATCGGCGGGCACTCGATGGGCGGGTTCGGCGCGATCTCCATCGCGCTGAACAACGCCGGGACGTTCAGCAGCATCTCGGTGGACGCCTCGCCGCTCGCCTTCCAGGGCGAAGTGATTCCGCCGGCGCTCCCCGCCTGGCCGCCGCAGGATAACGATACCTATGACGGCAACATCGAGCTGCTGCCCAAGGTCCTCGAGGAAACCGGGTACGACACGGTCCTCGCGAACACCGGCGGTGTCGGTGATGCGACGGCATTCCGCAACATGATGTATCCTTCGCCGGACCGGATCATCACCAGCTTCATGTTCGCCGCCTCCGCGGCCTGGAGTCCGACCGAGTTCAATCCCTTCCCGGTGGTCGAGGCGGGGACCATCGACTCGATGATCGTCGGTGTGGACGACCAGGGAGTTCCCATTCGCCAGGCGATCTATATCGACCTGCCGATCGGACCGGACGGCCAACTCGTGACGAACACCTGGATGCGCTGGCTCGCCTTCGACCCGCTGAGCCGTCTCTCGACCCAGGGCGCCTCGCTGGCGAACGTGGCCCTGTTCCTCGATGCCGGTGACGCGGACGACCTCGGGTTCCACGGCGCGCAGCAGGTCTTCGCCGGCGCCCTGCAAGCGGCGGCGATCCCCGGGCTCGAACTGGTCGCGGACACTTACTCAGGCGTCGAGGACGCGGACGGGAACCTCATCCCGGCCGACCACACCACCCACACCTGGGAGCAGCTTAAGCGGATGCTGAAGTTCCACAACGACCACTTCTGAGTTTCATCCCGCCGGGTGGGACCCATCCGCCCGGTATCCAAGAGACCCACTGACAGCCCCCGGCGAGTTCGCCGGGGGCTGTTTCCTACTACGGACATATTGCAAAGACATACTCAAGAATTGCTCAATCACGTTATGTTGTTATCCTGAACGAAGTGAAGGATCTCGAAACCTGTTTCACATCCACCGGAATTGCGTTTCGAGATTCTTCCCTCGTCCCGAAGATTCGGGACGGGTCAGAATGACATTGATGTACTTTGTAGTGTTATACCAGTGCTAAGAAATAACTTCCTGATCGAGAACGCGCTGCTTGAGCTGCATGCGGTACGATACCTTGGTTCCCCGGGATGCAGTCGCTCCCGGGCTACGGATATATTGCAAAGACATACTCAAGAATTGCTCAATCACGTTATGTTGTTATCCTGAACGAAGTGAAGGATCTCGAAACCTGTTTCACATCCACCGGAATTGCGTTTCGAGATTCTTCCCTCGTCCCGAAGATTCGGGACGGGTCAGAATGACATTGATGTACTTTGTAGTGTTATATATATGTAACCTTACGTGTTGTGTGCGAGAAACCCCTTTTTCAAAACTGACAGGGTCACCTGACGGAGGTCCTGACAGTTGCACCCTGGGTTTTCGGAACAGGACTCAAAGATTCTCACTCTCCTCGGTGAGAGCACTTGGCAAAGACTGAACATATGTTTAGATTTCCGGCTGTGGCGGCAGGCCGCTCGCGCCGGGTTCGCACGCCGCCCCTCATGCAACCGCCGAGTGGAAATCCACCGGGGAAAACGATGGCCGCGAAGTGGATCGAGCAGTTGCAAAGCGATCTTGCCCGCCTCGAGTACGACCCGGGGCCGGTTGACGGCCTCCCCGGGCCGCGCACCCGCAGCGCCGTCGTGGAGTTCCAGCGCGATCACGGGCTGCTCGCCGACGGGATCGCCGGGCCGCGAACCCTTCATGCCCTTCGCATCGCGCTGGAGGAGATGCGGGAGACACGTGAGGAACCCTCCGCCCCGCCCGCCGAACCGCTCCGGGAAGAGGCCCGCGGCGCTTCGCTGACCCTCGAGCACCTGCGTCGGGCCATCCTCGCCGCCGGGCACTCCTGGCCCGCATCCCCGGGGCCGGTGCACATCATCGGCGTGCGCGGGTGGAGACGGGGAGCTGCGGTGGAGAACCGTCTGGACGAGTACAACGACACGATCTACCTCGCCGCCGCGGCGGCGGCACCGGGACCGGCTGGCGAGGACCCGGACGGCCCCGCAGTCGAGGAGTTCCCGGCCTCCGTGGACCCCGGCCGGTTGCGCGAGCCGAACCCGAAGGGCACCGCACACCTTCTTCCCGGGCGTTACGAGTACCGCCTCGGGCTGCACCGCGGCCGTGAACCGGCCCTCGTCCAGGCGGGGCCGGTGACCGTTCTGCGCTACTTCGACGAGGGCGATCGCGACTGGGTGCCGCAACGGGAGAGCGGCTGGTTCGGGATCAACATCCACCGCGGCGGCCGGGGGACGCACGTCGGCGCCTGGTCGGCCGGGTGCCAGGTGATCCGCGGCGAGGTCTGGGCCCGGTTTCTCGAACGCGTCCGGGCGGCTTCCGACGCCGGACAGGAGATCTTCCCCTATACCCTGCTCGAGGGCAGGAATCTTGAGGTGAGCCTCAAAGCGGGATAGGGGCACTCCGGCGTGTGGTCTTCCGGACGGCTATTGGCCGGGCGAGGGGGCGGCCTTGCCTCCGCCGCCCTCCTCATCCTCCCGTTGCGGGCCCTTGTAGAGCATCCGTTCGAGG
>CAYOKT010000020.1:23946-38709 GCA_964404605.1 uncultured bacterium
TCCGCCGCCCTCCTCATCCTCCCGTTGCGGGCCCTTGTAGAGCATCCGTTCGAGGAGCGGGATGTACTCCGTGAACTCGCCCCCTCCCCCTTCCGCCTTCGCGAGTTCACGGTTCACGGCGTTCAGCTTGCTGTCCAGCTCATCGAGGAAATAGAGGACGATCGCTTCCCGGGTCATCGGCTTCACCGGGCTGCCGTACTCCAGCATCCCCTGGTGGCTGAGCACGAGGTGGCGCAGCCGGGTGAGGGTCTCCTCGTCCAGCCCTTCCACACCCCGGCCGTGTTCGCGGACGAACTCATCCCCGAGGACGATATGCCCGACCAGCCGGCCGGCGGTGGTGTAGTCGATGGCGGTGTCGTAGCGCAGTTCCCGCAGCTTGCCGACATCGTGCAGGATGGCCCCCGCGGTCAGGATATCGCGGTCGAGATCGCGGTAATGATCCACCACGCGCGCGGCCAGCTTCACCATCGAGGCGGTGTGTTCGAGCAGGCCGCCGAGATAGCCGTGATGCCACCGTTTCCCCGCCGGGGCGACCTCGAAGTCGGCGCGGAACGACTCATCCTCGAACAGCCCGGAGAGCAGGGCTTTCAGCCCCGGATGCTCCATCGCCTCGATCGCCTTGTGGAGGATTTCCCAGTCCTCTTCCGGACCGCCCTCGCGGGTCGGGAGGAAGCGCGACATGTCGCCGACATCCTCCGTGGCCACCGGCCGGATCCGGAGCACTTTCAGCTCGATGCGCCCGAGGTACTCCTCGGCCATCGCCCTCACCTTCACCACCTCGCCGGGCTTCAGGGCGCGGTAGGCGACATCGGCCTCCTCCCACAGCTTCCCCCGGATGTGCCCGGTTCGATCGGTCAGGTCGAGAATCAGGTAGGGCTTGTTCGCCCGGGTGCTCGCGAGTTGCAGGGTGCGGAGGACGAAGTAACCGTCGAACCGGTCCCCCACCTCGAGCGAGTCGATGAACGGGTGATCATCCCGTGTCAGTTCCATAAGAAACTCCCCTGTCTCCCGCGAAATCCCTGCCGTGACCGCCCCCTCCCCCGTTCTCCGCCGGTTCAGCCGTACAGCCCGCGGATGATGTCGAGGGCGGCTTCGATGTCCTCGTCGGTGATCTCCAGGTGGGTGACAAAACGCACCTTGTACATTCCCGCGAGGGTGACCAGCAGCCCGCGTTCACGAACCTGGCGCTCGAACTGCTCCCCGGAGAGGGCGCGTCCGGCCAGGTTCACGATGACGATGTTGGTGTCGATGTGCTCGAGATCCAGCCCGAATCCGGGGATTTCCGCCAGTCCGGCGGCGAGAGTCTTCGCGCGGCGATGGTCTTCGATGAGTCTCCGCCGGTTGTGCTCCAGCGCGTGCAGGGCCCCCGCCGCCACGATCCCGGCCTGGCGCATGCCGCCGCCGAGACGTTTGCGCATCCGGTGGGCCTCCTCGATCAGCTCCTTCGAAGCCGCCACCGCGCTGCCCACCGGGGCTCCCAGCCCCTTGCTGAAGCAGACGGAAACCGTGTCGGCGTGGGACGCCCAGACCTGTTCCGGGGTACCGCTGGCCGCGGCGGCGTTCCACAGGCGCGCGCCATCGAGGTGCAGCTTCATGCCGCGCTCGAGGGCGAGTTCGCGCAGCCGGCGGACCTCGGCGAGGGGCCAGACCGTGCCGCCGCCGCGGTTGGCGGTGTTCTCGATCTCGATCACCGAGGAGGGGGGAAAGTGATGGTCCGGCGGGCGAAGCTGCTCTTCGACCTGTTCACGGGTGAACACCCCCCGCCGCCCCCGGATCGGGTGAAGCTGCACACGCGACAGAAGGGCGGGAGCCCCGCTCTCGTAGTTGAAGATGTGGGCGGACTCATCGCAGTAGACCTCATCGCCCCCCCGGGTGAGGATGAAGAGGGCGATCTGGTTCGCCATCGTCCCGGAGGGGACATAGAGCGCGGCTTCCTTGCCGAGGATCTCCGCCGTTCGTTCCTCGAGGCGCCGGATGGTCGGGTCTTCGCCGAACACATCATCCCCGACCTCCGCGGAGGCCATCACCCGCCGCATCTCCGGCGAGGGCCGGGTGACGGTATCGCTGCGCAAGTCGATCAACCGATCCATCTTTCCACACTCCTGCTCATGCGACCGCGCCGCCGGGATCAGCGGCCATGAAAGATCCCTCCGACGCGCAGATCCACCGGGCGGACATCCTCGAGGGTTGTGCCGGCATGGGCGCCCTTGACGGGCAGCAACAGGCCCGCTCCCGCGAACAGGGTGACATCCGGGGTGAAGGCGTACCGGGCGCCCAATCCGAACAGCCACGTCCGGCTGGTTCCATCCCCCCCGCCCCGGTAGCGGACGCCCGAGAGGAGGCGGACCTCCCGGCCGGCCCGCCAGCGCCCCGCGACCCCGAGACTCCACATCGTACCGTTCCCGCCCAGCGGACGCCCGTCCAGCCGGGCGGAAGAGGCATCGCGCAGGGCCAGGTCGGCCTCGAGATCCACGAACGTCCGGCGGACCCCCGCCCCGAAGCGGAACCCCCAGGCGCCGGAATACGGCATTTCCAGGGTCTCGCGCCCGACCATGTCCGGGCGGTCGATCTTCAGTCTTCCGGTGGCCGGGGCCGTGACGACCACGCCCCAGCCCCAGCGGTCCTGCCGGCCCTGCACCCCGAGGCGGATTTCGGTCAACTCGGGCCGTGTCACCGTGTCCTTGTCGGCGGGCTGCGCGATCACCCCGGTGTGCCACTCCCCGCGGAGCAGGGCCACGCCTCCGCCCACGACGAGTGTACGCGACACCCGGAGGGCGTAGTCCACCTCGTACTGCTCGTACCGGACGCGGTCGATCACCTCCCCGCTGGTATATTCCGCCCCGGTGTCAAGGCGCGTCCGGGGCAGGTAGCCGAAGGCGAGGGAGCCGCCCGCCGCGCCGACCAGGTACCCGATCATCCCCGCGCCGTACCGCAAACCGGATGACCCCACCCGGCGGCGCACCGAAATCGAGGTCCAGGAATCGCCCTCCCCCATCAACTCGTTCCGACCGGTCAGGACCCCCGCCGGGTTGCGGGCGAGGGAGACGAGGCCGGAATCCAGCGCCACACCGGTGTTCGCCCCCGCGAGGGACCAGGCATCCCCCCGCCCGAGGGGGGGCGCATAGATGTTGCCCGTCTGGCCGGCGGCGACAAGGGGGAGGAGAAAAACGAGGGCGGCGAACAGGGCGAGCCATGCAGCAGACGAGGAGAACGCTTGGCCGGGGGAACCTGTCCGCGGGATACCACTCACCGTAGAGGAGGCCCCCGTTAGAAGGTGAACGTTTCGACGTAGCTGATGCGAATCTCGCGGCCCCAGCCATCGGTTTCGGCGCTGGAATTGAACAGGTCCACCGCGCCGACATCGATCACCAGCGCCTGGGCGAAGGTGAAGCGCAACCCGGCGTTCAGGTAGCCGTACGGCCCTTCGCCGAAACGGCCGTCCTCCTCGTTGTCATCCACCGCGAAATCATATTCGAGCAACAGGGCGAGCTGTTCGTTGAGGCTGAAATCGAGCCCGAGGAAGCCGTCCATCCCCTGCTCCTGGTCGTTCTCCGTGCTGTTGATGTTCACCCCGCCGTGCAGGCCGAAACGGCCATAGGGCGACATCCAGTTGCGCGAGGCGGCGATGAACCCGCCCGGCGCCTTGTACAGGTAACGGTCGTCCTCCTTGAACCAGTTTCCCTGCCCCTGCATGTCGAAGCCGATGGCGACCGCCGGGAGCACCTGGGACTCTTCGATGAGACGGTACTTGACGATCATTCCGGGCAGGTCGTTCCAGGTCGGCTCCCCATAGCCGATGAGACCGTCCCCGCCGAAGGATACCCCGAACATGAAGCGGTCGAAAAGCCCGATGGCGATTCCCACCTGCATCCCGCCGTAACCGAAGGAGTTCAGTTCAAGTTCGTATTGCCCCTTCTTCAGCACACCCGCCGTGGGTTCGTGGATCACCCGCAGGAGTTCGAGGCTTCGGACATCATCCGCCATCTGGGCGCCGGCCGCGCCCGTGATGAGGAGTGCCATCACCGCCGCCATACCGCCCCTGTACACCGTTCGCCTGCCGATCATCTTGTATCCCCTTGTTCACCCGATGCCTGGTTCACCCGCTCGTTCCGGCGGTTCCGGAAAAGCGCCGCCCCCGCCGCCGCCCGCCGCCACGGACGCTGAATGGCACGGAACGAACGAGTCGGTTTGAATATAGCGACACGGCGAGGGGCGTGGCCACCGTGTTTCCCGGCGCCGTGAAAGCCCACCGGGGCAACGGCGGGACAGGGCGCGGAGACTGTGTATTCGAGGGGGCATGAATCTTCGTGAAACCGCCCCGACCGCTGGAGCTCGTGGAAAAATACGCTATATTCAAGGTCTGAGCGCTGTTCCGATTCGTTGACTCTCATGGAGGGAATCCGGTGAAGTCCCGATCGAACCCGACAACCCGACCGGGATCGTATCTCGCCACGACCGGGGAAAAGGTAGCCTTCCCTCTCGCCCTGCAGGCGGCGTTGCTTGTCATCATCGTCATGGCGGTCACCACCTGGATCCTCGTTCACAGAGTTTCGCAACGCGCCGGAGAGGAGCTCCGCCGCCAGATCATCCACCGGGGCCGTTCCCTCGTCGAGCTGATGGCGGAGGCCTGCACCGAGCCGCTCGTCAGCGAGGACCTGCTGTTCGTCGAATCGATCGCGAGGAAGGTCGGACGGAGTGAAGCGGTCGTCGAGGCCGCGATCATCACCTCAATCGAGCTGAACACCTCGCAACAGGACCGCCGCCGCGGGGTGACCGATATCGGCACCTATGTCGCCCATTCGAACCCCGCGAAAATCGGTTTGCCGTATGAATACCCGGAAGGGCTGCGCGAGGAACAGGTCGGGCTGCCGCTGGTCGAGCTGAGACGGGAGGACGGCACCCGGGCTCTGCGATTCCGCAGCCCCCTGATCTACCCGTACCAGGGGCGGAACCGCATCGTCGGCAACGCCGAAGTGGTAATGGATCTCGAGGAGATCGACAGCGCGGTCGCCGCCGTGCGGAGCAGCATCGTCATGTCCGGGCTGTACGCCGCGATCGGCGCGGCCCTGCTGATCATCCTCCTCTTCGGCCTGCTGCTGCGCCCCCTCCGGCGGCTGACCGATGCCATGGGACGGCTGATGGAGGGCGATTTCCAGCTCCAGGTCATCGCCCGGGACCCCTCGGAAGTCGGCGTGCTCACGAGAACCTTCAACCACATGGCCTCCGAGCTGAGCAGCCTCCAGCGCAAGATGGTCGAGCAGGAGCTGATCAAGCGGGAACTCGACATCGCCGAGAAGATCCAGCACGCCCTGCTGCCGGAAAAACTCCCGAAGATCGAGGGACTGGATATCGCGGCGCACTACTCCTCCGCCGAAGTGGTCGGCGGCGATTACTACGACATCATCCGCCTGGGCGAACACCGCTGGGCCTTCGTGGTGGGCGATGTTTCCGGGAAGGGCATCCCCGGGGCGCTGGTGATGAGCATGACGCGCAGCATCCTCCGTTCCCATGTCGAGGACGGCTACGAACCCGCCCAGGCGTTGATCCGCACCAACCGCGTCCTCTGCAAGGACATCCCCCCCGGGATGTTCGTCACCCTCGCCCTGCTCTACTATGATACGGCGAAGCACGAGGTTGTCCTCGCTTCCGCGGGCCACAACCCGCCGCTGTTCCGACGCGGCGATGTCGTGATGCCGCTCCGCCGGCCCGGACTTCCCCTCGGTGCGGACAACACGGGGGTGTTCGAATCGGTCATCGAGGAGGGGGTCCTGCCCATGCAACCCGGCGACCTGATGCTCCTCTACACCGATGGGTTGACGGAAACGATGAACCGGGACGGGGAGCTGTTCGGACTGGACCGGCTGCGCGAAGCCCTGCTCGCCTATCGTGAGGGACCTCTGCAGAACTACGGTTTGACCATCCTGCGCAGGGTTTCCGACTTTCGCGACGGCTATCCACCTTCGGACGACGTGAGCTTCATCGCACTCAAATGCGAGGAGTAGAGCGTTCCCCCCGGAACAAGACGCGATCGGGATGAACAGCTGGAACATTCTTCCGGCAAAGCCGACAACTCCCCCTTCCGGGCGGCGGGGCCTGTGCTCCCGGCTCGCCGTCCTCGTGCTGGTCCTCACCTGCACAACACCCTGCCCGGCCCGTCCCACTCCTCGTGAACCCAGTCTGTCCGCGGCGTTCGCGGCCCTGCAGAAATGGGACTATCGAACGGCGGAAAACATCCTCCAACGCCTCGCCGCGCCGCCCTACCAGAGGGTCGAGGCGAGGCGCTGGCTCGAGCGGATTCAGCGCATCCGCAGCGCGGTCGACACGCTCCGCGTCGCCCCCGGGGCGAATTGGGAAAACATCGCCCTGCGGGAGTTTCAAGACGCCGGATTCGCCTCGCGGCTGGCGACGTTCAACGGGATGCACATCTTCCAACTTCCGCGCACCGGGAGCGCGGTGTTCATCCCCCGGTATCACCGCGAGAAGCAACTCGCCCTCTCCGCCTACGACAACCCGAAAACCGCCGAGATGACGGATCTCGCCGTCGGGATCGCGCACATGCGGAGAGCGCTGAAGATCGACCCGTACGACAGCGACCTGAGAGGACGCCTCGCCTGGGCGGACAAGGTGTACGCCCAGAGGACCCTCGCGTTGCAGGTGGACTCCCTGGACCGGACGGCGGATGCAATGGCCGCGGCCGAGCGGTTCACACCCGCGATCCGCCAGTTGCAAAAAGCGGAGGAACTGAAGCCGGACCCCAAACGGAAAAAGCGGATCCACTCCCTGATCCTGCTGCGGAACACCTATCTGCCCCGGTGGTTCGACCTGGGGAACCGGCGGTTTCGAAAGAACGACCTGCACGGGGCGCTTCAAGCCTGGCGCTGGGTAGCGGAAGTGAACCCGCGCTATCGCGATGTCACCCGGCGAATCGCGAAGACGGAGAGGATGCTGCGCATCCTCGAGGGACCGGGGGCATCCGACAGTGCGCCCTGAAGGAAGAAACGTGGACGGTTCAGAGGCGCGTACGAAGGCGTTCCTGATCGGCGCGACGGGCGCGGGAGTCCTGGCCCTCCTCGTCCTCGGAGCCTCCTTCGCCCCCGCTTCGTGGCGGGTGTGGGGATTGGACGGACTGGCGTACTTCCCCCCCCTGTGGCGGATGGGCTGGGTGGCGCTCTGCCTGCTCGCGGCGCTGGGCTTTTCCGCCCTGCTGCGCCTCGTGGATGAAAGCCGACCCAGCGCCGGCAGCCGAACGGCAGGGGTGACCGGCACGGTCGGGTGGCTGCTCATCCTCGGCCTCGCCGCCGCCACGCTGCTGATCGGCTCGAGGACGGAGCTGCGCGGGGACGGGACGCTCCTGCTGAACGATTACCTGCGCGGACGCCTGCCGGTGCTGCGCAGCCCGCTCAACGCCCTGCTGATCCACTGGACCCTGGCGCTCGGCAAACCCTTCGGACTCAGCCCGCTGGGGGCTTTCCGCCTCTGGGATGCGATCGCGGCGGCGCTGCTGGCCGGGGCGGCGTGGCGGTTCAGCCGCCGCTTCCCCTCCCCGGCCGGGCGCGGATTCGCCGTCGCCGTCCTGCTGCTCGGGGGAAGCCTCCCGCTGCTGTTCGGGTTCGTCGAGTTCTACGCCCTGTTGCACGCCGTGCTCGCATGGGTGTTCGTTCTCGCGGTGGAGGACCTGGAAGAGAACCGCACGCCTACGTTCACGTTCGCACTCTACCTCCTCGCCTGCGGGCTGCACATCTCGGCGGTCCTTTTCCTGCCAGCCTTCTCCTTTTTCTTCCGGCGCCGCGGAGGGACCGCGCGCGGGCGGAGTCTCTTCCTCCTCCTCGCCCTTCTCGGCCTCGCCGCGGCGTTCATCGGCTACCGCACCCATCTCCTCGCCCCGCTCGGACCGCGCCCTCCGGACGGCTACACGCTGTTCTCCCTCGCGCATCTCCTCGACCTGATCAACCTCGATTTCTGGGCGGTCCCGGTGCTCCTCGCGGTCGCCCTCCCGGCGCTGTTCGCGGCGCCCTTCCCGGAAGAGTCCGACGCGGCGGACGAATTCCTCATCGCGGCGCTCCTCGGCGGCATCGGGTTCGCGTTCCTCTTCTCCCCGGACCTCGGCATGGCGCGTGACGCCGACCTCCTCAGCCTGTACGCCCTGCCCGCCGCTTTCTGGGTGGTCCGAACCTGGAGCCGTTGCCGCCTCGCTCCCGGGGCGGGGCTCGCGGGGGCCGCCCTCTTCGCCGGACTGATCAGCGTCGGCCCGCAACTGGCCGTACAGCACCGGGAGGACGCCTCAATCCGGCGCTTCGTCCGCCAGCTCGAACGGAACCCGGAACGCAGCGCCTATGGTTGGGAGGTCCTCGGGCAGCACTATCGCCGGGGCGGGGACCTCGCCCGGGAGGAAGAGGCTTTCCGCAACGCGACGCGCACCTCCGACAGCCCGCGCTACCCCATCCGCCTGGCGCAGATCGCCCTGCAGCAGCAGCGGTACGGCGAGGCGGAGAACTATTTGCGGCAGGCGCTCGCGCGGGACTCCACGCAGGCGCTGACGTGGGGTATGCTGGGGAAAACCCGGCTCCTCCTCGGGGACGATGAGCAGGGGATCGCATTTCTCCGCAAGGCGGTCGATCTCGAGCCGGAAAACCCCGTCCATTACGCCAACCTCGCCCTCGCCCGACTCCAGCTCGGCGAAGCCACCGCCGCGGCGAAGGTGGTCTCCCTGGGGATCCGTCGCTGCCGGCCCACGCCCCGACTCTACTATGTCCTCGGGCTCATCGAGGATCGGCGGGGAAACACCCGGGAAGCTCTCGCCGCCTTCCAGCGTGTGATCAGCCTCGAGGCGGAAAGCCCCTGGTCGGACCGGGCGCGGCAGCAGATCGACCGCCTGATGCGCATGCCGCCCCCGAGTCCCTGAGTGCACTGCTTGCGCCTGTCGACACTCCACCCTACCTTTTCGAGTTCTTGTGGCGATACCCTGGTGGATCGATTCAAGTGAATCGGTCCACTGGCATGATTCCCGTCGCACCTCCGGGGAACCGTGCGGATGCGCCGGGATACAACCTATTGGAAACGGATTCCAAGGGACATCTTCTGGAGGCTGTTGTGAAAAGCAAGGCGTGGTGGACCCTGTTCCCCCTGATCGTTCTCCTGCTGCTGCCGGCCGGTTGCTCGCGGCAGAAGGATGCGATCGTCCTGAAAGTGAATGATGACTGGACTCTCACCGCCAAGCAGTTCCGATCCATGGTGATCGGCCGCTACCGCACCCCGGAGGAGGCGGCGCAACAGACGGAAGAGACGCTGAAGAGTTATCTCGATGACCTTCTCGTCCGCCGGCTCAAGGTGGAGGACGCCCTGCACAAGGGCTTCGATACGCGCCCGGAAATCGTGAAGGCCTACAACGACGCCCTGCGACGCGCGGCGGTATCCGAACTGTATCGGGATGTGATTCTCAAGCCGCTGATTCCGGAGAAGGAGATCCGGGAATACTACGACAGGGACAAGGAGGAGGTTCACGCCTCCCACATCCTGATCAAGGTGGACAGGGATACGAACAACGACCAGGCCAAGGCGAAACTCGAAGAGATACGGAAAGAGCTGGCCAAGGGAGCCGACTTCACCCAGCTCGCGCGGAAGTACAGCGAGGATTCGACGACGCCGAACGGGGACCTCGGCTGGTTCCGCTGGGGCGTGATGGTGGATCCCTTCCAGCGGGCCGCCTTCTCCCTGAAACCGGGCGAAGTCTCCCAACCGGTGAAAACCCAGTACGGCTGGCACCTGATCAAGCTGCATGACAAGAAGCTGCGCAGCGACATCAAGCCGTTCGAGGAAGCCCGCGAGGAGATTCTCAACCGTATCGCGCGGACGCGGTCGTCCGAACTTCGCGAAGCCGCGATCGCCTACTACCGGAAGCAGGCCGAGAAGCGGGGAGTCATCTACCACGAAGATGCGATGGAGACCATCTTCAATGCGATGCGCGGCCGTGTGAAGAGCGGGAACCCCTTCTCGCTGCTGACCGAAGAGCAACAGTCCCTGCCGCTGGCGGAACTGCCCGCCGATTCCGCCGTGATCACGGCCGTGGACATCCGCTCGAAGTATTTCCCGATGCGCCGGGCGAACCAGAAACTGGACAGCGTGGACAAAATCCGGGAGATGGTCGATGCGGTCCTCGCGGAGAATTACATCTTCCCCGATGAGGCGCGCGAGAAGGGATATTATGAGAACCCCGTGGTGCTCGAGCAGGCGGAGAAAGCGCGGGAAGCCCGGCTGTACCAGGCCGTGCAGCAGGAACTGATCCTGAGCCGCGCCAACCCGACGGACGAGGAAGCCCTTGCGTTCTACCGGGA
This sequence comes from uncultured bacterium, assembly GCA_964404605.1. Classification (GTDB taxonomy): domain Bacteria; phylum Electryoneota; class Electryoneia; order Electryoneales; family Electryoneaceae; genus CAYOKT01. Next base: position 34,278 of record CAYOKT010000020.1, read on the forward strand.
ACATCCCGACAAGTACATGACCGAAGCGCAATACACGCTGGTGGAGATCCTCGTCTCCGACCGCAAGCTCGCCGATGAGCTGGTCGAGCGCATCAAGGGCGGGGAGAACATGCGCGCCCTCGCGGTGCAATATTCCGAGCGGCCGGACGCGAAGAAGAAGATGGGCGTTTTCGGACCGATCCGGAAAACGCAGCACGGAGCCATCGGGCGCAAGGCGGCCAAGTCCCCCATCGGCAAGATCGTCGGACCAGTGAAGTACGGGAAGAAATGGTCCATCTTCAAGGTCATCTCCAAGGAGGAGCCGAGGGTTCGGGACTTCGAGAAGGTGAAGACCCGTGTCATCACTGATGCCCGCATGGAGAAGCGCCGCAAGATCGACGAGGCGTACACCGACAGCCTCCGCCAGGCGATCCCCAACAAGATGAACACCCGCCCCCTGGCGACCCTGTTCGCGGATGTGCAGGTGGAGAAGAAAAAGGGCGGCGCCGCCCCGCCGCCTCAGCGCGACGAACCCCATGAGAAGTAAGGGAATCGTGTTCAGGCGTCTCCAGGCGGCCGTGCTCCTCGCGGCCGCCTGGGGGCTGATTCTCCTCCAAGGCTGCTGGAACCGCCCGAAGGAGGTCGAGGGCCTCCTCGCGCAGGTCGGCGACAGCCTGCTCACGGAGGAGGCACTCACTTCCACTCTCTCCCGGATCGGCCTCGATCCGAAAGAAGAGGCGACGCGGAGGCAGTACATCAACCAGTGGGTCGACCACCAGCTCCTCCTCTACGAAGCCGTGCACCGCGGCCTGACCAAGGACCCCGAACTGCTCTCCCGCCTGCGCCACCTGCGCGAGGAAATCCTGATCGAACGCCTGTTCGAGGAAGAGGTCCAGCCCGCCAAGCCGACCGAGGCGGAGGTGATCGCCTATTGGCGCGATCACACGGGGGAGTTCATCCGCCCCACCGATGAAGTGCGTCTCGTGCTGGCCACGGCGCCGGACCGCAACAGCGCGTGGGGCGTCCGCAACGGCATGGACCAGGCGCAGAGCGCGGAGGACCTGCAGGCAACCTTCGAGGGGGTCGTGTTCGACACGACGGGGTACGTTCCCGAGGAGCGGCTCCCCTCGCAGCTGCGCAGGGCGATGCGACCCCTGCGGCCCGGGGACCCCTCCCTCCCCTTCAAACTGGAGGGTCAGTGGATGGTCATCCGGCTGCTCGAGCGGGCCCGCGCCGGGCAGACCCGCCGCCTCGACGAGGTGGCCGATGAGATCCGCGCAAGGATGAGAGCCGAGGAATCCGCGCGCGGGCGGCTCGAGTATATTGCCGACCTGCGCCGCAGCGCCCTGCGCAGGGGGATTATCCGGCTCGAGGTCCCGGTGGATACCACCGCCGGGACGACCGATACCGCCGCGACGGCGCCTGACACCACGGCCGGTGATGTGACGGAGGAGAATCCCGGTGGCTGATAAAGTTGCCCTGTTTACCCTGCTACTATCGATCCTCTTCGCCGCACCGGCGGCCCTGGCCCAGGACGGCGACACCGTCGACCGCGTGATCGCCGTCGTGGATGATGAGATCATCCTCGAATCCGATGTCATGCTCTTCGTGCAGGACATCGTCCTGCGGAACCGGGATCAGTACCGTGACCAGGAGGCCGTGGAACAACTGAAGAAGCAGGTCCTCGAGGAGTTGATCAACCAGAAGATCCTCCTCTCCCTCGCCGAAGACGACACGACAATCGTCGTCGAGGACAGGGAGGTGGACCAGACCCTCGATGAGCGGATCAACAGCGTCACCCGCCAGTTGGGGGGCGAGGAAAAACTCGTGGAATACTACGGCAAGCCGATGCGGCAGATCCGCCGCGACTTCCGCAAGCAGGTGCGGGACGGCCTTTTCGTGGACAAGATCCGGTCGAAGAGACTCCAGGGCATCTCGGTCAGCCGGGCGGAGGTGGAGGATTTCTACCGCCGCCACGCGGACAAGTTCCCCGACCTCCCCGAGCGGGTTCACCTCGCGCACATCCTGAAGAAGATCGAGCCCACCGAGGAGGCGAAAGACCTGGCGAAAGCCCGCGCGGACAGCCTCTATAACCTCCTCCTCGCCGGGGCGAACTTCGAGCAGCTCGCCATCGCCAACTCCGACGACCGGGCCAGCGGGGCGAAGGGCGGTCTGCTGGGCACCACGGAGCGCGGGGACCTCGTTCCGGACTACGAGGCGGTCGCCTTCGCCCTCGACGAGGGGGAGATCTCCTCGCCGGTGCTCACCCGCTTCGGGTATCACATCATCCGGCTCAACTGGCGGCGGGGCGAAAAGATCAACACCAGCCACATTCTCATCAACCTCAAACCCACGAAGGATGATGAGCAGCGTGCCCTGAAGGAGATCACCGCCCTGCGCGAGCGTATCCTCGGCGGGGAGGACTTCGCGGAGATCGCGCGGGAATACTCCGATGACAAGGAGACCGCCAAGGAGGGCGGGGACCTCGGGTGGTTCGACCTGGCCGCGATCCCCAGCGAGTTCCGCCTGGCCGCGCGAGACCTGAAGACGGGTGAGGTGAGCGAACCGTTCAAAACCCAGTTCGGCATTCACATCCTGAAGATGCTCGAGCGCGAGCCCTCCCGGCCCGTCGATCTCAACCGCGACTGGGAGTTCATCAGCAACCAGGCGCTGGCGGAGAAACAGGACCGGGTGTTCCGCGAGTGGCTCGACAAGCAGCGGAGCAAGGTGTACATCCGGGTTCTCACGGGAGAGGAATGATGCGCCTGTTGCGGCATCCGGCCCGCCGTTCATGGCTCACGATACACCCGCCGGGATTCGTCCTCGCAGGGCTGACGACCGCCGCCCTGCTGCTGTTTTCGCTCTCCTGCTCCCCGCCCCCTGTCCGCCACATCACCCTGATCCACCACAACGATTTCCACGCCGCCGACCTGCCCCATGATGTCGTAGGCGAAGACGGCGGGCGGATCACCCTGCTCGGCGCGGCGGGGCTGAAGGGGCTGGCGGAGGCGGTCGAGGACACGGCGGCCGCGACACTCTGGCTGCACGCGGGGGACGAATACTCCGGCGGGGTGCTCTCCACCCTGACCGAGGGCGGCAGCCAGATCGCCCTCGCCCGGAGGATGGGCTATGACGTCTTCGAGCTGGGCAACCACGAGTTCGATTACGGCCCCGATCGCGCCGCGGCCTTCCGCGACTCCGCGGGAATCCCGGTGCTCGGGGGTGCGAACCTGTTCTACGAGAACGGCCGCCCCTTCGCGAGGAGCACCCTCGACACCACCATCGGCGGCGTGCCGATGCGGATCATCGGGCTGCTGCCCCCGGACCTGATACAGCTCACCGGAAAACACGCCCACGAGGGGCTGAGGGTGACAGACCCCGATTCGGCGGTCCGGCGTCTGCTTCCACGGAAAAGCCGCCTGGCGGTCGTCCTCTCGCACATGGGCTTCCAACGGGACAGCCTGCTCGCGACGCGCGTGCCGGAGGTGGATGTGATTATCGGCGGCCACAGCCACACCGTCCTCCGCCGCCCGCGCCTGGTCGGTCCCGGCGGCGAGGCGCCGGGCGAAGCGCTCACCGGGGACGGTGAACGCCAACGCCTCCCCGGCACGGTGATCGCGCAGGCGGGCGCGCACGGCGCCTGGCTGGGGGTGCTCAGCCTCGATGTCCGGCGCGGGGATGTTGTCTCCGCGGCGGGCCGGCTGCTGCCCAATGACGGCTCCCTCGCCCCGCCGGACAGCGCGCTGGCCGCCTTCGTCGAGGCGATGGACCGGAGGCTCGCCTCGCGGCTGGACGAGCCCATCGCCACCGTCGCCGAGCCGCTGACCCGCTCCTGGAACCGTGAGTCGGCGATGGGGCGCTGGCAGACCGATGCCTTCCGCGCGGCCACCGGCGCCGAGATCGCCTTCCAGAACCCCGGGGGGCTGCGGCGCGACTGGCTGCCGGGGCCGCTCACCCTGCGTGACCTGTGGGAGACGAACCCCTTCAGCAACACGCTGATCGTCTTCGAGATGAACGGCGAGGAGCTGAAACGGGCGCTGGAACATATCGCCGGGGGGTCGTTCGAAGGGCTGCTGGTCTCGGGCCTGACCGCGACCTTCGACTTGGCGGAGCACACCGTGCGGGAGATCATGGTCGGCGGCCGCCCCCTCGACCCGGAGGCGACCTACCGCGTGGTGACGAACAACTATGTCTTCGGGCATTTCGAGGACTTCTTCGGGATGCCGCAGGGGGAGCGGAAGTTCAACGACACCGGGCTCATCGACCGTGACGCCCTCGCGCAGGCCGCACGGGAGCAGGGCACCATCCGCGCCCCGAAGGATGTGAGAATCCGGTACGTCGAGTGATCCGGAGGATGCGTTTATCTGCTGATTATTCTCTTGTGTGGCCCTGCAGGCTCTGACAGCAGGGTTTGTTAATAAAGTGCCTTACAGAAAGAATGATCTTTCAAAAT
>CAYOKT010000021.1:0-15419 GCA_964404605.1 uncultured bacterium
CCCGGGTTTCACAGGGGTTTCCGCAACCGAAAGCAATATGCGCCGGGGTGCGACCCCCCGGCGGAAGGTCGCTGAAAACCGTCTGATGCCGCCCACCCGGAGCAGCGCTCGAGGCGCATTGCTCCGTGGGCGGCATCACCGTATCTTAGCGGAACTTCTACAGACCGCTCCACGCACGGAGACTCCATGCAAGGCGAGAAATCCCCTTCCGAACTCACGTTGCGCGCCGTGCTCTCCGGCCTCTTCGTCGGCTGCCTGATCGGCGCATCCAATGTGACCATCGGGCTCAAGATCGGCTGGACCTTCGGCGCCTCGATCACCGCGGCGGTGATCAGCTTCGCGCTCTTCAACACCATATTGAGGTCCAAGAATGCGTACAGCGCGAAGGAGAACCTGATCTCCGCCACCGCGGGCTCCTCGGCGGGCACGATGGCCTCCGCCGGTGGTTTCGTCGCCGCCATTCCGGCGCTCGAGATGATCCGTCACAACAACGGGCAGGATCCCCTCAGCTTCGTCACCCTCTCCATCTGGGCGATCGCGGTGGCCTTCCTCGGGGTCCATTTCGCGGTTCCCCTGCGCCGCCAGATGGTCGTCGTCGAGAAGCTGCGCTACCCGACCGGCACCGCCGCCGCCGAGACGATCAAGGCGATGTACGCCTCCGGCGCGGAGGCGCTGAAAAAGACCAAGGTGCTGATCATCGCCGGGGTGGTGGCCGCGGTGGTGAAACTGCTCTACCTGATCCAACCGCTCGGGATCGCGCCCTTCGAGAACCTCTCGTTCAACGATTTCGGTCTCTACACGGTGGCGATCCTCGGCTTCGCGGTGCACCAGCTCCAGCTCGGGGTCAACCTGTCGCCGATGATGCTCGGGGCGGGGATCCTCATCGGGCCGCGTGTCGGCTGGAGCCTGTTCGCCGGGGCGATCATCGCCTGGGGGATCATCACCCCCATCCTGCTCGACAAGGGTATCGTCGAGGTCGCCCCCGACTTCGCCAGCGTGCAGGCGGCCATTGCCCGGGTCGAAGGGACCCGCGGGCGGGAGAACCATGCGGCGCGCCGTCACCAAGCCGCCCTGCAACGCGAGATGCGGGACGCGATTCGCCGCGCGAACCTGCTCGCCTCCCACCGTGAAGGGGTCAGCGGGGTGGATGTGCTGCGGGCCTACGATGCGCCGGTCGAGCTGCTGGCCGCTGCCGGGATGAGCGCGGAGGAGGAGAACCGGCCGGTGCCCGCGATCACCAACCTGCCGACGACGTCCAGCCCCTACCGGGCCGGGTTCAACTGGGTGCTGTGGACCGGCGTCGCGCTGATGATCACCGCCAGTTTCACCAGCCTCGCGATGCAGTACAAGACCATCGGGCGGGCTTTTTCGGCGATGGGCAGGATGGCGCGGGGGGAGACCCGCAACGGGGATGAAGACGAGGAGGATGCGCCCGACCCCTACCCGATGAAGTTCTGGATCGTCGGGATGATCCTCGCCACCATCCTCACCGCGCTGCTCGCCAACTACCTGTTCCAGATCTCGATATTAGAGGGGATTCTCGCGGTCGTCCTTTCGATGTTCATCGCGGCGATCGCGGTGCGCGCCACCGGCGAGACCGACATCAACCCGGTCGGCGCGATGGGGAAGATCACCCAGGTGGTGTACGGGGCGATCACACCGGGCAAGATGCAGGTGAACCTGATGGCGGCGGCGATCACCAGCGCCGGGGCGAGCCAGGCCGGGGACCTGATGCACGACCTGAAGGCGGGGTACATGCTGAAGGTCTCCATCCGCCGCCAGGTCCTCACCCAGCTCGTCGGGGTGATCGTCGGCGTGTTCGCCGCGGCGGGAACCTACCGTGTGCTGACCGCCGTCTACGAGATCCCCGGCACCGAGTTTCCCGGGCCGGCGGTGTTCGCCTGGTTCAAGATGGCGGAGATCCTCGCGGTGGGCTTCAAGGCGCTGCCGCAGTTCGCCCTGTGGGGCGCCGGGATCGGGGCGGGGCTCGGCATCATCCTGCCCCTGCTCGGACATTTCGCCCCGAAGGTGGGCAAATGGCTGCCCAGCCCGGTCGGTTTCGGGATCGCCTTCATGGTCCCGGCGGTCTACTCGATCTCGATGTGGCTGGGGGCGATTTTAACCTATTTTTACACCAAGCGTCACCCGGTACGCGCCGAGAAGTACGGCGCTTCCCTCGCCAGCGGGTTCATCGCCGGGGAGGGGCTGATGATGGTCGCCTTCGCGCTCTACCTGATGGCGGCCCAGTTCCTCGGGTGAGCGGGACGGAGTAACCGGCGGGAGGGGCAACACGGGGAGCGGCGGGAGCCGCATCCGCCCCTGACGCCGCCGACAGGGAATCGTTGCACCTGACCGGATCACGACCATGCCACCGATTCAACGCGTCCTGATCGCCAACCGCGGCGAGATCGCCGTGCGCATCATCCGCGCCTGCCGCGGGCTCGGGATCTCCCCGGTCGCCGTGTACAGCGAGGCGGACACGACCGCGCTTCACGTGCGCCTCGCCGACGAGGCCGTCCTCCTCGGCCCGCCCGCCCCGGGGGAGAGCTACCTCGCGGTGGACAAGCTGATCGACGCCGCCCGGCGGACCGGCTGCGACGCCGTGCACCCCGGGTACGGTTTCCTCGCGGAACAGGCGGCGTTCGCCCGCGCGGTCGGCGAGGCGGGGCTGACCTGGGTCGGTCCCCCGCCGGAGGCGATCGAGCTGCTCGGGGACAAGGTGGCCAGCCGGGAGACGATGGCGAAGGCCGGGGTGCCGGTGACACCGGGCTACTACTCCTCGAAGCTGGACATCGCCGACCTGCGGCACCAGGCCGGGAAGATCGGCTACCCCCTGCTGATCAAGGCCGCGGCGGGCGGCGGCGGCAAGGGGATGCGCATCGTGCACGAACCGGGCGGACTCGAGGCGGCCCTCGAGGGGGCGCAGCGGGAGGCGGGCAGCGCCTTCGGCGATTCGCGCGTGTTCCTCGAGAAGTGGGTGGAAACCCCGCGGCACGTGGAGTTCCAGGTCTTCGCCGACACGCACGGCAACGTCATCCACCTCTTCGAGCGGGAATGTTCCATCCAGCGGCGCCACCAGAAGGTGATCGAGGAGACCCCCTCCACGGCGCTGACGCCCGAGTTGCGCCGGGAGATGGGCGAGGCGGCGGTGGCGACCGCGAGGGCGGCGGGGTATGTCAACGCCGGGACGGTGGAGTTCCTGCTCGACACCACCGGGCGGTTCTACTTCCTCGAGGTGAACACCCGCATCCAGGTGGAGCACCCGGTGACGGAGGAAGTTGTCGGCGTGGACCTCGTCGCCGAACAGTTCCGCGTTGCGGCCGGGGAGCCCCTGCGGTGGGCGCAGGATGACCTTTCCCAGCGCGGCCACGCCATCGAGGCGCGCATCTACGCGGAGAACCCCGCCGAAGACTTCCTCCCCGCCGCCGGGCCGCTCCTCTACCTGCGCGAGCCGCGCGGGCCGGGGATCCGGGTGGACAGCGGGGTGGTCGAGGGCGGCGAGGTTCCGGTGCACTACGACCCCATCATGGCGAAGGTGATCGCCTGGGGTCCCGACCGGGAGAGCTCCCGGACCCGCCTGATCCGCGCCCTCGAGGAGTATGTGGCCCTCGGGGTGCCGACCACCGCCTCCTTCCTGCGCGACGTCCTCGCCAGCGAGCCTTTCATCGCGGGCGAGACGAGGACCGATTTCATCGAAAAGCACTTCTCCGGGTGGACCGGGGATTCGGACGACCTGCGGCGCATCGCCCTCGCGGTGGCGGCCGGTCTGCCGCAACGGGGGCGGAACGGCGCCGGCGCGCCCGCGGCGGACGGGGGCGGGATGGTCAGCTCCTGGGAGGCCTTCGGGGCGTGGCGCATGGGGGGCGCGGGATGAAACGCACGCAGTTCAAGGCGCCGGGCGGCAGTGTCGAGGTGCAGAGCGAAGCGGCGGACGGCCTGCTCCGCGCGGTCGTGGACGGCGTCGAACTGGCCGGACCGCTGCAACTGACCGCCCCCGGCGAGGCGCTGTGGCGGGTCGGGGACCGGCTCCTGCACGTGGCCGCCGCCGAAGAGGGCAACAGCGTGTGGGTCGCGGTGGAGGGCAGGGTCTTCCGGTTCGAGCGCCCCGCGGAGGACGAATACGGCGGCGGCGAGGGCGAGGGCGGCAAATCGGTCGCCGCGCCCATGCCCGGCAAGGTCATCAAGCTCCTCGTCCAGCCCGGGGAAGCGGTGGAGGAGGGGCAGCCGGTGCTCATCGTCGAGGCGATGAAGATGGAGCACACGCTCCGCGCGCCGCGGGCGGGCACGGTCACCGCCCTCCACTGCGAGGAGGGGCAACAGGTGAACGCCGGGGTGCCGCTGCTGGTGATCGAACAGGAGTAGGGCGGCCCGGCGAGCCGGCACCGCCTTGCCGGATCGGAACCGCGGGGCGGTTTGGAACGTATTTCCACCCGGACGGGAGAACCGTCCGGGTTTTTCGTTCGGCCCGCGCGGCGATATATTCCCCCGTCGGCCTTCATGGTCACGGCGGGGGGTTCCAGGGGAGCTCAGGATGCCATTTTCCAAGAGCTGGGGTTACGCGGTGCGGGCGATGCTGGCGCTCGCGGGGGAAGGGGGCGGCGCGGGAGAACGCCGCCAGGCCGCCGAACTGGCGGAAGTCGCGGGGCTGCCTGCCTCGTTTCTCAGCAAGCTGCTGGTCCAGTTGACCGCCGCGGGGCTGCTGGAGAGCACCCGCGGCCGCGGCGGAGGGGTGAGGCTGGCGAAGCCGCCCGGCGAGATCTCCCTGTACGACATCGCCGCCGCCACGGACGGCTTCGACCGTGAAAGCCCCCTGCCGCCCGGTTTCGAGGAGGCGCCGGAGTCGATGCGCGCGGCGCTGGCGCACCGGTGGCGCCCCTACCACCTGGCGCTGGTCGAGTTCCTCGCGGAAACGACACTGGCGGACCTCCTGCGCGACCTGCGGTCTCCCTGACCCTCGGGCTCGCCGGTGACCCGGGAACCCATCTCCGCATCCAACTCTGGGGGGGCCGACAGCCCCGCGATCCCCGGCGGGAGCGCGGGCAGCGATCCGACCGGCTGCATCGAGGAGGAGAGATCGGCCTTCATCGCGAGGGGCGGTCGATAGAACAGGCATACTGCGATGGGTGTGGAATACAAGGACTACTACAAGATTCTCGGGGTCTCGCGCAACGCGAGCGGCGAGGAGATCCAGAAGGCGTACCGGAAGCTGGCGCGCAAGTATCACCCCGATGTCAACAAGGCGAAGGGCGCCGAGGACCGGTTCAAGGAGATCGGCGAGGCCTACGAGGTGCTGCACGACCCGGAGAAGCGCCGCCGGTATGACCAGCTCGGCGCGGGCTGGCGGGCGGGCCAGGAGTTCCGCGCGCCGCCGGGCTGGGAGTTCCGGCAGGGACCGGGGGGCTTCCAGTTCGGCACGGGCGGCTTCGGAGGCACGGGCCGGGGCGGGGGCTTCAGCAACTTTTTCGATATGCTCTTCGGGGACATGATGGGCGGCTTCGCCCAGCCCCGCAAGGCGCGGCGCGGCGGCGCGGCGGCCGCGAGGGTCACCGCCGACCTGGAGGTCAGCCTCGAGGACGCCTACAACGGCGCCACGCGCCGGGTGACCCTCTCCTTCCAGGAACCGGACGCGGCCTCCGCGGCCGGGAGTAAAACGATCCAGGTGAAGATCCCGCCGGGGATCAAGGAGGGCTCGAAAATCCGGCTGAAGGGGCAGGGAGTCGGCGGAGGCGACCTGATGCTGCGGGTTCGTTTCGCGCCCCACCCCCTGTTCCGCCCGGCGGGATTCGACCTGCACATCACCTTGCCGATCGCCCCCTGGGAGGCCGCCCTCGGCGGGAAGGTGACCGTGCCCACGCTGGACGGCAAGCGGGTACGGGTGACGATCCGCCCGGGCACACGGTCGGGCCACAAGCTCCGCATCCCCGGCAAGGGGTTGAGGAAGAAGACGGGCGGGCACGGCGACCTGATCGCCGAACTCCAGGTGGTCACCCCGGAACGGTTGACCCCCGAGGAGAAGGAACTGCTGGCCCGCTGGTCGTCGATCAGCCGCTTCCGCCCGCGCTCCTGGGAGGAATGACCGGCGCGCGCGGGGGAGACATCCGCCGGCCCTGCGGCGGGGCGGGCTCTCCCCGGGGTGCAGGCGGGCGATCGGCCGCCCTGTTGATCGCCCCCATGACCGAACGACAGCAAAGCGCAGGAGAAGGTGAGGAATGACCGTCGAGAGCAAACAACCGCGTGAACAGACCCTCCGTTTCAAGGCGGAGGTCAAGCAGCTCCTGGACATCGTCGTCCACTCCCTGTACACCGACCGGGAGATCTTCGTCCGCGAACTGATCAGCAACGCCTCGGACGCGCTGGAGAAGATCCGCCATCTCATGTTGCTCGAGAAGAACGTGGTCGACCCCGATCTTCCGCTTGAGATCCGGATCGAGACCGACGAGGTCGCCGGCACGTTCGTCATCCGCGACACCGGCCTCGGGATGACCCGGGAGGAGGTGTCGAAGAACCTCGGGACCATCGCCCACTCCGGTTCGCGCGAGTTTCTCAAGGCGGTGGCCGAGGGCAAGCCCGTGGACGCCACCCTCATCGGGCAGTTCGGCGTCGGGTTCTACTCCTCGTTCATGGTCGCGGAGGAGGTCACCGTCCACAGCCGCTCCTGGCGGCCGGACGCCGCGGGCGCGATCTGGCGCTCCTCCGGCGGGGGGAGCTTCCACGTCGCCGAGGTGGAGGGGCTGGACCGCGGGACGAAGGTCACGATCCGGTTGCGGGAGGATGCGCGGGAGTACGCCCGCGCGGAACGGGTCAAGGAGCTGATCCGCCGATACTCGAGCTTCGTCCCCTTCCCGGTCTTCGTCAACGGCGAGCAGGTGAACACCGTGGGCGCGATCTGGACCCGCAGCCCGGGCGAACTGACCGAGGAAGAGTACAAGGGGTTCTACCGTTTCATCGCCAACACGGGCGGCGATCCGCTCTACTGGCTGCACTTCAACGCGGATGCTCCCCTGGCGATCCGCGCGGTGCTCTTCGTCCCGGGCGACAACCTCGAGCGGTTCGGCCTCGGGCGCATGGAGCCGGGCGTGCACCTCTACTGCAAGCGGGTGCTCATCCAGCAGCAGGTCGATAACCTGCTCCCGGACTACTTCCGTTTCTTCCGCGGCGTCGTCGACTCGGAGGACCTGCCGCTCAACATCTCGCGCGAGACCATGCAGGACAGCGCGCTGGTGGCGAAACTGAGGAAGGTGCTCACCGGGAGGTTGATCAAGTTCCTCGCCGAGAAGGCGAAGGAGGACCCCGAAGGTTACGCGAAGTTCTTCCGCCTCTTCGGTCCTTTCCTCAAGGAGGGCGTCTACACGGACGGCGAACACCGCGAGGAGCTCGCCGCACTGCTCCGCTTCCCATCGAGTAAAACGGAAGGGGACGCGATGACGAGCCTCGACGAGGCGATCGCGCGGATGCCGGAGGACCAGAAGGCGCTCTACGTGATCTCCGGCCCCTCTCGCGAGGCGATCGAGGCCGGGCCCTACATCGAGGCGCTGCGCGAGCGGGGCTGGGAGGTGCTGTACGGCACCGACGGCATCGACGATTTCGTCTGGACCGCCCTGCGCGAGTACAAGGGGAAGAAGGTCATCAGCGCCGACCAGGCGGACTTGGAGCTGCCGGGAGGGGAAGAGGCTGACCGCGGGGACGCCCTGCCGGAGGCGGAAGCGGGCGACCTGGCGCGCTGGATGAAGGAGGTCGTCGGCGGCGATGTCGAGGAGGTGCGTGTCAGCAGCCGCCTGGTCAACAGCCCGGCGGTGCTGGTCAACCCCGACCAGATGATGACCACGGGGATGCGCCGGGTGATGCAGGCGATGAGCCGCGAGACCCTGCCCATGGGCGCCATGATCCTCGAAATCAACCCCCGGCACACCATCCTCAAGCGGATCAACTCGCTGCGCAAGGCGAATGTGAAGGACGACCTCGCCCGGGAGGCGACCCGGCTTCTCCTCGACAACGCGCGGATCGCCGCCGGGCTGCTGGTGGACCCGAGAACGCTCGTCGAGCGGAGCACGCACATGCTGGAAGCGGCGCTCGCGGGGAGCACGGGAGAGCACCGCACCGGAAAGAAAAACGCGGGCGGCTGACCGGTCGCCATCCTCCTCGATCTCCGCCTGTCCCGTCGGCGCCGTTCAGTGTCCCATTCTTCCTCCGCACCCTGCCATGGCCACTCCCGCGGGGACGGTAGCAAAATGTTACTCGCCGGCGACACCTGTGGGGCAAAATGCCACACCAACCGGCCGAAAGCGGGCGAAAGACGAGAGTTAGCTTCCGCTATTTCCGGCACGATGATTGCTAAATTGTGAACGTGTGCAACTTATAATACGTTCTCTATTCTGCATGATTGGAGGGAAACGGAGGAGACCGCTGCCCTCTGCACGGCATACCTTGAAACGATCGATCCAGCCCTACGGGAACACCTGCCGATCCCACGTTCCCCGGGAGGATGAAACGAGCGAGTGAGCCCGTACGGAAGGCGGGCTTCCCACCCTGACCACGGAGGAGGGACCATGGTCAACGACACACCCCACGAGCCCCACGAGGAAGCGACTCCGGGCGAGGAGACCACGCCGGAAGTCGAGAGCGGTCACGAAGAAGGCGCCGCCATCCCGGAAGCCGGTTCGGCAGAGACCCCGATGATGGGCGGATTCGCGCGGATCATCGGCGTGTTCACCGAGCCGGACCGCGTGATGCGATCCGTGGCGGAGAAACCCGCCTGGCTCCTGCCGTGCATCATCCTGCTCCTCAGCACGCTGCTCTTCGTCGCCATCGCCGGTGACGTGCTCCGCGATTTCGCACTGGACCAGATGCGTGACAAGGTCAATGAAATGGTCGCCCAGGGGCGGATTCCCGCGGAGCGGTCGGAACAGATCATCGAGTCCCAGCAGGGGCTGGTCAACACGATGCTCTATGTAAATCCACCGATCGCCGTCCTCTTCATGCGGCTGCTGCTCACCGTGCTGCTGCTTTTCCTCGGCAACATCATCCTCGGCGGGATGAAGAGGTTCAAGCACTACTGGTCGCTGGCGTTCCACGGTGGGATGATCGCGGCTCTCGCCGCGCTCATCAGCGGTGTCCTGATTCGCCTCAGCGGCGACATGTACGGCGCGCAACTGGGTCTCGGCATCCTCGCCCGCAACAACCCGGACTCGACGCTGTTCAAGATTCTCACCGTCTTCAACGTTTTCACCATCTGGGAGGCGGTCGTCGTCGGGATCGGCCTGGCCGTGCTGGCGAACAGCAAGCGGAGCACCGGTGTCGTCCTGATGCTCATCGTCTATCTCGGGCTCGGGCTCATCACCTCCCTGCTCTTCGGGCAATCGATGGTGTAACCTGGACGGCAGGCTGAACGTCCATTGAAAGAGTTCCCAACCGTCACCTCAGGGGGAATCCGAGCGATGAACCGCGCTCTCACCATATTCCTTAGCACCGTTTTCCTGGCCACCGCCGGCGCCGTCCGCGCCGGGGCGGAGACGCACTCGATTCCCGAGCCGCCGCTCATCATGAGCGACTCTCCCAAGACGGTGGAGGACCTGGTCTCCATCGCGCTGGATAACGAGGCGACGCTGCGCAAGGCGATCGAGGACGAGAAGCTGATCGGGCTGGCCACCCGCAGCGCCTACGGCACCTTCATGCCTTCGGTCCGCGCGGGCGCCGATTTCACGAACACCCGGTCGGAGATCCCGATCATCCAGGGCGGCACCATCGTCGGCTCCTCGGAGAAATGGTCCAGCCAGAGCACGATGCGGCTCACGGTGACGGAGGAGTTGTTCCGCGGCGGGGCGCGGTTCTTCGACCTCCGGCGCGCGCTGCTCACGGTGGACAACACCCGCCTCTCGACCGACTTCACCCGCCAGCAGCTCGAGTACAACGTCAAGACCGCCGTCTACCGTTACCTGTCGGCGGAGAACAACCTCAGCCTGGCGCGCGAGATCCTCGAGCAGCAACGGGATAACTACCGGTTCGCCCAGGCCCGCTTCGCCAGCGGCGAGGTGATCGAGCTGGACGTGATGCAGGCGGAAATCGACGTGAACAACGCCGAGAACGCCGTGCTCGAAGCCGAGCAGACCCTGGAGAACGCCCGGGAAGCGTTGAACCTGGCCATCGGGGCGAACCTCGAGAGCCGGTATCCCGTCCAGGGCGAGCTGGAACCGGTTCTCCCCGACCTGGACCCGGACGAACTCGTCGCCGTGGCGATCCGCACGCGGCCGGATTACCTCAGCATGAAAAACCGGGTCGCCATCCAGCACAGCGCGATCAAGAGCGCGAACGCGGCCTACCTTCCCGCCGCGAGCATGGGCGCGCAACTTCAGCGCACCGGCAGCGAGATAGGCCAGAACCGGTTCCAGCTTTCGCCCGAAAGCGAAACGCGCTACTACTGGTTCAACCTGAGCTGGACGCTCTTCGACGGTTTCCAGCGCGAGCTGAACCGTGAACAGGCGGTCATCGAGAAGCGGAAAGCGATGTGGGACCTTCGCCGGCAGGAGCAGCAGATCGCGGCGACCATCCGGCAGGAATGGCGCAGCATGGACCGCCTCTACAACCAGATACGCGTCTCGGACAAGAATCGTACCCTGGCCCGCCGGCAGCTCGACCTCGAGCAGGAGCGGTACCGTATCGGCGCCTCCTCCCAGCTCCAGTTGCGGAACGCCCAGGTGACCTTCAACCAGTCCGAGACGGACTACATCGTAAAAGTGTTCAATTTCTTCACCACGAAAGCGGCGCTCGAACGTGACATCGGGCGGCCGCTCGAGGAGGTAACCCCGTGAGCGTGAACGGCAAAAAGAAGAGCAGGAAAAAGACCTGGGTGATCCTCGGCATCGTCGTGCTGCTGGGTGTGCTGGTCGTCGCCAATCTCGCGATGAAGCGCAAGCCGAAGGGTCAGAAGGTCGATGTCGCCGTGGCCAAGTTGGACAGCCTCGTGCAGACCGTTTCCGCCTCGGGGAAGATCCAGCCGAAGGTGGAGGTCAACATCAGCGCGAACGTCTCCGGCCGCATCCTCTACCTCGGCGCGGACGAGGGCGACAAGGTGACCAAGGGGCAGCTCCTGGTCAAGATCGAGGACGAGACCTACAACGCCCAGCTCCAGCAGATGCGTTACGCCCTGATGAGCACCCAGGCCAGCCTCGACGAAGCCCAGTCGCAGCTCCGCCGGACGATGGAACTGTACGATGCGAACCTCTCGAGCGACGCGGAGCTGGAGGCGAAGCAGGCCGCCGTCCGGCGTTTCGAGGCGGATGTCGAACGGCTGAAGGCGAACGTCACCCAGGCCGAGGACAACCTGCGGAAAACCCGCATCTATTCCCCCATCGACGGGATCGTCACCCGGTTGAACAAGGAGATCGGCGAGATGGCCATCGGGGCCACCTTCTCCGAGGATGTCATCCTCGTCGTCTCCAAGCTGGACCAGATGGAGGTGAACGTCGAGGTCAACGAGAACGATGTTATCCTCGTCGCCCTCGGCGACCCGGTGAAGATCGAGGTCTTCGCCATCCCGGACACGAGCTTCCGCGGCACGGTGACCGAAATCGCCCACTCCGGGATCGTCCGCGGGCAGGGCAGCGCCGAGGAGGTGACCAACTTCGAGGTCACCGTGGCGGTGAACGACTTCGTGCCGGAACTGCGGCCGGGGATGAGCGCCACGGTGGAGATCGAAACCGACCGGCGCGACCGGACCCTCGTGCTCCCCCAGGAAGCCGTCACCGTCCGCTCCCTGAAGGAGGAGAAGAAGATCGAGAAACGGACCCTCGGCGGGAAGAAGGGAAAAGGAGGCCGCAAGAAGGGCGACGGCGGGGAGCGCAGCAGCGGGATGCGCCCGGAGGACGAACCTGTCGAAGTGGTCTTCGTGGTCAAGAACGATACCGCCTGGGTGCGCCCGGTGAAGCTCGGCATCTATTCGGACACCCACTTCGAAATCCTCTCGGGCATCGAGGACGGCGACATCGTGGTCTCGGGGCCGTTCCGCCTGCTGTCTCGCGAGCTGCACAGCGGCACACGGGTCGAATACACCGCGCCGGAACAGGAGAACGGAGACGAGGAACCGGCGGCGGAAGTCGCGACGACCGGGGACGGCGAAAAGGGTGAAACAACGGAAGAGAGCCAGCAATGAGCACCCTTATCCGCCTGAAAGGGATCACCAAGGTCTACGAGATCGGCCGGTTCAAGGTGCCGGCACTCCGCGGGATCGACCTGACCATCGAGCGCGGGGAGTATCTCGCGATCATGGGGCCCTCCGGGTCGGGCAAATCCACGCTGATGAACATCATCGGCTGCCTCGACACCCCGACCGCCGGCGTGTACCACCTCAGCGGCGAGGAGGTTCAGGAGATGACGGACAACGAACTCGCCGACATCCGGAACCGCCGCATCGGGTTCGTCTTCCAGACCTTCAACCTCCTGCCCCGGGCGAACGCCTTTCACAACGTCGAGCTGCCCCTGATCTACGCGGGCATGTCCCGCGCGGAGCGGCGCAAGCGCACGACCGAGGCCCTCGAGCGGGTCGGGCTCGCCGACCGGATGCACCACAAGCCGAACGAGCTATCCGGGGGACAGAGGCAGCGTGTCGCGGTCGCCCGCGCCCTGGTCAACCAGCCCAGCCTGCTCCTCGCGGACGAACCCACCGGCAACCTGGACAGCCGGACGAGCTACGAGATCATGGAGTTGTTCAAGCAACTGCATGAACAGGGGAACACCATCGTACTCGTCACCCACGAAGAGGATATCGCGGGCTACGCGCACCGGGTGGTGAGGCTGCTGGACGGCATGGTCCACAGCGATCAGCGGCAGACACCGCGCTCGGGGGAGAACGGCGGTTTCGCGCACAAGCCGTTCGAGGACGAGGAGCAGACCCCTCCCGCCGCAGCCGCGGGAGCATGAACCCCCCGGATCTCCCGGCCGGGTAGAACGCGGAGCGACGCGTCATGGGAAAACTCGCCGTACGGTTCACCCACAGCCTGGTTGAAGGGGTGCAGATCGCCCTCAGCGCCCTGCTGAGCAACAAGACGCGTTCCCTGCTGACGACGCTCGGGATCATCATCGGGGTCGTGACCGTCAGCCTGATGATGATGATCATCCAGGGACTGAACCGCTCCTTCGCCAAGCAGATCGGTTTCCTCGGCAGCCGGACGGTCTATGTCGAGCGGCACCCCTGGATCTGGGACGATGACTGGTGGCGATATATCAACCGCCCGCGCCTCACGATGGAACATTACGAAGCCATCCTGAAGCATTCCCGCCTGGCCGAGGCGGTGGCGCCCCAGCTCTGGACACGGCGCCCGATGACTTTCCGGGACAACAGCCTCGAAGGCGTCGGTGTCCTCGGAACCAACTATGAAATGACCATCGCCGGGAACTTCGTCCCCGAGTTCGGCCGCTTCCTCAGCGACACGGACGTCCGGTCGGGGCGGCGGGTATGCGTCATCGGCAAGGACATCCAGAAGGAGCTGTTCGGGACGTTCAGCCCCATCGGGCGCTACCTGCGGATCGGGGCGCACAACTACCGCGTGGTCGGCATTCTCGAGGAGAAGGGCTCCACCTTCGGCCAGTCGCTGGACAACTTCGTGATGATTCCCATCACCACCTTCATCGGCACCTTCGGCCGCTACCGCAGCGTGGATATCGCGGTGAAGGCGAAGGACGGCGTCCAGCTCGAAGACTTGATCGACGAGCTGACGGGAATCATGCGCCGCGCGCGCAACCTGCGCCCGAAGGACGATAACAACTTCTCCATCAACCAGCAGAGTGCGCTGGAGAGCTTCTACAAGACGATGACGGCGGGGATCTACGGCGCCGGGCTGGTCATCGGGGGCATTTCGCTCCTCGTCGGCGGCATCGGGATCATGAACATCATGCTCGTCTCGGTCACCGAGCGCACCTGGGAGATCGGGATGCGCAAGGCCGTGGGGGCGAAGACGGGCCACATCATGTGGCAGTTCCTCGTCGAGGCGATGATCATCTGCATGGTGGGTGGGGTGCTCGGTGTCGGCCTCGCCGCCCTCGCATCCCTGGCGATCAAGACCCAACTGCCCACCTCTCTGCCCACCTGGCTCGCGTTCGCGGCGGTGATCTTCTCGGCGGTGGTCGGGCTCATCTTCGGGCTCTTCCCGGCGGCGAAGGCCGCCCGCCTCGACCCCATCGTCGCCCTCAGGCAGGAATAAGGCGATGAACCTGCGCGAATCCTTCTCCATCTCGGTCACCAGCATCTTCTCCCAGAAGCTGCGCAGCGCGCTGACACTGCTCGGCGTGGTCATCGGGGTGATGACCATCATCGCGACGATGTCCATCGTCGAGGGGTTGAAAAACCTGATGGACCGGGAGATGTCCCAGCTCTCCGCCAGCGTCTTCCAGGTGCAGAGGTACGATGTAAACATCGGGATCCATGTGGGGCGCCGGAGGCGGCAGTACCGGCCGAAGATCACCATGCGCGAGGTCCGCGCCATCCAGAGGAACGTGCCCCTCGTGGCGAATGTCGCCCCCGAGGTGTGGAAGTTCGCCGCCACGGTGAAATACAAGAATATCGCCACGCACCCGATCAACAACGTCTGCGGCGGTGTACCGGGCAGCTTCCCCAACAACGCCTATTACGTCGAAAGCGGCCGTGCGATCACGGACCAGGATGTGCAGTTCGCCCGCCCCGTGGTCGTGCTCGGGTCGAAGGTGGCGCAGAAGCTCTTCCCCTACCGCGACCCGCTGGGCGAGCATGTCACGGTCGACGGGCAGCGTGCCCTCGTGGTCGGCGTGCTCCAGGAATTCGGCAGTGTGCTGAACCGCAACGCCGACTACCTCGTCGTCATACCGATCACCACCTTCACCCAGTGGTGGGGCGCGGAGCGAAGCTGGAACATTACCATCCAGGTGCGTGACCCGAAGCATATGGACGACGCCATCGACCAGACCATCGCCGCCCTGCGCAGCGCGCGCGGGCTGCGCCCCGGCGAGGAGAACAACTTCGCCATCTGGCACTCCGATCAGCTCATCGACAGCTTCAACCAGATGACCAAGTGGATCCGTGTCGCCGCCATCGGGATCGCCTCGATCGCCCTGCTGGTCGCCGGGGTGGGGATCATGAACATCATGCTCGTCTCGGTGACCGAGCGGACACGGGAGATCGGGGTGCGCAAGGCGCTCGGCGCACGGCGTCGTTCGATCCTCGGCCAGTTCCTCGTCGAGGCGGTGATCCTCACCGAGATCGGCGCGCTTGTCGGCGTGATCATCGGGATCGCCGCCGCGTTTCTGCTCGGCAGCGCCGTCAAGCTCCCCGTGGCGATCCCCCTCTGGGCGGTGGGGCTGGGCATCCTCTTCTGCAGCCTGATCGGCCTCGTCTTCGGCACCTGGCCCGCCTGGAAGGCCGCCCGCCTCGATCCCATCGAAGCGCTGCGGTACGA
>CAYOKT010000021.1:15519-36469 GCA_964404605.1 uncultured bacterium
GCAACGTGGTGTCGGCCACCCAGAACAGAACAGCCCGGGGAACACCCCCGGGCTGCTGCTGATTTGCTTCCTTCCTGCCCGCCTGACGGGCCGGGACGGTCTCCTACTCTTCCGCCTTCTCCCCGCCGGTCTCCTCCTCCCCGGCCGGTTCCGCGCCTCCGGTTTCGGGGGCCGCAGTCTCCGGGGCGGCGGGTTCAGGTGCCGCAACCTCCGCGCCGGCACCCTCCCCCTCACGGTAGATCCACGCGCCGACGAACGTCGCCAGCGGCATCTCGACCAGTGTCCAGAGGAGCATGGTAATGGCTATGCTGGAAGTGTACACGCCGACAGCCAGACCTCCCAGGTTCGACATCACGGAGACGAGAAGCCAGATGACAAGCCCGGCGTAAATCGCGGTTTTCGGGCCGGCGCCGAAACGGGGACGAATCGCCGCATACAGCCACACGGCGACCAGTCCGAGGATGAACAGGAGAACGATCATCGTGATCGATCCCCCACCGGTCATCCCGCCGAAGTTGTGGGTCTTCTGATAGTCCATCCACGCCGGCCCGAGGATAAAGGCATGCAGCACAGACTCGCTGATGTTGATGATCAGCCCGGCCACCAGGCCGCCGATAATGACACGGCCCACAGCAATTTTACCCATGGTTCTCCTCCTTCTTCTGCGCGCTTCCCGCGTGAAACACCCCACGCGCGGAGCAGCACACACAAGGACGCAGCTGTTCCCCACTGGAAAAGAGCGCCCCACTCCCCTGGGTGAATGTAGAGGCGTGGCGGACCGAGTGCAATTCATGCGGCGGGCGGCCCCAAGCCGGGCAGGCGGGCCAAAGGAAAAGCCGCGGCTCCCGGCGGTGCCGGATGCCGCGGTCAAGGGTGACCCCAAGGGGACTCGAACCCCTGTTGCCGGGATGAAAACCCGGAGTCCTAGGCCGCTAGACGATGGGGTCGAAGCGAACACTCCCGCAGGGGAGCGAAGGAGCGCGAAAGATTTACACCCGCCCTTTCCGGGAGGGAGCCGTGGGGCGGGGCGGCACGGCGCGGACCGCCTGCCCGCCACACCGCTTCACCTCACGTCGGGTCCGTGATGGGATTTGAACCCACGGCCTCCTGGGCCACAACCAGGCGCTCTAACCAACTGAGCTACACGGACCGTGCAGGTACGCCTGCGGGGACTCGAACCCCGAACCCCCGGCTTAGAAGGCCGGTGCTCTATCCGGTTGAGCTACAGGCGTCTGATCCGGCCGCCGGGTCGGCGGGCCGCCCCGCCTTCCCTTGAGGAGAACAGGCTCCGGGACGGGAGGGCCGTCCGTCCTCTTTCCGATCACCCGCCCCTTCCGCCGGTCGGGGCGGTCGGATTCGAACCGACGGCCTCCGGCTCCCAAAGCCGGTGCGCTACCGGGCTGCGCCACGCCCCGGGGGGTGGTTCAAGCCCCGCTGAACCGAGCGCCAAAATACCCCCATCCGCCTGAAGTGTCAAGCCCGCCCGGCGCGTGCCCGAGTCCGCCCGTGAAACCTGAAGATGACCGGATTCGCCAGCCGCGGCGGGGTGGCCCGGGGCTTGCCCCGGGTTTCACCCGCCGCAGCCGTGCGCACAGCGAAGAAACGCCCGGACATGTGCTGTCCGGGCGGGTGAATCGCGAAAGGTTTTCCGTACTGTCCCGGGATGCAGTTCCGGCTTCGCAATGCTGCGCCGCGACAAGCCGCTCCCGGGCAAGGTCACGGCATTCTCACATCCTCTCCTGCACCACCTTCCGTTGCAGCTTGCTGATCGCCTCGGTGGGGTTGAGGTCCTTGGGGCAGGCATGGTAGCAGTTGGTGATCTTGTGACAACGCCAGAGGCCGTGCCGGTTGTCCAGCGCCTCCACCCGCTGTTCGAAGCCCTTGTCCCGCGTGTCGAACGTGTAACGGAACGCCTTGAGCAGGGCCGCCGGACCGAGGTATTCGCCGTCATTCCAGAAACTCGGGCAGGAGCTCGTGCACGCGCCGCAGAGGATGCAGGCGATCGAGGTCCCCATCAGGGCGAACTCCGCGGGCGACTGTAACCATTCCGTGGCCGGCGGCGGGTCGTCGTTGATCAGCCAGGGCTTCACGCGCTTCAGCGCCTCGTAGAACGGGTCCATGTTGACGACGAGATCCTTGTAGATCTCGAAGCCGGGCAACGGATCGATGACGATCGGGTCCCTGGGAATCGTGGTGAGCTGCTGCTCGCACGCCAGGTTGTTCAGCCCCTGGACCTGCATCGCGCAGGAACCGCAGATCCCGTGACGGCAACTGCGGCGGAAGGTGAGGGTTCCATCCTGGTATCCCTTGATCTGGATCAGGGCATCGAGCACTGTCCATGCGGGTTCGCAGTCAACCTCGTAGGTCTTGTAACAGGGCTTCTTGTCCGTTTCCGGGTTAAAGCGGAAGATCTTGAATGTGCGCACCGGCATGATGTCTCCCCGACTTGAGGATTGGTTTCCGCGCGGACGGCCCGCTCAGTACTTGCGTTCCTTGGGTTCGAACCCCTTGTGATGCACGCCCTCGAGGATCACGGGTTTCTCGAAGGTCAGCGTCCACTTGCCGTCACGATGCCAAGCCAGCGTGTGCTTCAGGAACCTGGCGTCATCCCGCTTCGGGAAGTCCCTGCGGAAGTGTCCGCCCCGGCTCTCCTCGCGGCGGAGCGCCCCCTCGACGATGGCCCCGCTGAACTCGAGCAGGTGCCCGAGTTCGATCGCCTCGATGAGGTCGGTGTTGAAGCGGGTTCCCTTGTCATCGATCCTGATCCGGCGGTAGCGCTCCTGCAGCTCCTCCAGTTTCTCGTGCTGGCGCTGGAGCTGCTCCTTCGTCCGGAACACGCCGCAGTCCCGCATCATGGATTCCTGCAGCTCCGAGCGGATCGCGGCGACCTTCTCCGTGCCGTCCGAGTTGAGGAGCCGGTCAATCTCCTCGCGGGCCATGTCCTCGTAGTCCGCTGGCAGCTCCGGCCAGTCATGGTGCGGCAGGTCGCGGACGATCTGCTTGCCCGCCCGGCGGCCGAAGAGCAGCGCCTCGAGGAGCGAGTTGGTCCCGAGGCGGTTCGCCCCGTGCACGCTGATGCAGGAGCACTCCCCGGCGGCGTAGAAGCCGATCGTTTCGTCCCGGTTCTCGTTGCAGGTGACCCGGGTGTTCGGGTTGGCGGGGATCCCGCCCATGCTGTAGTGGGCGGTGGGCTGGATCGGGATCGGCTCCCTGCGCGGGTCGACGCCGGCGAAGTTCATCGCCAGCTCGGTGATCTGCGGCAGCCGCTCCATCAGGCGCGCCTCGCCGAGGTGGGTGACATCGAGGTGGATGTAGTCCCCGCCGTTGATCCCCCGCCCCTCGTCGATCTCGGTCTGCATCGCGCGGGCGACCATGTCGCGGGGGGCGAGCTCCATCAGTGACGGGGCGTAATCCTCCATGAACCGCCGCCCCTCGCCGTTGAGCAGGTACCCGCCCTCCCCGCGGGCCCCCTCGGTGACCAGGATGCCGCTCTTGTACAACCCGGTGGGGTGGAACTGGACGAACTCCAGGTCCTGCAGCGGCAGCCCCTGCCGCAGCACCAGCGCCAGGCCGTCGCCGGTGTTCGCATGGGCGTTGGAGGTGATCTTGAACGCCCGGCCGTAGCCGCCGGTGCCGAACATCACCGCCTTGCCGTAGAAGGTGTGCAGGCCCCCGTTCACCATGTCCCAGGCGACGATGCCGATGGCGCGGTTGTCGCGGAAGATGAGGCTCAGCGCCTGGAACTCGCTGTAGAAGTGGACATTGTGCTTCAGGCTCTGCTCGTGCAGCGTGTGCAGCAGCACGTGGCCGGTGTAGTCCGCGCTGTAGCAGGCTCGCAGCGCGGGCTCCTTGCCGTAATCCAGCGTGTGCCCGCCGAACTTCCGCTGGGCGATGGTGCCATCGTCATTCCGGCTGAAGGGGCAGCCCCAGTGCTCCATCTCGATCACGGTCTCCGGGGCTTCGCGGACCATCATCTCGATGGCGTCCTGGTCACCGAGATAGTCGGACCCCTTGACCGTGTCGAACATGTGATACTCCCAGCGGTCGCTGGGCGAGCTGTTCGCCAGCGTCGCGGCGATGCCGCCCTGGGCCGCGCCGGAATGGCTGCGGCTGGGGTAGACCTTGGATAACACCGCCACATCGGCGACCTGGCCGATTTCCACCGCCGCCCGCGAGCCCGCAAGGCCCGCACCGACGATGATCACGTCATACCGATGGATCATCTCTCCTGCCTCCGGCTCAGAATGGTTGGAAGTTGATGACGGTCGTGTAGCCGGTGATCAACAGGGTGATCCCGACCAACCAGGTCAACGTTACCAGTGTTACCCGCCACCCGGGGCGGTGGACATAGTCATGGACGACGATCAGCACTCCCTGGACCGCGTGGTAAAGCGCCGCGGTGAGGAAGGCGAGGTCGATGAATTTCCACAGGGGTGTGGAGAGACGGGAGGCGACCTCGGCGTAGCTCACCGTTCCGCCGTTGAGAAAATGGAGAAACAGGTAATGGAGGAAGAGCGCGACGACGAGGACCAGTCCGGTGATTCTCTGCCAGATCCAGGCGTTGGCCCCTCCCGATCGTGTACCGAATTCCTTCAACATGGAACCGAGCCTCCGCCGTTAGAATGGGAAGAACGATGCACCTTGCCGCAGGTCATGCAGCGCGTGGCCGATCATCGTCGAGCCGCCCCAGACCCAGAGAACCGCGGCGATCGCCATCAACGTGTAGAAGAGGGGAACATGCTTCTCGGTGGCGCCGAGGAAGTCGATGGCGATGAGGCGCAGCCCGTTCAACGCATGGTAGATGACACAGAAGAGGAGGCCCACTTCCAGGAACCGGAACAGCGGCGCCTCCACGAAGGCCATCGTCCTCTCGAAGGTCTCCGGTCCGAGTTGCAGGCTCGAGACCACCCAGACATGCAGGATGATGTAAAAGACCAGACCGAGACCCGTCACCCGGTGCAGTACCCAGGCTGTCATCCCGGTCTGCCAACGGTAATGCATGAATCCTCCCCGTGGTTGGTGCCGGATCGGCATTGGGAGACGGCGGCGCCGCCGCCGGTCATTCTAAGGGAAACGGGGATGTCCGTCTGCTCCGGCATCCCCATTTCCCTGCTCGGGACACGGTGAAGCTCCCGCCGCCCAAGACCCCGAGCCCGACGCTGGTGGACCGGTTTACCTGAATGCGGCTGTCTAACGACAAGCAGAACCACGTCGATTCAGGTGAATCGGTCCACCAGGACCGATTTCGGTTCCGTGAAAGATACAACAGCTCCGGGGAACGGTCAAGGAAAGCCCCCGGAGAAGCCCGCCGGGCTCGCCTAACATCAAGATTGTCAAATGTTTGTCGTGGCTAACTCGCCGGGCCGCAAGGAGCGGGGAGCGCCCGTCTTCGTTCCACCGTTCACAAGATAACGGGCCGTTATTTCCACCCGGGAAAAGCCCGCCGTCGGCCCGGCCACCGCGACCCGCCCGGCCGAAACGGGGTGCCGCAGCCTCAGACCCAGGCGAAACGGGCGCGGAAATGGCGGAGGATGGGCGGCTCGTAAGTGAAGCGCAGCCCGCGGATCGTCTCCCTCCGCGCATGGATCCGTTCGAGGGCCCGCACGACGTACATCAGGTGGTTGTCGGTGTAGACCCTGCGGGGCACGGTCAGCCGCATCATCTCCAGCATCGGCGGCCGGTTCTTCCCCGTCACCGGGTCCCTGTCGGCGAGAACGGTGCCGATCTCCACCGCCCTCACCCCGGCCTCGAGGTACAGCTCGCAGACCAGCGCCTGCGCGGGGAACTGTTCCTGGTCGATGTGGGGAAGGAAACGCCTGGCGTCCACGTAGACCGCGTGTCCCCCCGGGGGCCGCAACACGGGGATGCCCGCCTGGTGCAGCGCATCCCCGAACCGCCGGACCTGCCCGATGCGCGCGGCCAGGTACTCCTCGTCGATTCCCTCCCGCAGTCCGACCGCCAGCGCCTCCATGTCGCGCCCGGAAAGGCCGCCGTAGGTGATGAACCCTTCGAAGAGGATGTTGAACTGGCAGCACTTGTCGAACAGCGCCTCGTCGCGCAGGGCGATGAACCCGCCGATGTTGACGATGGCGTCCTTCTTCGCCGACATGGTCATCCCGTCGGCGAGGGAGAACATCTCGCGGGCGATCTCGCCGATGGTGCGCTCCCCCTGCCCCTCCTCCCGGTGCTTGATGAACCAGGAGTTCTCCGCGAAACGGGCGGCATCGAGGAACAGGCGAAGGCCCCTCTCCCGGCAGTATTCGCTCACCCTGCGAATATTTTGCAGGCTGACAGGCTGCCCGCCCCCGCTGTTGTTGGTCACGGTGATGAGGACGAAGGGAATCTTCTCTTCGCCGTGCTCCCGGACGACCCGGTCGAGCTTTTCAAGGTCCACGTTGCCCTTGAACGGCTCCTCCAACTCCGGGTCGAAGCAGGCGTCCACGGTGCAATCGACCGCCTTCGCGCGGCGGTACTCGATGTGCGCCTTGGTGGTGTCGAAGTGGCTGTTGCCGGGAACGATGTCGCCCTCGCGGATCAGCGCCGAGTGGAGCACATTTTCGGCGGCCCGGCCCTGGTGGGTCGGGAGCACGTAGGGGAAGCCGCAGACCTCCTCCACCGCATCGTGCAGCCGCCGGAACGAGGGGCTGCCGGCGTAGCTCTCGTCCCCCTGCATCATCGCCGCCCACTGCCCCTCGCTCATCGCGCCGGTGCCGGAGTCGGTGAGCAGGTCGATGAACACCGCCTCCGCGGGGAGGTTGAACACGTTCAGGCCGGCCCTCTCCAGCGCCGCTTCGCGCTCCTCGCGGGGCGGCAGGTGAATCGGTTCGACCATCTTGATCTTGTAAGGCTCGGGGTGGGACCAGTCGGAGGGGTCCATTGCAGGCTCGGGACCGTTTCAGTGAAAGAATCAGTGTGCCGGCGGCCGCGTAACGCCGCGGCGCCCGGTGAATCCGAAGCTGCGCGAATATAGATTCCACCTCGGTCACGGGTCAAGTTTTGAGAATCCGTTCACAAACTCTGCGGCTGGAACGCGCGCGGCCGAGAGGGGGCTGCCGGCGTCCCGGTCAGCCGGGACGGCCGGGGGCCGCACCGGACTGCCGGCGCGGGCGGACCGGGGTCGTCACATCGGGCAACGCCGCTGTTGACGGTTGCGACGGGGAGGGGCTATCTTCTCCTTCACCCAAGGGAGGAACTCCATGACGGGAACAGCGCTGACCGACCCCGAACGGTGGGAAGACGGCGAGTTCGAATGGGAGCCCCGCACCTGCTACACCGTACCCCTACTCTGCCCCCTCGGCCGTCCGGTGAAACTCCCCGAAAGCGTGCAGAGGCTGCGCGCGGAGGTGGAGACCAAGGGGTACCCGGTCCCCGACGACGGCATGCTGCTGATGGAAATCGGCCCCCTGAAGGGCCGGTTGCTCCTGCCCATCGTGCCGCCCGAAATGTATGACGCCTCGGTGATCGAACTCGAGAAGAGCCTCGTCTTCTCCATGGTGCACTACGGCCCCCTGAAGACCATCGGGAACACGGCGAAGCGGTTGAAGGAAAAGGTGAGGCGGGAGAAGGGGGTTCCGCCGACGAACACCTACTACTGGGATTTTCGCCACGGGTCGGAACTCTCCGGGCAGCGGGCCGACCGGTTCGTGGTCTTCTGCCGGGTATAGAATAAAAGAACCGGGGACAGGGAAACCCGATCGCGGGAAGGTGGGGTTCTTTACGGTCGGGGCATGGCTCGCGATCGGAGCGGGCGCGGGCGCGGCTCTCGGCGCGGCGACCGGGCGGATGGGTATCTTCCTTGGGCTTGGAGCCGCCGCCGGAGTCGCGGTGGGCGCCGCGGTCAGCGCACTCCGCAGGTAAGCGGCGGGCACAGCGCGAACACGGTCCTCGAGCCCTTCCACGAGGGAGAGGGAAGATGACGGATCGTTTTACACAGGGCATCGACTGGCTGGGGCACGCCTCGTTCCGGCTGCGCGGAAGCGTGATCATCTACATCGACCCCTGGAAGCTGGCCGGCGAGCCGCATGACGCCGACATCGTCCTGATCACCCATTCCCACTACGATCACCTGTCGGCGGAGGACATCGCGAAGGTGAGCAGGCCCGGCACGGTGATCGTCGGCGCCAGGTCCATCGCCGGGGATCTCCCCCCGGGAGAAACGGTTCTCCTCGCCCCCGGGGAGAAGACCGAGGTCGGCGGAGTGGAGATCGAAGCCGTGCGGGCGTACAACACGAACAAGAAGTTCCACCCGAAGGAGAACGACTGGGTGGGATACATCATCAACCTGGACGGCCTCTTCATCTACCACTGCGGCGACACGGACGTGATCGACGAGATGAACACGGTAAACTGCGACGTCGCCCTGCTCACGGTGAGCGGAACCTACGTGATGACCGCCGACGAGGCGGTGGAGGCGGCGCGCCGCATCGGTCCGAAGGTGGCGATCCCGATGCACTGGGGCGACATCGTCGGCGGGCGGCAGGACGCCGAACGTTTCGCCGCCAGCGCCCCCTGCCTGGTGGAAATCAAGGGTGCGGTGTAATGAGCATCTCCCGCGAAGAGGTCCGCCGTGTCGCCGCCCTCGCGCGGCTGCGGTTCGAAGGAGCCGACGAGGAGGCCATCGCCGATGACATGGCGCGGATCGTGGACTACGTGCGCCGCCTCGAAGAGGTGGACACGGAGGGCGTCGAACCGCTGGCCCACGTCCTCGGCCTCGTGAACGACCCGGCGGAGGACGCGGCGCGGCCTTCGATGGACCGCGGGACGGCCCTGAAGGAAGCCCCGGGCACCGCCGGCCCCTACTTCCTCTTCCCGCGCGTGATCGGCGACGGCGGGGAAGCCCCCTGATGGCCCCTCCGCGCGTGGTCGGCGTCATCCCCGCCCGCTGGGCCTCCACCCGGCTGCCGGGGAAGATGCTGGCCGACATCGCGGGCGTGCCGCTGATCGTCCGCACGCTGGACGCCGCCCGCCGGGCGAGTTCCCTGGATGAAATTGTCGTGGCCACGGATGACGAGCGGATCGCTTCCGCCGTGCGCAGTGCGGGCGGAACGACCGTTCTCACCGACCCCGCCCTGCCCTCCGGCTCCGACCGGGCCTGGGCGGCGATGCGCGACCGTCCCGGGGAGATTATCGTCAACATCCAGGGCGATGAGCCCCTGCTGCCCGGCGGTGTGATCGACGCCACGGTCTCCCTGCTGCTCCGGCGGGACGACTTCGCGGTGACCACGGCGGCGGCCCCGCTCGCCCGGGAGGCGCTCGAGGACCCGAACGCGGTCAAGGTGGTCGCCGACGACGGCGGGCGGGCCCTCTACTTCTCCCGCGCCCCGATCCCCTTCCCGCGGGACGAAGCGCGGGGCGGGAGCGACTCCCCCTCCCTCTTCCGGCTGCACATCGGGCTCTACGCCTTCCGCCGCGAAACGCTCGAGCGGTTCTGCTCGTGGCCGCCCTCCCCACTGGAGCGGTGCGAGCGCCTCGAACAGCTCCGGCTGCTCGAGCACGGGGTCGCCGTGGGGGTCGCCGATGTGCGGTACGAAGCCGCCGGCGTGGACTCGCCCGAGGACCTCGAACGCGTGCGGCGTCTCCTCTCCTGAGAGGTCTCCCCGGCGGGCTCTTTCCTCCGCCTGCCGCCGTCTCTCTTTTCCCAATGCCCCTCCCGACGCCGTGCCGCCCGCGAGTCCGGAACCCCGCATACTGCCCGGAGTTATCCCTTATTCCCGCGACCGTCCAACAAGCCGTCCGGCCCGCTCCGCGAAGCGCGGCGGCCTGCCTTCCCTCGGAGGGGCCGTCTGCGCGGGGGGTGGGTTCCGTGTTATCTTCCGGCGTCCGTAAACGGAGACGCAGGCTGGGAGAAGAAGGGGGCGGCATGGCGGAAAAAGCTCGTAGGGGCGGCGAGGGAGGGCTGCCCCCGATCCGAATCCCGAAGGCGAAATACATTATCGTCACCGGCGGTGTCGTCTCTTCTCTCGGGAAGGGAATCACCGCCGCTTCTCTTGGCATGCTGCTCAAGCGCCGCGGGTACCGGGTCACGATCCTGAAGAGCGACCCCTACCTGAACGTGGACCCCGGCACGATGAACCCCTTCCAGCACGGCGAGGTGTATGTCACCGACGACGGCGCGGAGACCG
Organism: uncultured bacterium; assembly: GCA_964404605.1. Lineage (GTDB taxonomy): Bacteria > Electryoneota > Electryoneia > Electryoneales > Electryoneaceae > CAYOKT01. Next base: position 25,641 of record CAYOKT010000021.1, read on the forward strand.
ACCTCGACCTGGGACACTACGAGCGCTTCCTCGACAGCTCGATGAGCCGCCTGAACAACGTCACCTCCGGCCAGATCTACGAGGCGGTGATCCGCAAGGAGCGGGAGGGATCGTATCTCGGCGGGACCGTGCAGGTGATCCCCCACGTGACGGACGAAATCATCATGAACATCTGCGCTCTCGCGTCGACCAAGCCCCGCCCCGAGGTGGTGCTGGTCGAGGTCGGGGGCACGGTGGGCGACTACGAGAGCCTGCCCTTCTTCGAGGCCTTCCGCCAGTTCGCGCTGAAGGCGGGGCGGCGGAACGTGCTCTTCATCCATGTCACCCTGCTGCCCTACGTCGCCGCCGCCGGGGAGCTGAAGACCAAGCCGACCCAGCACAGCGTGAACAAACTGCGCGAGATCGGCCTGCAGCCGGACATGATCGTCCTGCGTTCGGAGAAGCCGGTCACCGCGCAGATCAAGCAGAAAATCGCCCTCTTCTGCAGCGTCAGCCCGAAGGACGTGATCACCGCCCGGGACGCCGAGACGATCTACGAAGTCCCGCTGATGCTCGAGCAGGAGAACATGGCCACCAAGGTGATCCGCAAGCTGGGGCTGAAGGAGCGGCCCACGGACCTCGAGGACTGGCGCACCCTCGTCCGCCGGATCAAGAAACCGAAGCGCAGCGTGCGGATCGCGGTGGTCGGCAAGTACGTCGGCCTGCGGGATGCCTACAAGTCCATCGAAGAGGCGTTCATTCACGCCGGGGCGTCCCTCGATGCCAGGGTGAACGTCTCCTGGATGGAGGCGGAGGACATCGAGGAGACCGGCCCGGAAGAGGCGTTCCGCGACATCGACGGCATCCTCGTGCCGGGGGGGTTCGGCACGCGGGGAACCGAGGGGAAGGTGATGTCCGCCCGCTACGCCCGCGAAAACGGGGTGCCCTACTTCGGCATCTGCCTCGGCCTGCAGATCGCCGTGATCGAATTCGCGCGCAACGTGGCGAAGCTGACCAACGCCAACTCGAGCGAGTTCAACAAGCGCACGCGGCACCCGGTCATCGACCTGATGCCCGGGCAGCGCGGTGTGCACGACAAGGGCGGCACCATGCGTCTCGGAGCGTGGGCCTGCCACCTCAAGCGGAGCACCCGCGCCTTCGAAGCCTACGGCGAAGAGCTGATCTACGAGCGCCACCGGCACCGCTACGAGGTGAACAACGATTACCGTGACCTCCTCGAGCAGAACGGGATGGTCATCTCGGGGGTGAACCCGGACGCCGGACTGGTGGAGATGATCGAGCTGAAGGATCATCCCTGGTTCGTCGCCTGCCAGTTCCACCCGGAGCTGAAGAGCCGCCTGACCCACGCGCACCCCCTGTTTTACCACTTCGTCGCCGCCGCCCTCGAGCGGGCCGAAGCCGTAACGCAGGAACCGGCCGCATCGGCCGCGGAGTAACCCGGGGCGGGCCGCACGATGAAACCCGGGGCAGGCCCGCCACGGCGGACAAGCCCCGGGCCACCCTTGGGGGCGGTTGAGGAACCGTGGCGCCGATCGTCCAACCCGGACCGGGTGCGGAGACCGGCATCAAGCGAGGGAGTCGGAATGGAGAGGACACACCCTCCGCAGGGCCTGGATCGTATTCGGATCCATGACATGGTGTTCCAGGCGCGGCACGGCTGCGGGGCCGCCGAGCGGGAAGTGGGCGCCACCTTCCGGGTGAATGTGACCCTGTTCGCCGATCTCGCCCGGGCCGCGGAGAGCGACCATCTCGAGGATACCATCGATGTGACCGAGGTCTACGAACAGGTTCGCGAGGTGATGCTCGGTCCGGCGCGAAACCTGCTCGAGAACCTCGCCGACGCGATCGCGGACCTGCTGCTCCGGCGGTTCGCCCGCCTCGAGGCGGTCACGGTGCGCATCCTGAAGTTCCGCGCCCCCCTCGCCGGACCCACCGGCGGATACGAGGTGGAGCTGACCCGGAGGCGCGGCTGATGGTCACCGCCTATCTCGGTTTCGGCGCGAACCTGGGACCGGTGGAACGCACCTTCGCGGAGACCCTGGCGGCGCTGCAATCCCAGGATTCGTGCAGCTCGCTCAGAACCAGCCGCCTGTACCTCACCGAAGCCTGGGGACCGGTGCACCAGCCGGACTTCCTCAACCTCGTCGCCGAAGTGAACTGGACGGGCGAGCTGTCCGAGCTGGACCGGTGGATGGCCGGGCGGGAGGAGCTCGCCGGGCGGCGACGGAGTCGCGAAGTGCCCTCCGGCCCCCGGCCGCTGGACCTCGACCTGCTCCTCTACGGCGACCACCGGGGAACGTACGGCCGCCTCGTCCTCCCCCATCCCCGGATCCACCTGCGGCGTTTCGTCCTCACGCCCCTGGTCGAACTCGCGGCGGACCTGACCCCGCCCGGCTGGGAGATGACGATCGCCGAAGCCCTCGCGCGCTGCGAGGATCAATGCCGCGTCCAGCCCCTCAACCGGGAAGTGCGGTTCGACGACTTGCCCCCGAGACCCTTCCCGGTGGGATCGGCGGGGGGGATTTGACGCTCCCATGGTCGAACGGCGGAAATCTTTTGTACCTTGGACAGGCGCTCAAAACACATCGATTCAGGGGATACGGTCCACTGGCCGTTGATGCTGGAGGTCCGGTGCGCGAAAACCACTACATCATCATTGAAGGGGTGATCGGGGCGGGAAAGACATCCCTCGCCCGGCTCCTCGCCGAACGCCTCGACGCGCGGCTCATCCTCGAGAAGCACGAAGAGAACCCGTTCCTGGTCGATTTCTACCGCGACCCGGCCCGGTACGCGTTCCAGACCGAGCTGTTCTTCCTCTTGAGCCGGTACCGGCAGCAGATGGACGAGGTGATGCAGCCGGACCTCTTCCAGCGGGCGCTCATCTCGGACTACCATTTCGTGAAAAACCGCATCTTCGCGCACATCACTCTCGAAGATCGTGAACTCAAGCTCTACGAGAACGTGTACACCCTGCTGGAAAAGAACGTCGTAACGCCGGACCTGGTGGTCTACCTGCAATCCAACCCCGAGCGACTGATGCGGAACATCCGCCTGCGCGACCGCAGCTACGAGCGGAACATCAACCCCGAGTACATCGCCTCCCTGGTCGAATCCTACAATCACTTCTTTTTCCGCTACGACGCGTCGCCGCTGCTGGTGGTCAACGCCACGGAGCTGGATTTCGTCCACCATCCCGAGCAGTTCGAGGACCTGTTCCAGCGGGTGATGAACGTGCCCGAGGGGACAAGCTATTACAACCCCGCGGCGGGAGGGGGAAAATGAAGTGGCTGCTGGCGCTCGCGGTCTATCTCGGCCTGCTCTGGTCGTGGAGGAAGATCGCCGCCTGGCTGCAGGGGCGCGAGGATAAAGCCGGGCCCCGTGTCAAACGGGGACCGCGCGGGTCCGCCCGGGAGGAACCTCCCCTGTTCCGGCCCGAGGATGTCGTCGACGTCCCCTTCCGCGACGTGAACGACGAGAAACCCGGCGAACCGGAAGAGAACCGGCCGGACTCCACCTGACCCTTCACGAAGCGGAGAGGATTCGCCGCGCGCCCGCGAGTGGTTTCACTCCTCCATCGCCCGTGCCTACTTTCCCTCCAAACTGCAACACGTTGGAACAGGGTTCCACCCCGGAGAGCGCCTATGCCGCCGGATTCGCCCCAATTTGAGCCCCACCCCCTGTTGAGCGCCCTGGACGAGGATTCCCTGGCCGCCCTCCTCGGAGCGCTCGAACCTTTCATCCTGCCGGTCGATGAGAAGCTCGCCCCCGGGGAAGCGGATGAACGGGCGCTCCTGCTCCTCGACCGCGGCCGGGTGCGCCTGGCCTGCCCCGCGCCGGAGACATCCGGTTCCGGGGAATTCTTCACCGAACGCTGCGCGGGAGACCTGTTCGGGGAGGAGTTGCTCTTCGGCGGGGAGGGCGACCCGCTCCCGGAAGCTGTCGCCCTCGAAGAGGTTCAGGGCCGGCGGCTGAGCGAAGAGGCGCTGGGGAGACTGGCCGGGGATTTCCCCCGCCTCCTCCCGGCGCTGAGGCGGGCGGTGTTTCTCCACCGCAGGCGCGCCGACCTCGCCCGTCTGGGGGAACTCGAGCGGTCCGTGGCCGCGGCGGAGAGCACCCTCACCCAGCTCCGGGCGCTCGGCTCGACGAGCATGGTGCTCAACTCCACCCTCGACCTCGACACGTTGCTGCGGTTGATCCTCGATGAAGCCACGCGGAACACCGGGGCGGACAAGGGCACCATCTACCTTCTCGACGAGGAGCAGGAGGAACTGTACAGCCGCGTTCTCGGCGGCAGCGGTTCGATCGAGGAGATCCGCCTCCCGGTCGGGGTCGGTCTTGCGGGCTATGTCGCCGCGACCGGCCAGACGGTGAACATCGAGGACGCCTACGCCGATGAGCGCTTCAACCCGGAAGTGGACCGTCTCACCGGCTACCACACGAAATCCGTCCTCACCGTCCCCATGCTCGCGCCGGACCGCAGGATCGTCGGGGTGCTGCAGGTGATCAACAAGCCCGAGGGGCGCTTCACCGGCGAGGATGAGCAGTTCGTCCGCGCCATGGGAACGCACGCCTCCATCGCCATCGAAAAGGCGCGTCTCGCGGAGACGATGGTGCGCCAGGAGTCCCTCGCGGCGATCGGCCGCCTCGCCGCGACCATCATCCACGACATCAAGAACCCGATGTCCGTCATCCGCGGCTACGCCCAGCTCGTCGAGGAGATGACACCGGATGAGTCCGCCCGGTCCTACATCCGGATCATCGAATCGCAGATCGACCGGATGATCGGGATGACGCGCGAGATTCTCGACTTCTCCCGCGGCACCCTCACGGTGAACTTCGCGCCGGTCGATCCCTCGGAACTGCTCAGTGAGGTGGAGGAGCTGCTCCGGCCGGACCTCGAAGAGCGGAACATCCGCCTCGAGACACGGTGGGACGGGGAGAGACGTCCGGTGAAGGTGGACCGTGGAAAGGTGGTCCGCATCCTGGTGAACCTGATCGGCAACGCCCGGGACGCGATGCCGGACGGCGGCACGATCACCGTCGAGGCGAGGGACGAAGGGGAGCACTGGACCCTCACCGTCCGGGACACGGGAACCGGCATTCCCCCGGAACGGTTGCAGACCATCTTCGAACCGTTCGTCACCTTCGACAAGACGCACGGCACCGGGCTGGGGCTGGCGATCACGAAGCAGCTCGTGCAGGCGCACGGCGGTACCATCGAAGTCGCCAGCGATCCGGGAACCGGCACCACCTTCACCCTGCGCTTCCCGCGGGAACCAAGACCGCCGCAGGCGTAGGGGACCGCACTCTCACCTTTTGCGTGATCGTCCTCCTGTTGTACGGCTCCCCGGCATTGCCCCCTGGCGACCGATCGGCGGATCGACAGGGTTTCCGGTGCATCCGGCACTCCGATTGCGTACTTTTCTACACTTGCGAGTCATTCCGCACGGCCGGCCGGGCCGAATCGCACGGTGATCACCGGCCGGGACAAGCAGGCGAGGACCTGACATGGATGAGCAGATCTCCCGGGCGGAAAAGGCCTGGCGCGAAGGAACCCTGGCGAAGGTACTCGAGCGTTTTCCGGAGCGGAAACCCCGGTTCGCCACGGACGGCGGGCTTGAAATCGAGCGGCTGTACCTCCCCGAGGAGGACGGGAGCCGCTACCTCGAGCGCCTCGGCTTCCCGGGGGAATATCCCTTCACCCGCGGCGTTCAGCCGACCATGTACCGGGGCCGCTTCTGGACGATGAGGCAGTACGCCGGCTTCGGCACCGCCGAGGAATCGAACGAACGGTACAAGTATCTCCTCTCCCAGGGGGTGATGGGGCTTTCGGTGGCCTTCGACCTCCCGACCCAGATCGGCTACGATTCCGACCACCCCTTCGCGCAGGGGGAGGTGGGCAAGGTGGGGGTCGCCATCGACAGCATCGCCGACATGGAGATCCTGCTGGAGGGAATCCCCCTCGGGAAGATCTCCACCTCGATGACGATCAACTCCACCGCCCCGGTCCTCCTCTCGTTCTACATCGCCCTCGCCCGGCGGCAGGGCGTTACGCCGGAGAAGATCACCGGCACGATCCAGAACGACATCCTGAAGGAGTACATCGCCCGGGGCACCTACCGCTACCCCCCGCGCCCCTCGATGCGCCTGATCACGGACATCTTCGCCTGGTGCAAGGACCATGCGCCGAAGTTCAACACGATCTCCATCAGCGGCTACCACATCCGTGAGGCGGGCGCCACCGCCGAGCAGGAGGTGGCCTTCACCCTCGCCAACGCCAAGGCGTATGTCACCGCCGCCCTCGAGGCGGGTCTCGAGATCGACGAGTTCGCACCGCGCCTCGCCTTCTTCTTCAACTCGCACGCCAACCTGTTCGAGGAGGTGGCGAAATTCCGCGCGGCGAGGCGCCTGTACGCGAGGATGATGAAGGAGACCTTCAAGGCGAAGAACCCGCGCTCGATGATGCTCCGCTTCCACACCCAGACCGCCGGGAGCACGCTGACCGCGCAGCAGATCGAGAACAACGTCGTCCGCACGACCATCGAAGCCCTCGCGGCGGTGCTCGGCGGAACCCAGAGTCTGCACACGAACAGCAAGGACGAGGCGCTCGCCCTGCCCTCGGAGGCGTCGGTGAAGCTCGCCCTCCGCACGCAGCAGGTTCTCGCTTACGAGGCCGGTGTCACCGAAACGGTGGACCCCCTCGCCGGGAGCTACTATGTCGAGAAACTGACCGACGAGATCGAGGGGCGCGCCGGGGAGCTGATGGAGAAGATCGACGACATGGGCGGCTCGGTGCGGGCGATCGAACTCGGCTGGTTCCAGACCGAGATCGCCCGCAGCGCCTACGAGTACCAGAAGGCGATCGAATCCAACGACAAGGTGATCGTCGGGGTGAACAAGTTCGCCGAACCGGAGCCGCCCCATCACGACCTGCTGCACATCGACGCCGAGGAGGAGCAGCGCCAGGTGGCCAAGGTGCAGGAGGTGCGCCGGACGAAACGCTCCGGGGATTTCGTCGAACGGATGAGCGACCGGTTGCGCAAGGCCGCCGAGGGCGGCGAGAACCTGATGCCGATCATCCTCGAAGCCGCCGACGGGTACATGACACTCGGCGAGATCTGCCTCGCCCTCGAGGATGTCTGGGGGGTGTACCACCAGTGATTCACCGGGCCCACGGGTCCGGCCGTTCGCGCGGCGGGGGACGTGCCGTCCTGTGTCGCACGACCGCCCGGTCCACAGCCCGTTTTCCCGATCAAGGTGTATCTTCCGGCGATGATGAACGACCTCACTGAAGCGCACAACCTGAACGACCCGGTGGACCGCAAGCGCCTCGAGGCGGTGTTGCGGCGGTATGTCCCCGGCCCGCGGGTGCTGTGGAAACCTTCCTGCGCCTCGACGAACGAGGAGTTGATGAACCTCGCCCGCGCGGGGGAGCGCGGCTGGGTCCTCCTTGGGACGGACCGCCAGAGCGAGGGCCGTGGCCGCCACCGCCGGCGCTGGGTCTCCCCCCTGGGCGGGCTGTACCTGTCGGTGCTGCCCCCTCTTCTCCCCGAGGAATCCCCCATCACGCTGGTCCCGTTGGCCGTGGGTCTCGCCCTCAGCGAAGCGCTGCGGGACGAGGCCGTCCAGCGCGGCGGTGAACTCGACCCTCGCCTGAAATGGCCCAATGACATCTTCGCCCGGCGGGGAAAACTGGCCGGGGTCCTCTGCGAAACCATCAAGGAAGAGGACGGCTGGCTGGTGGTCGCGGGGGTCGGGATCAATCTGCGCCCACTCAGCCTGGAGAATAAACGGTTGATCGTGGACGAGGTCACCTCCCTGGACGAGGAGGCCGACCTCGGGTGGACACGCTCCGGATTGATCGTCGCTTTCATCCGTCGTCTCAGCGAGCGGCTCCGCGACTGGAAGGACAGGCCGGAGAAGCTCCGGCGGGACTGGCTCGCGGCGGCGGACTTCATCGGGAAAACGGTGCGTGTGAAGACGGGAGACGCCCCGGTGGAAGGGGTGGCGGAAGGCATCGACGAGAACGGCGGCCTGTTGCTGCAGACTTCCGGGGGCACGACGACGATCAACGCGGCGGAGGGAATCGAGGTGCTGGATGAGTGAGACGACGCTACTCGCGCTGGACATCGGGAACACGAACGTCGTCCTCGGCATTTTCACCGGGGAAGAACTTCGCATCCGCCGGCGTCTCGCCACCCGCTCGGGGCGGACCGCCGACGAGGCCGGAGTGCTCGTGACCATGCTCTGCCGTGACGGCGGCGTGGAGCCGGAGGAGATCGACGCCGTCGCCATCGCCAGCGTCACGCCGAAGATCGGCACCGTGTACGGGGAGATGGCGCAGACCTACCTCGGCTGCGAACCGTATTTCATCCACGGCGAGATTCCGGGTTTCATCAACAAGTACCGCAACCCCTCCGCCGTCGGGGCGGACCGGGTCTGCGACGCCGTCGCCGGGTACCGGAAGTACGGCGGACCGCTCCTCATCCTCGACTTCGGCACGGCGGTGACCCTCGACGTGATCGACCATGACGGCGCCTACCTCGGAGGCGTGATCCTGCCGGGGCTGGAGACGAGTTCGGAGACGCTGCACCGCGTGGCGGCGCTGCTGCCGAGCGTCCGCCTCTCGATGCCGGAGCGGACCATCGGCAAGACGACGGAGGAGAGCATTCGCATCGGCCTGATGAAGGGCGCGGTGCACGCCATCCGGGGCCTGATCGCGGAGGCGCGCGCGGAACTCGGAGCGCCGGAGGCCGTGGTGATCGCCACCGGCGGCCTCGCACCGGTCCTGCTGCCGCACCTGCCGGAGGTGAGCGCCGTGGAGCCGGACCTCGTGCTCGAGGGTATCCGCCTGTTGTACGAACGAACGAAGGAGCCATGAGCCATTGGGCGCGATGCATCGCCCCCATGCTGCTCGGGGCGTCGCTGCTCACCGGCTGCGCCGGCGGGCGGGGAGTCCTCACCCCGCGGAAACCCGAAGCTGCCGTCCCCGCCCCCCCGCGGCTGACCGTCGCCTACCCCCGGGTCCCCCCCGACAGCACCTTCACCGGCAACATTCCCGACAGTCTCTTTCTCTTCGGCGCGGTCAACGACCCGCGGGGAACCCTCACCGTGAACGGCACCCCGGTGCCGATTCACCCGGGAGGAGGGTGGCTCGCCTGGATCGGGGCGGACAGCCTCCGGCGTGTCGAGGAGGAAGGCGAACAGCCGGCGGGGCTCGTGTTTCCTGTAACTTTACGCTTCCGATCCGGCTCTAATATAGAGGATGGGGTCGTCGTCGAACGGCTGCGCTTCTTCCAGCCGGAGCGCACGGGACCCTGGGCGGACGAAAGCCGCTTCGACACCCTGAGCGCTCGGCTTGTCGTCCGGGACAGCAGCGCCAAGATCCGCTGCGGCTGGCCCGGCACCTATGACCTCTTCCCCCCCGCCGGCACCGTCCTTTTCAGCGACGGGCGGAAGGGGGCCACACGCCGTTTCTGGAGGGTGCCGCTGGGCGCGGGGGAGGTCGGCTGGATCGAGGAGCGCTATGTCAGCGTCGAGACCCCCGCTCCTCCCCGGCCGAACCCCACGGTCATCCACTACGTCACCACGCGCGTCGAGGGCCGCCGGACGGTCGTGCGGATACCGTTGAAAAACCGGGTCCCGTTCCGCGTCCGGCAGACGGCGGACGACCGGATCGAGCTGACGCTGTACGGCGCGGTGAGCTGGACCGACCTGATCCTCCAGCCGTTCCGAAGCCGGGTCGTCGATGAGCTGCGGTGGTCGCAGGTCGATCCGACGACCTACCGTCTCACCGCCCGGCTCCGGCCCGGCTGGTTCTGGGGCTGGGAGACGGCGTTCAACGAGAACAATACGCTGCTGTGGACCATCGTCGAAGCCCCGGAACTGGGCCGGAAACCGTTACACGGGTTGACGGTTTTCGTCGATCCCGGGCACGGCGGGGGGAATACGGGGGCGATCGGCCCGACGGGGCTGGATGAGAAGGACGCGGTTCTCCCGCTCTCCCGGGCGATCGCGGAAGAACTGCGGCGCGCCGGGGCGAAGGTCGTCCTCTCGCGCGAGGAGGACGTGGCCGTCCGGCTGAACGACCGCATCCGGGACGCCCGGGAAGCGGGCGCGGACCTCGTCCTCAGCGTGCATTTCAACGGGCTCCCGCAGGGGGCCAACCCGTTCCGGCATCATGGCGCGAGCCTGCACTACGTGCACGCGCAGTCGAAACCGCTGGCCGAGTCGCTGTACCGGGAAATCACCCGGACCGTCGGCCGGGAGGGGGATGGGCTGAGGTACCAGGACCTCGCGATTCCGCGGCTCACCTTCTGCCCCGCGGTGCTGATCGAGAGCGGGTTCCTCCTCCACCCCGAGGAAGAGGCGCTGGCGAAGAGCGAAGCGTTCCGGAAGAAGTTCGCGCGCGGGGTGCGGACGGGGCTCGAAGATTATCTCGAGGGGATGCGGAACCTTCAGCGCGCTTCCCGCCGCTGAGGCCGCTCATGCGCCGCTGCTGCACGGCTCACCGTGACGCGTTCAGGGGAGCTTCACCGGGAGCGAGGTTTCCAGCGAAGGGTGGCCCGGGACTTTACGCCGCGGCGAAGCATAGCGAAGCCGGGCGGTCCCGGGTTTCATAAGGGTGTCCGTGATGAACGCTGCTTGCTGCAAGAACCTGAAACCGCAATCTCCGTCACAACCTGAAACGGTATTTTCCAGAAGCGGTCAACGCGGTTAACCGCGAGGCGGCCGGGGGGAGAGGGAAGGCGGTTTCACCGGCGCGGGGTTCTCTGCGAGAAGGGGAGGGAAAAACAGTGGGACAGGATAAACGGCTGCGGCGCAGTCGT
>CAYOKT010000021.1:36569-38547 GCA_964404605.1 uncultured bacterium
GCGAGAAGGGGAGGGAAAAACAGTGGGACAGGATAAACGGCTGCGGCGCAGTCGTCGCGATTCGGTCATCGCCGGGGTCTGTGGCGGCCTGGGCGAGTACTTCAACGTCGATCCCGTGGTCTTCCGGGTCATCTGGGTGGTGCTGCTTCTGACCGCGGGCACCGGACTGTTGGGATACCTCATCTGCTGGATCATCATCCCGCGTGAACCGGAACCGATCCCCGGGGAGGAGAACCATGAGTGAAGAATATCGAAGGCTGTACCGTTCACGGCGCGACCGGGTCATCGGCGGCGTTTGCGGCGGGCTCGCCGACTACCTGAACGTGGATGTGACGATCATCCGCATCATCTGGCTGCTCGCGGTTCTCTTCGGCGGCGGGGGTCTCATCGCCTACCTGATCGCCTGGATCATCGTGCCCGGAGAACCGGGGACATTCCTGCCGGGCGGAGAGGATGATGCGGCGGACGCCGCCTCACGGCAGACCGCACGCACGTTCGGCATCATCCTCATCGTGATCGCCCTTCTCTGGATCGCCTACCGGTTCGGTTTCCACTTCTTCGCCCCGATACCGTGGACCTGGGTGCTTCCCGTGCTGCTGATCGTCCTCGGCGTGGCGATTCTGCTCCGGCCCGGGATACAGAGAGCCGCGGAAAGCGCCGACAGTGTTCCACCCCCCTCCGGCACGCCGGCCGCCACGGAAGAGGCGGAGAGTGGTGGAAAGACCGGTGCGGAGGGGCCCGGGGGGCAGGGGGAAGAACAGCCGCCTCCGGGGGAAAACAAGACGGCCGGCTCCGAAAGCTCCTTCGATGTCGATTGGACCACCGAACGGTTGACCCGCAGCCGCCGGGATCGCGTCCTCTTCGGGGTATGCGGCGGGCTGGGGAAGAAACTGAACGTGGATTCCACGCTCGTCCGGCTCGCCTGGGTGCTGTTCACGGTGTTCGGGGTGGGTGTATTCATCATCATCTACCTCGTCATGGCCCTGGTCGTACCGGAGGAGACGTGAGATGGCGAACACCGTGGAGCGCAGGCCCGTCTTCCTCGCGGTGGCGTTGATCCTCATCGGTGCGATGATGCTCGCCGACCGGGCGGACCTGTTCGAGTTCTCGTGGCCCTGGATCCTGGTCATCATCGGGGCCGGCTTTCTCATCCAGGCGGTGGTGCAGCACAGCGACAGCCCGGTGTTCGTCGGCGTGCTGCTGCTCGCGTTCGGGTTGATTTTCCTCGCCGACAAGATGTTCTGGCTGCCCTGGCGGATGCACCACACCTGGCCCCTGCTGCTGATCGCGATCGGGGTGGCGTTCCTCGCCTCCTATCTCGCGCGGCCGTCCAGGTCGGGCCCGATTATCGCCGGAGGCCTCCTCATCCTCCTCGGCCTGTTTTTCCTGCTCGCCGACATGCGTATCCTGCACTGGTATTGGGTGGTTGATGTCCTCTCCTTCTGGCCGCTGGCGCTGCTCGCGCTCGGCATCTACCTGTTGGCCCGGCCGCGGTAGCTCTTCCGCTTCAGAAAAATCCCGGAACTAAATAAAAGCCCGGCGGAAGGCCGGGCTTTTGTGTTGCTACTGCTTCCCGGGATGCGCGGTCCCGTCTTCTCCCGAAGCGTCGTGGCTACCCATCCGTATGTAATTGTCATTCTGACCGCAGGGAAGAATCTCGTAACGTGCTGCTTCCTTAGCGTTTCGTTATAGATCCTTCACTTCGTTCAGGATGACACTCCTAAACGCTATGTATTACATATATTCACCAGCGAACGTCGTAGCACGGCGCCCGGGCTACGCAAAAGGCTTCGCCGCGGCGAGCGCCGTGCCCCTGCAACATGATGCCATGCGACGATTTCCCGGGATGCAGCCTGGCACGCCCAAGCGGCGCGAAGGCGGCTACCCATCTGCGCCGGACTGCCCGGCTTCGCTTTGCTTCGCCGCGGCGTAAAGTCCCGGGCCACCCATCGCCTGCGGCGGATAAATCGCTCCCGGG
>CAYOKT010000022.1:0-37233 GCA_964404605.1 uncultured bacterium
GCGGGCGTGGTTCACCTGCGGGCGTACGGCGAGCTGAACGACCACCTCCCGCCCGCCTGGCGGGGGCGGGAGAGGGAGGTCGTCCCGCCGCTGCGCAGTTCGGTGAAGGACACCCTCGAGTCGGTGGGGATTCCCCATGTCGAGGTGGCGCTGCTCCTCCTGAACGGTGAGCCGGTGGACTGGAGGCCCCTCCTCCGCGCGGGGGACCGGGTGGCGGCCTACCCGCAGGCGGCGGGGTTCGACTTCTCGGGGGTGTCGCGGGTCTGGGACCCGCCGCCGCGCCCGCCGCGCTTCGTCCTCGATGTCCACCTCGGCCGGCTCGCGGCCTACCTCCGGCTTCTCGGCTTCGACACCCTCTACCAGCCGGTGGACCCGAAGGACCCCGCGCTGGTCCGCGCGGCGGTGGAGGGGGGGCGCGTACTGCTCACCTGTGACCGCAGGCTGCTGATGCACGGCGCGTTGAGGTGGGGGCGCTGGGTGCGCAACCGTCAGCCGAGGGAGCAGACGGCGGAGATCCTCGACCGGTATGGTCTCCGCGACCTGGCGCGGCCCTTCACCCGGTGCCTCGCCTGCAACGGGCTTCTCGTCCCGGCGGACCCGGCCCGTGTGAAGCGTGATGCGCCGCCGGGCGCCCTGCGCGCGCACGGTGTGGAAGAATTCAGCCGCTGCCCGGACTGCGGCCGGCTCTTCTGGCCGGGCAGTCACACCCGCCGGATGAGCCGGCTTCTCAGCGCCTGGGGCGTGCGGGGGGAGAGGGACTGAACCACGCCGCACGGCGCGGTCCGGCGCAGGGGGGCGGCCCGTCGTCGCTTGCGCGTTTCAGGCGGGAGAACCTATATTGGCTCGATGCGGAAGACGTGGAGGGGTGCAGTGGGAGGAGCCTCGCGGGTGAGGTGCCTCGCTTCCACCGTGCGCTTACGCATGAATCGGGAGTGCGATTGTACGGGACGCGGAGAACGGTTGCCCGCGAGGTATGGACGGCGGGGCGAACCCGGTCATTCGGGGGAGCGCCCGTTTTCGTTCCGCGGACTCTGACGGCCCTGAGCGGCCCGGGTGCGCGCGGCGCTTAAGGTGTCGCGGCGGTTGCCCGCGGGCGGCTCGGGGCCGTGACGTTCCGATACGGTCCTCAGCTTCTCATTCCCGGCGGTGGTAATGCCTGCATCGCCGTGAGGCGTGGGGTCGTCCCCCGCCCCGTTTCTTCCACCGCCTGCATCTTTCGCGGCAGGAAAGGTCTGTCTTGACCATCGGGAGAACGGTTTCACCGGCACTGGATGCGAGACCCATCGCTCCGACCACAAGTTCCTGAAGGATAATCGCCAAAGTGAGGATGTTGAACCATGTCAGAGTACGAAAAGATCGTTGTTCCCGATCACGGTGAAGCGATTACCGTGGAAGACGGCAGGCTGGTGGTGCCGGATCATCCGATTCTCCCCTTCATCGAAGGAGATGGGACGGGTCGTGACATCTGGCGGGCGTCGTGCCGTGTCTTCGACGCCGCGGTCGAAAAAGCGTACGGCGGCGAGCGCAAGGTCGCGTGGATGGAGCTCTACGCCGGGGAGAAGGCGACCAAGGTGTACGGGGAAGATGTCTGGATGCCCGAGGAGACCTTCGAGGCGATCAGGCGCTTCCTGGTGGCGATCAAGGGGCCGTTGACCACCCCGGTCGGCGGCGGGTTCCGCAGCCTCAACGTTACCCTCCGGCAGGTGCTGAACCTCTACGCCTGTGTCCGCCCCGTGCGGTACTTCGAGGGTGTGCCGAGCCCCTCGCGCAAGGCGCCCGAGCTGGATGTGATCATCTTCCGCGAGAACACGGAGGATGTGTACGCGGGCGTCGAGTTTCCCTCCGGGTCCGACGAAGCAAAGCGGCTGATCCGCATCCTCAAGGATGAGTACGGGAAAACGCAGATCCGCGAGGATTCCGGGATCGGGATCAAGCCGATCAGCCCGACGGGCACGAAGCAGCTCGTCCGCAAGGCGCTCCGCTGGGCGGTCGACAAGAAGCTCCCCTCGGTGGCCTTCATGCACAAGGGCAACATCATGAAGTTCACCGAGGGCGCGTTCAAGGACTGGGGCTACGAGGTGGCGGTGCAGGAGTTCCGCGAGCACGTCATCACCGAGGCGGAGCTCTGGGACCAGACGATCGCGGAGGACGGGGTGACGCCGATCGAGAAGCCGGGTGCCTTCGCGGACCTGCGCGGCGGCAAACCCGCCGGCGATCCCAACGGCCGCATCGTGGTCAAGGACCGCATCGCCGACAGCATGTTCCAGCAGATCCAGACCCGGCCGGGCGAATACGACATGATTGTCACCCCGAACCTGAACGGCGACTACATCTCGGACGCCGCCGCCGCGCTGGTCGGCGGGCTGGGCATGGCGCCGGGCGCGAACATCGGCGACTACATCGGCCTCTTCGAGGCGACGCACGGCACGGCGCCGAAGTACGCCGACAAGGATGTGATCAACCCCAGCTCGGTGATCCTCTCCGGCTGCATGATGTTCGACTACATGGGCTGGAGCGAGGTGACGAAGCTGATCCACGATGCCATCCAGAAGACCATCCTCCAGAAGCGGGTGACCTACGACCTGCACCGCCTGATGGAGGGGGCGACGAAGCTGCGCACCAGCGAGTATGCTTCGGCGATCATCGAGAACATGGGCTGAAGCGGCCCCCGCCGAGAGCGGACCGGCGGGGAAACCTTGTGGGGTTCGGGCCGGCGGCTTGAACGGGTCGGCGGCCCGGGTTACTTTTTCCGCTTATCGGGTTCACCGGAATCAATGCCGCGGCGAGATCGCGGAGGGAAGACGTTGACGGAGGTGCCTATGCGGGGCGTACACCTGCGAAGCCTGGCGAGAGGGTTCCTGCTCGCGGGCGCGCTGTTGCCCGCACTTGCTCTCGCGCAGACCGGGAAAATCCGGGGCAAGGTGTTCGACGCCAAGACCAAGGAGCCGATCATCTCTGCCAATGTGATCATCGAGGGAACCACGCGGGGCGCCGCCACCGACCTCGACGGCGTATTCTTCATCGTCGCCATGCAGCCCGGCAAGTACAACATCAAGGCCTCCGCCGTCGGTTACCAGCCGATGGTGCTCGAAGACGTGGAAGTCAACATCGACCGCACCACCACCCTCGAGTTCCCGCTTAATTCCTCCGCGATCCAGCTCGAGGCGGTGACGGTGGTCTTCGAGAAGCCCGTGGTCGAGCTGGATGTCTCCTCGAAGGTGGAGCGGATCAGCGCCGAGGACCTCACCTTCCTGCCCAGCGACGATGTCACCGAGGCGCTGATCGCCACCCCCGGCTTCAAGCTGGACCAGGAGGGCAAGATTCACATCCGCGGCGGCCGCGACACGGAAGCCCGTTTCATCGTGGACGGCATCGACAGCCGCGACCCGATCACCGGCGAGGTGCTGCCGATCAACCTCTCGAGCGTCAACATCCAGGAGATCCAGATCCTCACCGGCGGGATGGCGGCCGAATACGGCCAGGCGCAGTCGGGCATCGTCACCATCTCCACGCCGGAGGGAAGGCCGGACACCTACAGCGGCTCGGTGGAGTGGGGCACGGACCGCTGGTCGGGCGATGATTCCTTCGGTGAGGACAAGGTCGACGCCGCCATCGGCGGCCCGGTGCCCTTCAGCGGCACCCTGTTCGGCCGCCCGATCACCTTCTACCTGACTTCGAATGTCGACCTCAGCGACACTTACGCCCCGCTGGGCGTCACGTACGAGAACCAGGATTATATCGGTCTCGGGGTCGATCTGCCGCGCCGCCAGTTCAACGACTGGTCGGGCAGCGCCAAGTTCGCCTACGACCTCGGCCGCGGGAAGAAGCTCTCGCTGTATATCAGCGAGCGTTCCCGCGTGTTCGATGTCTACCCCAACGGTCTCGGTTTCACCAGCGGAAACTACGGCTGGCAATACCTCTACGACCTCGACCACCGCCCGCAGGCCCAGGACCGGCGGAGTTCCGTGAACCTCGAGTTCACCAACCAGGTCTCCTCGAAGACGGTGTACACCTTCTCCCTCGGCCGGCAGGTGCTCAATGCCTCGATAAAGCCGCGGGGCAAGAACCCCGGCCAGTTCACCCTTTCGGACCAGGTGGAGGAGGCCCTGGGCTTCGGCGTGGATCTGAACCAGAACGGGCGGTGGGACCAGGACGCCGATGGAGACGGCGTGATCCACAACGGGGTGGACGAACTGGCCAACGACTTCAACGGGAACAACTTCCTCGACGGTATCGTGGACGCCAACCGGAACGGGATCTATGACGGCGGCGGAGAGGGCTACGAGGACCTGAACTTCAACGGCAGGTGGGACCGCGGGGAGGATTGGATCGACCTCAACGGCAACGGGGTGTACGACTACGCCGAGCCCTGGACCGACCGCCCCGACCCGGTGACCGGACAGAACAACCCCGGCGTCTGGGATCCCTGGGATCCCTACGTGGACATCAATGGCAACGGGGTGTGGGATCCCGCAGAACCCCAGCTCTCCGAGCAGGATCTGAACGGCAACGGCCGCTGGGACGGCGAACGATTCCAGGACGCCAACGGCAACCACATCTTCGACCGCTGGGAACCGTTCACCGACCTCAACGGCAACGGCGTCTGGGACACCGGGGAACCGTTCGAGGACCTGAACGGCAACGGCGTGCAGGATGACGGCGAGGGGTACGACGACCAGAACCTCAACGGCCGGATGGACCAGCGCGACCTCATCGACAATGTCGATGAGGACAGGGACGAGCCCTTCTGGGATGGCGATATCTGGAACGACACCGGCGAGCCCTTCATCGACCTGCCGGACCCGATCACCGGCGAGCGCAACGGGGTCTGGGACGAGGGCGAACCCTTCTGGGACCTCCCCTCCTCGGGCGCGCAGTTTATCATCCTCGACCCGATCACCGGGTCCGTGATCATCATCAGCGGGCGGGGCGGTGCCAGCATTCCGACCCTCAACGGCCAGTACGACCCGCCCAACGGCTTCTTCGACGAGTACGAGCTGTTCACCTACTGGTCCGGCGATCCGAGCGACCCGGTGGGCTACACCCTCGACCGGAACAAGCACGGCGAGGACTGGATCACGACCTTCGGCGGCTTGAGCGAGATCTACCACTACCTCCCCGGGGTCAGCACCTGGCAGAACCGGACGATCCACGACACCGCCGACCCGGTGTTCAACCCGCCCAACTTCGCCTATGACGAGGGGCAGGAAGAGTTTCTCGACTACAACGACAACGGGGTGTGGAACGGGCGCGACCTGTTCCTCAACCCCGGCCGCTGGGATAATTCCGCCCTCTGGTCCAAGCGCCGCACCGAGGAGTACACCTTCAAGTTCTCCTGGCAGAGCCAGGTGCAGCGCTTCCACGAGATGAAGGCGGGGACGGAGATCAAGTACCGCATCATGTCCCAGCAGCAGATCGAGGGCCCGGACCAGGAGTACATCGGCGAAGCCTCGGTGGGAGCGGATCAACCGTGGCCCGACCGCGGCGCGGTGCGCGACTTCTGGACCTACCGCCCCTGGGAGGGCGCGGTCTACGTCCAGGACAAGATGGAGTTCGAGGGGCTGATCGTCCAGGCCGGCCTGCGGGGCGACTTCATCATCCACGACCCCGAGGTGGTCAACGAGCAGCGCCGCCGGTACGAGGCCGGTGAACCGGGCGCCGTGCTCGCGAAACGGGGACGCTACCAGATCGCACCGCGCCTCGGCATCAGCCACCCGATCACCGAACGGTCCAAGCTCTACTTCAACTACGGCCACTTCTACCAGACGCCGTCCTTCTTCTACTTCTACAAGTCGACGACGACGAACCAGAACCAGGGAACCGTCGGGAATCCGAACCTCAAGTTCGAGCACACGGTGACCTACGAGCTGGGCGTGCACAACCAGCTCACAGACGACCTTTCCGTGCAGATCGCAGGGTACTACCGGGACATCTACAACCTGATCTCGACGGTCGAGGAGCGCATCGGGCCGCTGGTCTACAACCGGTACATCAACCTCGACTACGGGCGGGCGCGCGGCTTCGAGATGAAGGTGGACAAGAAATTCAGCCACCACTACCAGTTCACCTTCAACTACGATTTCTCCTACGCCTACGGGAAGGCCTCCGGGGCGAACGACCAGTTCGAGAACCGCTTCTCGAACGTGCCGGTCAACTACGACGAGCATCCGCTCGACTGGGACGAGACGCACCGGATCTCGGCGAACATGGCGGTGATGTACGGGCGGAAGGACCACCCGGTGCTCTTCGGGATGCGCCTGCCGGACAACTGGCTGCTGTCCCTGCAGTGGCAGTTCGGCTCCGGGCGGCCCTACACCCCCTCGCGGTACAGCACCGGGCTCGACCCGAACCTGATCCTCGAGAACTCCGCCCGCATGCCCTGGACGGAGACGACCAACGCCAAGTTCGAGAAGTACTGGCAGCTCGGCGGCACGAGGCTGGTCTCGGGCGTCGAGGTGCGGAACCTGTGGGACAAGAAGAACTGGAACGGGGTGTACGGGGCCACGGGAACGCCGAACGTGGCGGTGCACCCGCTGGATCCCAGCTTCGATCCCACCCTCGACCGGGCGCAGTACGACGCCAATCCGCGGAACTACGGGCCGGGCCGGCAGATCCTCATCCGGGTCGGGGTGGAGTTCTGAGGCGGCGCCGCGGGGAGACGCGGTGAACGATCGCCGCGGGCCGCCGGGTCGAGGCCGGTAGGCCGCGCAGGACCGTCCCGGGCCGGGAGGCCGGGTGCCGGGACAGGCGCCTTGAAGCTGGAAAGCAGGACATGCTCCAAGCAGGGAGAGTCGGTGTGAAAAGGAACCTGCGTCATCTCGCGACCTGGGTGATCCTCCCGCTGCTCGCGCTCGCTATGGCCGGGTGCGGGGAGGAGGACGGGGGAGAGGATACGACGGGGCTGACGAGGCTCGGCGGGACCCTCTCCTCCCGGACCCTCACCGCCGGGGAGGGCCCTTACCTGATGGACCGGGATGTCCTCGTGCCCGAGGGTACCACCGTGACCATCGAACCCGGCACGGAGATCCGGGTGGACGGCAAGTACGCCTTCGAGGTGCACGGTGTGCTCGATGCCCGCGGCACCGAGGACGATTTCATCCACTTCACCTCGAACCTCTCCCCCTCCCAGAAGGGCGATTGGAAGGGGATCTGGCTGATCGGGGCGGATGACGCCTCCATCCTCGAGTATGTCCGCGTCTCCTGGGCGAACAAGTACGACCTCTTCGAGGACACCTCGCGGACCTATCTCCCCGGCATGGATCGGGGGATCATCGACACCGTGCTCCACCGCGGGGCGGTCACGATCCGCGATTGCAGCCCCGCCGTGCGCCGCTGCATCATCGACAACGGCGGCTATGACGGCATCCAGGTCATCGGCGAATCGAACCCGGACATCCAGTTCAACACCATCGTGCAGAACGCCTTCAACGGCATCCGCATCGAGCCCGCCTGGGACCGGTATCCGGACCTGGTGTACGGCACGCCGGTCATCGAGAACAACATCATCGAGGAGAACGATGACGCCGGGGTGCGGGTGCCGAGCGACGCCGACCTGGCCGCCATCCCGGCGAGCATCCACTATAACGACATCTGGAACAACGCCACCCTGAGCTTCGTGCCGCCCGAGTTCGGCGAGAACCCCGGGGTGCGGAACAACATCAGCGACAACCCCCGCTTCATCGATCCCGACAACGGGGATTTTCACCTGCACCCCTGCAGCGCGGCGATCGACGCCGGGGATGAGTCGGCGCCGCTGGACCCCGACGGCACCGTCGCGGACCTCGGCGCACTGGCCTACTTCCAGGCGGAGAACGAACTCGCCAAGACCCTCCGTGTCGACGAGTTGACCGACGATTTCGACTTCTACTGGGTGACCTGCGACGTCGTCGTGCCGGAAGGGCACACGCTGACCATCCAGCCCGGGGTCGAGCTGCGGTTCGTCGAGCCCTTCAGTTTCATCGTCCGGGGCAAACTGATCGCGCAGGGCACGCCGAGCCGCCCCATCCGCTTCACCAGCGCGCAGGAGGAGCCGAGGCCGGGCGACTGGCGGCAGCTCCTCTTCGACGAGGCGGAGAACGGCTCGCTCCTCGAAAACGTGATCATCGAGTACGGTTCCGTGGAGAACGTCGCCACGCCGGACACGGTCGGCGCCCTCAGCCTCTCGGGCAGTTCGCCCACCCTGCGCAACGTGACCATCCGCCGGAGCATGCACACCGGCCTCTACTGCTTCAACGGCTCCTCGCCGGTGGTCGAGGGGATCGAGGTGGACGGCGCCGGGGTGGCGGGCATCGCCTGCGAGCTGAACAGCAACCCGACCATCACCGGTGCGGTGATCCATGATATCCAGGGGTACGGGCTGCGGATCGAGTCGAACAGCTCGCCCGTCGTGAACAAGCTGCTCATCTACGACGTCGGCGTCAGCGGCATCGTCGCGCTGACGTTGTGCAGCCCGGAGATCAACTACGCCACCGTCTACGCGCCGCCGTTCAACGGCATGCGGGTCGAGGAGTTCTGCCTGCCGCGGGTCCGCAACTCCATCTTCGCGGAGTTCGGCGGCATCGGCGTGGAGGCCAGCGTCTCCTCGCAGATCAGTGTCTACAACAGCGTAATCTATTCCACCGCCGTGGATGCGGAGAACTTCATCTCCCGGGATGTCGTCGAGAACGCGGTGCTGCACACGGATCCGCGTTTCGTCGACCCGGAGGAGGGGGACTTCCACCTGCGCTCCGACAGCCCCGCGGCCGGGACGAGCAGCGACGGGACGAACCCCGGGTATTACGGCTACCCGGAGTAGTGGACCGGTTCACCTGGATCGGTCCACTGGGACGGGCGGTGCAGGGACGGGTCGGATACGGAGACCCGCCAGGGTCAGCGAGAAACACGGGAAAGAAGCTATGACGCGCTCAGGTCAAGCCAGACGGGTCGCCGGAGCCCTCCTCGCCGGGGTGTTGCTCGCGACGCTCGCCGTGAATGCGTGGGCCATCAACAATCCGCGGCGGCGGCCGGGACCCGTGAAACCCGAATACCGTACCGATGCGGTGGCGTTCCAGACGGAGAACCGGACCCACGATGTCGGCAACCTCTGGATCACGATCACCAACTGGGGGTACTTCGGCAACGTCTCCCCCAGCAACAGCAGCGCGTTGCTCGACCCCTGCACCAATGACTGGTCCGTCCAGGCGGAGTTTCCCGGCGGCAGCGGCATCGAGTATCTCTTCCGCGCCGGGCTGTGGATCGGGGCGATGATCCAGGAGGAGGGCTTCCTCTTCCCGCGGGTCTCCACCGGCACCGAGGGGTGGGCCGGGGACGAGGAGTTCCTCCCCGGGCCGGAACCCGACAACGGGATCATCGAGCGCTCCACCCGCCAGAATTATTTCAACTGCCTCGGGGAGTTCGTCACCAGCCCGGAGGCGATCTCCGAGCAGGACTTCATCGCGGTCTACACGGACACCAGCCGCGTCGGTGCGAACCAGCGCCCCTACGACGATCCGATCGACGGGCCGCACATCCCCCTCGGCATCAAGGTGACCCAGAAGTCCTACGCCTGGTCGTTCAACTACGCGCAGGATTTCATCATCATCGACTACGAGATCGAGAACATCGCGGACAACTTCCTGCGGGACGTGTACGTCGGGCTGTACGTGGACGCGGACGTGGGCGCGATCGAGGAGACCGACCGCTACACGGACGACATCTGCGGCTTCCAGGAGTACTACATGGTCCCGCCCCCGCCGGGGTCGGTGAACCAGGACTCCATCCGGTTGACGATCAACACGGCGTACATCGCGGACAACGACGGCCGCCCGACGAACATCAGCAGCGGCTCGGACTTCTCCGCCCCCGGGGTCACCGGTACCCGTGTCGTCCGGGCTCCGAACCCCCGCCTGCGCACTTCGTTCAACTGGTGGATCTCCAACGGCAACTCGGCGCTGGACTTCGGCCCCGCCTGGCGCGATGACGGCAGCCTCGGCGACTGGACCACCAACCTGGGCACGCCGGAGGGGGATTCCCGGAAGTACTTCGTCCTCAGCAACCGGGAGTTCGACTTCGACCAGATTTACACCAACCAGGAGGAGTGGATCCGCGGCCACCCCCAGAAGATCTACAACCGGATCACCGGCGAGCTGCTCGAGGAGCACGAGTGGAAGCTCGCCTCCCCGGACAACGCCGACGACCTCGCCAACGGGTTCGACACCCGCTACCTGATCTCCTGGGGCCCGCTGGGCGTGTTCGACTTCATCGACCAGCAGGGCAACCCGGTCTATCGCCTGAACCCGGGCGAGAAGTTCTCGATGACCATCGCCTACGTCGCCGGGGACAACTTCCACGACCGGAACAACCCGCAGACGACCAACCAGGTGATCGACCCGGGCAAGTTCAACTTCGCCGACCTGCAGTGGAACGCCGACTGGGCGGCGAAGGTGTACGACAACCCGATGTACGACACCCCGGTGGACCCGGTCACCGGCCTGTCGGACCCGGTCAACGGGATCACGGACGGCTGGTTCGGGGAGGATGTGGGCATCGACTGCGTCTACGCCGAGCAGGTGGGCGACACGGTGCGCTTCATGGACATCCGGGACCAGGTGGAGTTCGTCCGGGTGTACACCGGCCCCGACCCGGACGGCAGCGAGCGCAACGGCCGCCTGGACATCATCACCATGGACAACGGCGAGAAGTTCTCCCCCGAGGACCTGGCCCCCCGCCCGCAGCAGTTCGATTATACCTACAACAACGAGCTCTTCGACCACGGCGACGGCTACCCGGACTTCCGCGGGCCGCCCCCGCCGCCCTCCCCGGTGGTCACCTTCCGCAGCGAAGGCAACCGCCTGATCCTCCGCTGGACCAAGTTCCCCTCGGAGGACCCGGAGCTCGGTTGGGACCCCTTCAGCCGCATCGTCGACTTCGAGGGGTACCGGGTCTACGTCTCGAACACCGGGCTCGAGAGCGAGTTCAGCTTCCTCGCCGAGTTCGACCGGGAGGACTGGTCCTACTACAGCCCCAACGATTCCCTGATGGACAGCGTGTACACGGACATCACGGACATGCCGCAGACGCGTGAATTCCGGGGGATCACGGGCACCCTGAAGCCGGTGGGGGAGAACCTCGGCCTGCCGGCGATGGTGAACGACTCGACCTACGAGTACATCATCGAGAACACCAACCCGATGGTCCCGCGCTACTACTCGGTGACCGCCTTCGACTACGGCGACTGGCGCAGCGGCACCGAGCCGCTGGAGTCCTCGAAGGCGGCGAGCATGATCTACGTGGCGCCCTCCGGCGATCCGCGCAAGAAGCCCGGGGTGGTGCCGAACCCGTACCGCGCCAACGAGGATTACACCCGCCGCTACCTGCAGCTTGTCTTCGAGGCGGACACCACATCGGTCTCGTGGGAGAACCGCGACGACGGGACGGCGGAGTTCTACCCGCAGACGGACCGCAGGATCTACTTCTACAACCTGCCGCGCAAGTGCCTGATCCGCATCTTCACCGTCTCCGGCGACCTGGTGGAGATCCTCGAGCACGACGCGGACCGTCTCACCGGCCGGCTCAGCAAGTGGAACGCCCCGTTCGCCGAGCCGTGGGACCTCAACAGCCGGAACAAGCAGCAGATCGTGTCCGGGTTGTACCTCTTCTCGGTCGAAGACCAGACGGAAGAGAACAAGGGGCACATCGACGTCGGCAAGTTCGTGATCATTCGCTAAAGCGGGGTGCACGCATGAGACGCTACAGCCCACTGGCCTTCGTTATCGCCGCTGCGCTGCTTCTCCCCGGGGTCGCGTCGGGACAGGCGAAGGTCGGGACCACGGGGGTCAATTTCCTCAAGATCGGTCCCTCGGCGCGGGCGATGGGCATGGCGGAGGCCTTTCTCCCGATCGCGGATGACGCCTCCGCCCTGTACTACAACCCCGGTGGACTGGTCAACCTGGAGCGGCGGGAGCTGATCTTCACCCATGTGGTCTATCCCGCGGGGATCAACTTCGATTTCATCGGCGGGGTGCAGCCGCTGCCGCAGATGGGCGCCGCCGTCGGCGCCGCCGTCACCGCGCTCTACACCGATGCGATGAACGAGACCACGCCGGAGCACCCCTTCGGCACCGGCCGCACCTTCACCGCCTCCGACTTCGCCGCGGCGGTCAGCTTCAGCCAGCGGCTCACGGACAAGTTCTCCGTCGGCGTCACCGGGCGCTACATCCAGGAGAATTTGGCCGACGAGGTCGCCCAGGGGTGGTCCGCCGATGTCGGGACCTATTATGACACCGGGTGGCGCTCCCTGAAGATCGCGATGCTGGTGTCCAATTTCGGGCCGGACATGAAGTTCGTCTCCACCCCGTTCCCCCTGCCGATCATCTTCCGCTTCGCCGCTTCGGCCGACCTCTACCGCGGCGATGATACGCGGCTGACCGCCGCGCTGGAGGGGATTCACCCCAACGACAACGTCGAGGAGCTGCACCTCGGCTTCGAGTACGCCTGGCGCGACTTCGCCATGCTGCGCCTGGGGAGAAAGTTGAACGGCTGGAAACGGGACACCTACCAGGACTTCGTCGACGATCCGGAGACCGCCAATCCCTATGTCGAGTACCCGGTGATCGACGAGGAGGGGGCGCTCTCCTTGGACGGGTTCACCTTCGGCGGCGGGCTGAACATCAAGCGTATCGGGCTGAAGGTGGATTACGCCTATGCGAACTTCGGCTTCTTCGGCGCCATCCACCGCTTCACCCTCGGGTACCGATTCCGCAGGTAGGCGGGGTTAAAGGGTGGCCCTGTCCGTCAGCCGACGGGTGACAGGGTTTCACAGACGGGCGAATGATGACGATGCGGACTTGCGAGCGTGTCGGGAACAGCAACAGGGGTGACACTGTGCGTCTGCTCACAAGGGGAATCCTCGCCGTGCTGGTGCTCATGGCGCCGCTCGGCGGCGCCCTCGCCGATACCGGCGTCGGCGGCCTGATCGACACCGACACCACATGGGATCAAGACGGCAGTCCCTACCTCGTCCAGGAGGACCTGACCGTCGGACCGGGCGCCACGCTGACCATCGATCCGGGCGTGGTGGTGCGGTTCGAGGGGGCCTATGCCTTCCGCGTGCAGGGTGTCCTCCACGCCGTGGGCGCCGTACCTCCCCACGGGGAGGAGGAGCGGGTCTCCCCGGACGAGGTCGAATGGATCCTCTTCACCCAGGATTCCACCGGGTTCGTGGATGAGAACGGCGATCCGCTGCCGGAGGAGCAGTGGCGGTGGAAGGGCATCCGTTTCGACGGCAGCCCGCCCGCCTCGGTGCTGCGCTGGGTGATCGTCGAGGGCGGCTGGGCCCGCGGCGAGTGGCCGGAGAACAACGGCGGCGGCATCTTCGTCCGCGGCACCTCCCCCACGGTGGAGAACTGCATCGTCCGCCGCAACAAGGCGGACCAGTTCGGCGGCGGGGTGTACCTCTGGTCCAGCTCGGCCAGCTTCCGCAACAACCTGCTGCTGGAGAACTACGCCGAGGTCGCGGGCGGCGGGTTGTACCTCGACCTGACCCAGGTCGAACTGCACAACCTGACCGTGGTCGGCAACGAGGCGGGCGGGATCAACAGCGGCAACGGGGTCTTCTTCGGCCCCGGCGCCAACCCCCTGCTGCGCTCCTGCATCCTCTGGGAAAACGGCCACGGGACCTTCGACGAGGGGTATCACAACGACGGCGTCTCGACCGTCACCGAACCCGAGGCGCGCAACTGCATCATCAGCTCCCTGCAGGGGGACGACGCCGAGAACAACCTGCTCGACGACGGCGCCTACTTCCAGGAGACCGAGTGGTACACGCTGGCCGACTCGTCGGAGGGCGTGGACTTCGGCGTGTCGAACGACCCCAACGTCGCCAATGAGCCGATCCCCAACGGCGGGCGGATCAACTGCGGCGCGTACGGCGGCACCCCGCTGGCCCAGAAATCGGTCCCGGTGGCCCGCCCCTCCGACTCGCGGCGGCGGAGCATGCTTGTCGCCTTCGGCCGGACGCGCCTGAACAACACCACCGCCGCCCAGGCCTTCGTCGAGAACATCGGCCACGCCCGGCTGCAGGTCCACCCCGACTCCATCTCCTGGATCCAGCGCACCCCGCCGGAAGATCGCTTCACCGTCGTGCCCTTCCAGCCGTTCTTCATCAAGCCGGACAGCATCGGCGGGATCAGGCTGGAGTACACCGCGGTCAACACGGACACGGTGAACGACACGTTGCGACTGGGCACGGACGGCGGGCCGGTGGTG
Organism: uncultured bacterium; assembly: GCA_964404605.1. Taxonomy (GTDB): domain Bacteria; phylum Electryoneota; class Electryoneia; order Electryoneales; family Electryoneaceae; genus CAYOKT01. Next base: position 14,245 of record CAYOKT010000022.1, read on the forward strand.
TGGGTGATCCGCGGTACCCCGGTCAACCCCCTGATCTCGATCTCCACGGAGGAGCTCGATTTCGACACCGTGGAGGTGGTCGATCCGAAGACGATGACCTTTGACATCACCAACGTCGGGACCACGCCGCTCGTCGTCGGGCAGGTGGTCGCCGGGGTGGGGGAGTTCGGTCCCCAGTTCGACACGGATTTCCCCGGGGATGTAACCGTTCAGCCCTCGGAAACGTACACGGTGAACATCACCTGTGCGCCGACGATCACCGGGGCGATGTTCGACAGCGTGCGGATCGACAACACGGACCGGACCCTCTTCGTCCATGTCCGCGCCTTCGCCCACGGCCCCGCGCCGGTCGTCATCCCGGACCCCGGGGAGCAGGATACCCTCGACTTCGAGTTCGTCGACATCAATCCCGATTCGAGCCACACCCTCACCGTCACCTTCTTCAACGAGGGGAACGACGACCTCGTGGTCGACAGCGCCGTGGTCGGGATCGACTCGGTCTTCTCCACCAACGTGCCGGAAGGCGGGGTGACCGTGCCGCCGCGGGGGACCGCCGAGGCGGACAGCTTCGAGGTGCGGATCACCTTCAACCCGGTCTCCCTCGACGATTTCGAGGACGCGCTGACCATCTACACCAACGCCGCCAGCTACACCTTCACCCTTATCGGACGGGGGGTGACCGGCGGCACCTACTTCGACGGCGAAATCCCCCGCGCCCGCGTGCCGAGCGTGTGGGGAGCGGGGAACGACTCGATCTATGTCTGCGCCGGGAACACGTTGATCCCGGCGGGGTCGTCGATCACCATCCTCCCCGGGGTCAAGGTCTACTTCGAGGACGCCTATTACCTGCGAATCGAGGGCAAGCTGGAGGTGCTCGGCAGCGAGGAGGCCCCGGTCCGCTTCGCGCCTCTCACCCCGGGCGAACCGCACGGCGGCCTGCGTTTCGTCGCCTCCGATCCGGAGACCCGCCTCGAGTGGGCGGTCATCGACAGCGGCACCACCCAGGATGTGAGCAGCGGCAACGGCCAGCCCTCCTTCGAGGCGAACGGCGGCGGCATCGCGGTGTTCAACTGCAACCCCTCGTTCTACCGGGTCACGGTGCGGAACTGCTACAGCCACAACGAGGGGGGCGGCATCTGGGTGTTCCAGGGCGCCCCGAGCTTCCTCCGCTGCACGGTGGAGGACAACCGGGCCGAGGGCGACGGCGGCGGCCTCTTCTTCTGGGGCGGCATGCCCGAGGTGATCGGAACGACGGTGCGCGGCAACGAGGCCGGCGGCCGGGGCGGAGGGATGTATGTCCGCTCCTTCAGCGAGCCGCTGATCGCGAACAGCCTCCTGCGCGAGAACCATGCGGCGGACCTCGGCGGCGGACTCTACCTGAGCGACTACAGCGGCCCGGTGATGCTCAACGATGTCTTGTACGCCAACGCGGCGGACAACGGAAGCCATGCGCTCTTCGCCGCCGCCCGCTCGGTGCCCATCCTGCGGAACTCCGTGGTCTGGGGCCACGATCCCGGCGGTTTCGGCTTCTCCGAGGCGGGCGAACTGGTGGCGCGTTACTCGCTGCTGGAGGAAGTCGCCCCGGAGTATGACCACCCCTCGCTGCTCGATGCCTCCGATCCGGAGTGGGATCCCGGCGACCCGCAGTGGCCTTTCGCCCCGCTGACGGACGGCAGCCCGCTGGTCGACGGCGGCGACCCCGCCTCGCAGTACGGGGATGTCAGTTTCCCGCCCTCCCTCGGCGGCATGACCGCCGATGTCGGCCTCTACGGCGGTCCCTACGCGGGCATCTGGGGCGCTGCGCCCCTGCGGCTCACCTTCTTCCGCAACACCACCAACCCGAGGGCGGTGAAGATGGTGGTGAACGCCCTCGAGGAGCTGGCCGGCGAGCCGACCCTGACGATCGAGGATTACACCGGCTCCGAGACCGCCGTGCTCGCGCAGGTGGCGTCCGGCGTCTGGTCCTGCAATTACCTCGTCAACGAATCCCGGTTCATCACGGTGACCGTGAGCGCGCCGGCGGATGACGGCCAGGGCGGCACGCGGACGGTGAGCTTCCGCCGCAGCCTCTCCATCGCCGTCTACTCACCGGAGACGGGGGCGGTGCTCTCCGGTCCCGGCGGGGCGGGTCTTGTCCTCCCGCCCGGCGCCGTTTCCGGCGAGATGCTGATCTTCGCCCGGTCCGATTGGGCGGCGACCCTGCCCGACGGCGTTCCCGCCGCGCGGATGGGAGCCCGCTGGCGGGTGGACGCCCCGGTCGCCGGCTGGCGGATTCCGGGGGAGGTGATCCTGCCCTGTGACGCCGCGGCGCTTTCGGCGGGCGGAAGGCATGGAGTGGCGGTGTGGCGCCATGATGAGGGCGGCTGGACGCGGCTGGAGAGCTACCTCGACCCGGCGGGCGAACGCGTCCACGCGATGACCGACGGCCCGGGGGTTTTCGTCGTCCTCGCCGCCGATGAAGGCGGGGGCGCGCGCCTGCTGCCGTCGGCCACGACCCTCGGCGCCAACTACCCCAACCCCTTCAACCCGACCACGGTGATTCCCTTCACCCTGGCGCGGGCCGGCCGGGTGGACCTGAGGCTGTACAACCTGCTCGGCCGCGAGGTGGCCGTCCTGGCGGGCGGCCTGCACACCGCGGGGCCGCAGAGCGTTCTCTGGAACGGCCGTGACGACCGGGGCCGGGAACTGGCCAGCGGTGTCTATTTCTACCGCTTGCGGACCCGCCCGGCGGACGGCTCCGCCGGGGTGGTGCTGACCCGCAAACTTGTCCTGGTGCGGTAAGCGGAGGCGATGATGCAATCACCAACACGTATCCGGCTCGCGCTCCTTCTCGCGCTGGTTCTCGCGTCCACCTGGGCGCTGCTCGGCTGCGGCAAGGAGGAAGAGGAAGCCGTCACCGGACCCACCGGCGATCCCCTCGCCCTGATTCGCCAGGGGTGGGCCAGGTTCGAGGCGGAGGACTTCGGCGGAGCCTACGACCTCTTCACCGACGCGATCCTCATCGGCTCGGGCAGCACGGACCCGTACCTGGGGGCCGGCTGGTCCGGCTACCTCCTCGACACCCTCCGCTGGGCGGATGCGGAGCGGCTCTGGAACGACGGGTTGGGCAAGACATTCGGCGACCGGGCCCTGATCCACTGCGGCCTCGGCCTGATGGCCTTCGACCGGGGGAACTACGACCTCGCCATCGAGCGGATGGACTCGGTCCTGGTCCTCAGTCCCGGTTTCCGTTTCGTCCACCGGCCCAGTGTGAACATCGATGACGTCTACTGGATACTGGCGGAGAGCTGGTACCTGGAGGGGGACTTCGTCCAGTCGCTCTCCTGGGTGAAACGGCTGAACGAAAACTTCCTCATGGACTCCTCCGAGCTGAACGGCAGCGACAGCCTCGCGGCGCGCTATGCCCTCGCCGAGGAGATCGAGCGCCTGGAAGCCCTGGTGCGCCGGTAAGCGGGAGAAGCGAGGATGAGCAGACAGAGAGATCTCACCGCCCTGTGGATTCTGCTGGTCGTGTCGGCCGTGATGATGCTCGCCGCCGGCTGCGGCAGGATGGAAGGGGAGGTCAACCCCCCCCGGCCTCCCGTGGTCGACTTCGTCGATGTGCCGCCGGACTCCAGCACCTTCGATTACGCCCCGGTCATCTACTGGAAGGGCAGCGACCCCGATGGGTTTGTCGAGTACTACTCCTACGCGGACATCACGGACTCCGCGGCCATCGTAATGGACGACAAGCTGGAGTATGTCGACCAGATTCCCGACGAGGCCTGGGTGGACACCATCTCCACCTCGGCCCGTGTCTACCTGCTCACCGAGGCGGACGAGGTGCAGTCTCACATCTTCTACCTGCGCTGCGTGGACAATGACGGCATGGTGAGCCCGGTGAAGTACCGCACCTTCTTTCGCGAGAACAACCCGCCGAACGTTCCCGTGATCGGCGTGACCGGCTCTCCGGACGAGGAATGGGACAACGCCATCTACGTCGCCGACACCCTCTACAGCGCGGCCGACGTCTCGGCGGTATGGCCCGGGATCCAGTTCTCCTGGCGCGGGAGCGACCCGGACGACAAGTCCCTGTTCCGCATCCCCCTCGAGTTCCAGGCGGTCCTCGTGCGCTCGCCGAACGACACCGTCTTCACCAGCCAGTGGAGCGATGAGACCTCGATCGTCATCTCCGACCTCCGGACGGGGTTCTACACGCTCTACATCTGGTCGCGGGATGACGGCCTCACCAAGTCCGTCGGCCCGGCGCGCGCGGAGTTCAACGTCATCCGGCCCACCTTCGAGCATAATATTCTTTTCGTCCTCGAACTGCCGAACCAGCCGCCCTTCCCGGCTTTTCCCGCGCCGGACAGCGTGCGCGCGTTCTATGACCGCCTTATCACGGACGTCAAACCGGAGCTCGAGAACGCCGACCTCGACCTCGACAGCACGGATGTCCGTTTCTTCACCGTGACCACGCTGGGCAACGCCTCGACGGTGGTGCCCAAGTCCCTGCTGCACCAGTACAAGCTGGTCATCTTCGCCTCCGACCAGCTCCAGTTCCGTCAGTTCGGCGAGAACTACCTGAATCGGCGCGACGAGGTGCTGCTCGCCTACCTCCAGGTCGGCGGGCGGGTGTGGTTCATGGGGCGGCAGGTCGGCAGCGTGGTGCTGAACTGGAACCGGGTCGCACCGCGTGAGGACCTCGCCACCCTGATGAGCGACTTCTTCGCGGTGGATGACATCGTCTCCCCCAGTGCGGTCTTCCGCCAGGTCGGCGGCCAGCCGTATGCCTTCGCCGAGTTCATCGCCACGGTCGCCGGGCTGCCGGACTTCTCCTCGATGTCCTTCGACCCCGGCCGGGCGGCGGAGAACTGCTTCGCCTACGCGGACACCACCGTGCGCGACTCCACCGGGGCGCTCGTCGATACGACCTTCCACTACGGCGTGACCGGCGTCGAGCGCATCGAGCGCCGCACCGGCGGCGCGGAGACCACCCAGTACTTCCTCTCCCGCACCGAGAACGCCACCGGCAGGGTGTGGGCGGAGGATTCGAGGATCATCGACCGCATCCAGCTCGACGCCACGAACACCGCCGACGCCCATCCCACGGGGACCAACTGCTACATCCAGACCGAGTTCCCGAAGGTGACCCACGTGGACAGCGTGATCAATGTGACCCACCGCGAGCTGGGGATGAACAACGCCATCGGCGAGGTGGTGCATATCAGCAATGTCCTCGTCAGCAGCGGGCCGATTTCGCAGGTGAAGATCAGCTACAACGAAGGCCAGCCCTGGGATGATGACGATTCGTTGTCCGTGTATTACAGCTACGATCCCGTCACGGACTACAATCGCAAGCCGGTGGAGGTGCGCTTCGAGCGGGTCGAAGTCGTGGGGCTGGCGGTCTCCCGGTTGCGTTTCCGCACCGCGCTTTCGGTGTTCCCGTATTACTTCATGGAGTATGACGCCGCCAAGGAGAACTTCCGGTTGATGCTCGACTGGTTCCTGAACCCGACGATCAACTTCTGAGGCGGCGCGAACAGCGGTTCCCCGCCCCGGGATGCGGCTTTTCCCGATTCCTGACAGGCGGCCCGGGACTCCTGCACCCCGCTCGCCACGCCACCCGCCTCGGCGTAGCCTTGGCGTAGACGGGTATCCCGATGCTTCGGGAGAAGGCGGGTAGCTCTGCGAAGGGGGGTGTCCCGGGTCTCATCACGCGCATAATGCGTAAAACGTAAACCTCAACGCTGTCATCCTGAACGCAAGTGAAGGATCTCGAAACGAACTGTTTCATATCCAGTGGAACCGCATCGTTTCGAGACTCTTCCCTCGTCCCGAAGAATCGGAACGGGTCAGAGTGACACATTTTACGCTTAACGGGCATGAAGTAGCCCGGTAGGGTGGCCCGGGGCTTTTACCACGCCATAGCCAAAGGCGAAGGCGGGTGCCCCGGGTTTTATATGGGTTTCCGCGTGAAATTGGCTCATGGTATCGTGTTGAAGGGGCACGGCGCCCTTCTGCGCAAAAGGCTGCGCCACGGCGCTCGCCGTGCCCCTACGAGGCCGGCAGACGGATGCACGAGGGTCAGGGCGCCGGCGCTTCCCCGGTGAGCGCCGCGAGCGCCCGCCGCGCCGGGGCGAAGTCCGGGCGGTGGCGGAGAATGCCGCGCAGCACCTCCGCGGCCTCCGCTCGCCGTTGCATTGCGGCGAGGAGCATCGCCCGGTTGAAACCGTACGCGGGGTTCTCCGGGGCGAGGGCCGCCGCCTCGCCGGCGGCGGAGAGCGCCTCCGGAAGCCGGCCGTCATCGGCGAGCAGGGCGGCGCGGCGGTCCAGGAGACGGGCGAGGTTGAGACGGGCCTCCTCGTGGGTCGCATCGAGGGCGAGGGCGAGGCGGTAGTAACGCTCCGCCTCTCCCGCCTCGCCGCGGCGCTCGGAGACGACCCCGAGGTCGTTCGCCGCCCTCGCGCTGCCGGGGTGGACCTGCAGCTCGGAGAGGAACTGCGCCTCCGCCGAGTCGAGCCGGCCCTCCCGGAGGTCGCAGACGCCGAGGTTCAAGTGGACATCGCGCCGCCCGGGGGCGAGGCGCAGCGCCTCACGGAGCGCCGCCCGCGCCTCGGGCAGGCGGCCCAGCCGGAGCAGCGCGGTTCCGCGGTGGAACTGCCACTCCCCCTGCGGGTTCTTTTCCGGCGGCAGGGGCCTCGGGAGGAGGACCAGCGCCGCCGCGGCCGCGTGCAGCAGGAGCGGGAGCGCCGCCCGCCGGTCGCCGCGGGCCGCACGTCGCAGCAGGCCCGGAAGGCGGGCCGCGCCGTGGGCGGCGAGGAGAACGAGCACCGGCGCGAGCGGGAAACGGTAGCGGGCGTTGACGAAGAACAGCACCACCACCGCGGCGTGGACGAGGGCGAAGAGCAGCGCCGGGCGCGCGCCCGGTGCGGTCCGCCAGGCACCGGCCACGACCGGCAGGCCGAGGAGGGCGGCGAGGGGAAAGCCGATCAGGGCGAGAAAGGCGAGAAGCGGCCCGCCGACCTCGCGCAGGTAGGGGGCCAGCACGCGGTTGTTGCCGATCTCCCGGCCGTTCGCGAGGAGGAGGAGCTTGCGCCCGAGGAGGGCGAGCGCCTCGCCCGGCCTCTGGGTCCAGAAGGCGAGGACACGGCGCGTATAATGCCGGTTGACCCCGGCGGTACTCAGCGTTTTCCCCTCGGCCTGCCGGGCGCGCTCCTCGACCTGGGTGCGTGTCCAGGCGCGGCCGAAGTCGGGGTCCACCGCCCATGCGCCGGAGGCGCCGGGGTGGTTGCCGAGGTAGAGGTTGATTCCGCCCTGCGTGCTGATGGTGAAGCCTCCGCCGTGGCGCAGGTTGTACGTTATCACCGGGGCGGCCGCGGCGGCGAGGATGAAGGCGGCGAGCAGCGGCGCGACCGGGAAAATGCGCCGGGCGCCCCGCGCGCGGGCTCCCGGCGGGAGAAGAAGCAGCAGGAGCAGCACCGGCCACCAGGCGAGGGCGTTCGCCCGGAGCAGCGTCATCAGGGCGAGCAGTCCGGCGGCGAGGGCCGCCGGGCGCAAGGACCCCGGGCGGCGGCGATAGCGCTCCAGCACCCCGAGGAGAAGAATGAACAGGCTGGTGTAGAGGCTGGCGATCAGCCCCTCGCCGTCGAAATAGATGGACATGCCGTAGAACGCCCAGCCGAGCCCGGCGATCCAGCCCGCGGCCGCGCCGAACCACCGCCCGGCGAGCCGGGCGAGGAGCCCGGCGGAGACGGCGGAGAGCAGAACCTGCAGCAGGCGGATGGGCCAGAAGGTGTCGCCGCCGAAAAGCCGGGCGAGCAGGGCGATCAGCGCCGGGTAGAGGGGGGCGCGGAAGAGGGGGCCGGCGGGCGGCGTTCCGGCGAGGAGTGCTTCGGCCCAGGTGCGGTATATTTCCGCGTCCATCCCGGGGCTGAGAAAGGTCGCCTCGCCGCCGGCGCGGAGCAGGTAGAGGAGGCGCACCGCCAGGGCGAGCCCCACCGAAACGGGGACCGCGAAACGCGCGGGCGAGGCGGGCGTCGCTCCCCGCCGCCCGAGTCGCAGGGCGTGGAAGAGGGGAAATCGTGAACCGGACACGCAGGAAGGTAGGATGAGGCGACGGGCAAGGCAATGGACGGCCGCGGTGTCGGCCGCCCTGGTGCTGTCGCTGCCGGCGGGGCCGGCGGCGGCGAGGCAACCCGGGCAAAACGGACGGCCGGATTTCGCCGAGGCGGGCAGGGAAGCGGCGCGCATCCTCACCGACCTGGTCCGCCTCGACACCACGAACCCGCCGGGCCGGGAGGAGCTGGTCGCCGCCTACCTCGCCGAGCTGCTGGACCGCGAGGGCATCACCTACCTGCGCCTCGCGCGCGACGAGGGACGTGACAACCTGGTCGCCCGCTACCACGGCGCCGGGCGCGGCCGCCCGATCCTGCTGTACAGCCATTCCGATGTCGTCCCCGCTGATGCGGGCTGGGGCGGCTGGACCGTGGACCCCTTCGCCGGAGAGGTGAAGGACGGCCGCCTCTACGGCCGCGGCGCGGTGGATGCGAAGGGGCTGCTGGTCTGCCACCTCGAGGCGCTGCTCCTCCTCAAGCGCGGCAACGTGCCCCTCGACCGGGACGTGATCTTCCTCGCCGCGGCGGCCGAGGAGACCGGCGGCGGTCCCGGTGTCGCCTGGCTGCTCCGGGAGCATCGCGACCTCCTCGATGCCGGGACGGCCCTCGGCGAGGGCGGGCGCGTGTGGTCGGAGGACGGAGTCGTTCGTTCCGTCTGGTTGCAGGCGGGCGAGAAATCCGCCCACAACCTGACCGTCACCGCCACCGGCACCGCCGGGCACGCCTCCGTCCCGACGGAGAGGAACGCCGCGGAGCGGCTGGTCCGGGCGCTGGACCGCATGCTGGAGGTTCGCCTGCCGCGCCGGATCAACCCGGTCTCCCGCGAGTTTCTCCGCCGCATGGTGCGTGTGGACCCGCGCGTTCGCAAGGGAAAGCCCCGCTACACCGCGATCACCCGCAGCACCTTCACCATCACCTCGCTCGAGAGCGGGGTGAAGAGCAACGTGATCCCGCCGGTCGCCCGGGCCAACCTGAACCTGCGGCTCCTTCCGGGCGAGGACCTGGAGGCGGTCACGGCGCTCCTGCAGGCCGCCGCGCGGGACACGGCGGTGCATGTGCGTCACCGACCCGGCGCGGTCAACGGGGCGACCCTGGTGCCGTTCGAGACACCGTTTTTCGACACGCTCTCCGCCGCGGCGAGCCGCCGTTGGCCCGGAGCCGTCGTCGCGCCCTATCTTTCCCCCGGCACGTCGGACGCCTCGAAGCTGCGCCGGGCGGGGATTCTGACCTACGGCCTGATGCCGTTTCCCCTCGAGGAGGGGGAGGATACGGGGGTGCACGGCGCCGATGAACGGATCGACCTCGAGGCGCTCAGCGAGGGGGTGCGTCTGACCTACGAGATTCTGCTAGCCTGGGCCGGGGGCGAACGGGCGCGGTGAGGATGGTCGCCGGAGCGAAGGAGAGAAGGCTCCGCCGGAGGCGCGGCGGAGCCGCGATCACATGATGCCGGTTCAACAGGATGCGGTAAAACGGGGGGCGGCCTCCGCGCCGGCGGCACGTGCCCGCCGGTGGGCGGCGCTGCTCCTGTTTCCGTGCGCGGCGCTGGCGGTCGCTCCACCTTCACCCGCCCAAGCGCCGGACACCCTCGGCGGGGCGGTCGAAACCCTGCCCGATCCCCATTCCGAGGCCGGTGGGCGGCTGGCGTTGGGGGATAGGGCGCAGCCGCGTTTCCATCGGCCGGCCGGCTTCCTTCCCGAGCCCCGTTCGGAGCGGAAGCGCCTCACCCTCGCCCTCAGCGGAGGCGGCGCGCGGGGGCTGGCCCACATCGGTGTCCTCGAGGTGCTCGATGAAGAGGGCATCATCGTGGACGGCATCGCCGGGACTTCCATGGGCGCGGTGGTCGGCGCGCTGTACGGGATGGGGTATTCCGCCCGGCGGATCGAGCAGCTCACCACCGATCTCGACTGGAGCCTTCTCTTCAGCGACGCACCCCGCAGGCGCAGCCTGTTCCTCGCCCAGAAGGAGGTGGCGAACCAGGACCTGATCTCCCTCCGCTTCCGCGGTATGAAGCCCTACATCCCGGACGCCCTCGTCACCGGACAGACACTCTACATGCAGATTCTGCGCCTCGCCCTGCAGGCTCCCTTCTCCCCGCTCGGCGGTTCGTTCCGCGACCTGCGGGTGCCGGTGAGGATCGTCGTCACCGACCTGAACGCCGGGGAGAAGCTGTACCTGGACGCGGGTGACCTGCCCGTCGCCCTGCGCGCCGGGATGGCGATTCCGATCATCTTCCGCCCCCTGCGGGAGGACGGCCGGCTGCTGGTGGACGGCGGGGCGATGGAGAACATCCCGGTGGACGCCGCGCGGGGGCTCGGCGGCGACGTGGTCCTCGCGGTGGACTGCGCCAGCCCCCGCGTGCCGGACCTCGACCCCGACATGCCCTGGGAGATCGCCAACCAGGTGACCACCCTGATGACCACCGCCAACGATTCCCTGCTGCGGGAGAAGGCGGACGTGTTGGTGCTGCCCCGATTGAACAGTTTCACCCAGACGGATTTCAACCGGGCGGAGGAGATCATCGCCGCGGGGCGCGAGGCGGCCCGGCGGGCGCTGCCGGAGCTGAAGCGCAGGCTCGGGCCGTTTACTCCCCCGCGGCCCATGGTTCGGGAGTACGACCGCGTGCGGCTCTCCGGGGTGACCGCGGAGCTGATGCCCGGCGCGAACGCCGCGCTGGGCCTGTCGCCGGGCAGGATGAGCAACCACCAGGTCAATGAAGGGCTGGACCGTCTGCTCCGCTACCTGCACCGCTCCGGCTGGGGTGCCGCGCACCTCCGCGCCGAGATTAACTCGGCGAACGGCCTGGCCCTGAACATCGTCGTCTTCCCGGGGATCGTCCGCCGCATCCGGGTGGCGGGCGTGCCGGAGTCGCGCGCCGCGATGGTGCGCCGCGAGATACGCATCCCCGTCGGACAGCCGCTGCGCAGCGGGGACCTGCTCAAGTCGATCACCCAGCTCCATGCCACCGGGCGCTATTCCACCGTCTTCGCGCGCATCGAGCGGCGGTCCGATTACGGCGTGGATGTCATCTTCCAGATCGAGGAGGCGCCCTTCCCCCGTCTCGGCCTCGGTCTCGGCTTCGACTCCGACCGGAAGGGGCGCTATTTCGCCGATCTCGTCCTCCAGAACCGCCTGATCCGGCAGGGCGACGAGTTGCGCCTGCGGGCGGTGTACGGGGAGCGCGACCAGAAGTACACCCTCGAGTCCCGCGCGAACCGGCTCTTCCGCACCTACCTCGGCTGGCGGGCGGAGGTCGGCTTCCGAGAGCACAGGCGCGAGCTGTTCGACAGCCGGGGCGAAACGGTGCGCGATGCGGTGTGGTCCACCTGGGAAGAGGAGTTCTCGACCCTGTTCAACCTGCTGACCTGGGGCCAGCTCTCCGCCGGGCTGCGCGGCGAACAGGTGAGCGACGATTTCGCCGGGCCGGAGATCCGGGTCAACCGGAACCTCGCCGCGCTCACCTTCGGCGCGACGTTGGACACCGAGGATCGCAAACCCTTCCCGCGCTCCGGCACCCGCCTGGCCGCGCAGTACGATACCTATCTCGGGGAGCTGGGCAGCGAACGCGCCTTCAACCGTCTCTCCCTCGAAGGCGAGGTGGTATCTCCCCTGATGCCGCGTGTCGTCCTGCGCCTCGCCGCGAAGGGCGGCGTCGCGGACCTGACGACCCCCGCCACCCATCGCTTCAGCGTGGGAGGGATCGACGACTTCACCGCGCTGCGCCCGGACCGGTTCATCGCCCTGCGCCGCCTCTCCGGCTGCGTCGAACTGCGCTACGATCTCGTCAGCCGGATCATCGCGGACGCCTACCTGACGGGGCGCTACGACCTGGCCGCCTTCAGCGATGATGAAAACTGGCGCCCGCGGACGGAGGACCTGATCCACTCCTTCGCGCTCTCCATGGCCCTGGACACGGCGCTCGGGCCGATGGAACTCTGGGTCGCTTTCAGCCCGGAGTCGAGCAACGGCCCGGAGGAGACGCGGGTGGCGGTGAACCTCGGATACCGGTTCTGAGGGGACGGGGGACTCTCAGTCGCGGGTCAGCTCGTCGATCACCTTCTGCGGGCCGGTGACGAGGAGAACATCCCCCTGCTTCAGCACGAGGTCGCCCGAGGGGATGATGCTGTCCACCGTACCCCCCTTGCCCCCGGTAAAGCGGCGGACCAGGATGACTTCGATCTGTTTCCGGTTCCGCAGGTCGAGGGTGCGGAGATCCTTGCCGGCGTAGTGCGACGGCGCCTCGACCTCCGCGATGGCGAAACCCGGCGCCAGCGAAGCGCTGCCCGCCCGCTGGGCCGCGGCGTACGAGCTGAACAGCGTTCCCACCAGGTCCCGCTTCATGATCTCGCGATTGTAGGCGTCCACCACGTCCGGGCGGTGCACGCTGCCGATGACCTTCCCGGGATCGGAAGAGTCCACCACGGCGAGTTCGTCGAGGTTCCGGCGGGCGAAGAGGCGGAAGACCACGTCGAGGGTCTCCTCCGGCGTGACCGTGGCCGGGTCGAGGCTGGCGATGTCATCGGCGATGAGCACCCCGGCGAGGTCCTGGATGTCGGAAAGAACCGCGCGGATCTCGTGGAAGGAGATGTATCCCTTGATCTTGTTGTCGCGGTCGAGGACGAAGACGGCGGAGTGGCGGCTGGAACGGGCGAGGGTGTCCATCAACGGCTGCAGGCGCATGTTCTCCGGCACCGCCTCGAAATCCGGCCGCATCACATCGCTGACCCGGATGTCGCGGAGCACGTTCACCTCCGTGCCGCCGCGCAGCCGGACGCCCCGCGCCCGCAGCTTCACCGTGTAGATCGACTCCTCCATCAGTTTGTTGCCGATGACCACCGCGATGATGGAGGAGAGCATCAGGGGCAGGATGACCTCGTACCCGCCGGTGAGTTCGAAGAGGATCAGGATCGCCTGCAGGGGGGCGCGTGTCGCCGCCGCGACCACCGCCGCCATGCCGACGAGCGAATAGGCGCCGTAGCTCTCGACGACGGTGTTCGGGGCGATGGTGTGCGCCGCGTACCACACCACACCGCCGAGCATCGCGCCGATGAACAGAGAGGGCGCGAGGATACCCCCGGACCCTCCCGAGCCGAGGGTCGCGGAGGTGGCGATCAACTTCGCCACCAGCAGGAAGATCAGCAACTTCAGCGGCAGGTGCCCGACGAGCGCCTCCTCGATGAACTCGTAGCCGACGCCGTAGACGTGCGAGAGGCCGACGGCGCCGAGGATGCCGATCACCAGGCCGCCGATGGCGGGCTTCAGCCAGTCCGGAATGCGCAGCTTGTCGAAGAAGGTCTCGGAGGTGTCGAGGGTCTTGGTGAACGCGACCGCGACGAACGCGGCGGCGACGCCGAGGATGAGGTAGAACACCAGTTCGCTGAGCCCGGTGATCTGGTAGGCCGGCACCTCGAAGGCGGGCGTCGCGCCCAGGTAGCGGCGGCTGATGGCGGTGGCCATCACCGAGGAGACGATGATCGGCGAGAGCTGGGCCACGCCGAAATCGCCGAGGATGATCTCCACGGCGAACAGCATGCCCGCCACGGGGGCGTTGAAGGTCGCCGCGATCCCGGCGGCGGCGCCGCAGGCGACGAAGGTCTTCATCCGCCGGGCGCTGACCTTCATGAACTGGCCGACCATCGAGGCGACGGAACTGCCGATCTGCACGATCGGCCCCTCCGACCCGGCGGAGCCCCCGCTGCCGATGGTCACCGCGCTGGCGACGACCTTCGCCACGGCGACACGGGGGCGGATGATCCCCCCCTTCGTCGCGACCGATTCCATCACCTCCGGCACGCCGTGCCCCTTCGCCTCGGAGGCGAACTTGCTGACGATCGGTCCGACGATCAGGCCGCCGACCACCGGGAGACCGAATCTCACATACCAGGGAAGAGACAGGAGGTCGCGGAAGCTGGGGTCGAAGGAGCCGAAGGCCCCTTTCTGCACCATGGAGATGGCGAGGCGGAAGATGACCGCTCCGTACCCGCCGACCACCCCGACAATGATCGCGATCAGCAGGTTGAAGCTGTATTCGCGGGACGAGAAATCCCGGACGGCTTCGCGGCCGAGCCGCCTGATGGTCTTGATGGGGGATCTGTTGAGATCAGCGAGGCGCGCCATCCTCGTTTTTCGCCTCCGGTGCGTACGGGGCGCAAAGGTACACAAGGGGGAGTGGGGGGGCAAGCCCGAAAATGATTCGACCGGGGATGCAGACGCGGTCTCCTCGCCCCGCCCCGCGGTCCGGACGGCCCCCAGTGGACCGATTCAGCCGAATCGATCCACTAGGTCTCGAAACGGTCGCCGAGAATGTTGGTGAAGGCGATGATCTTCACATCGAAGGTGCGCGCCGGGGTGGTCATCGTGGTCGTTTCGCCCGCCCTCTTTCCGCGCAGCTGCTGCCCGATCGGGGAGAGGATCGAGATCATCCCCTTCCCGACGTCCATCTCCTCCGGCAGCACCAGCTCGTAGCTGTAACGCTTGCCGTTCTCCACCTCTTCGAGGTCCACGACGGAGTAGAGCCCGACGGTCTCCGGGTCCACGTTGTTGACATCGATGCCGGAGAGACGGGCGTGGCGGTGCTGGAGCTGGAGAAGGCGCAGGGACTGGTACCGCTGCTCCTCCTTCGCGGTGTGATACTCGGCGTTCTCCGAAAGGTCGCCCTTGGAGCGGGCCTCGTCGATCCGCTTCGGCAACTCGACCTCGATCTCGTGCCGGACCTTGGCGATCTCTTCTTCCAGCTTGTTGCGCACGGCGGCGATGCGATCCATCATCTTTGACTCCGCACTCTACACGGTGAGACGGCTGAACTCCCGGTTCCCCTTCTGCGAAGGGGACCCCGGCGAGGCTTCACGGCCGGTGCCTGCCGCTCCCAGGCGGCTTTTCCCCGTGGTCCGGTTTTCCACAGTCGCGAAAAAAGATCGGGACCGTTTTGCACACGGCCCCGATCTTCAGGAGTATTTGTCAAAAAATGGCGCGCGGGAGGTGAAAAGTCAAGAGACGTGTCCGTCCCGCCGCGGGGATGGGAGGCGGGTTGATGTGCGCCGCCTGCGGAAAAATCCGTCGGGGAGCCTCCGGTGGAAAGCCTCTAGTAATGCTTTTCCATCTCCACCCGGGTGCCCTTCTTCGTCACCTTCACCTCGACCCGGTCCATCAGGTGGTGGATGATGAGCAGTCCGCGGCCGCTCTCCGCCAGCAGATGCTCCGGGCTGGTAGGGTCCGGCACCTGCTGCATGTTGAACCCCTCTCCCTGGTCGGTGACGATGATCCGCAGCCCCTCCTCGATGGGGAGGATCTCGATGGTCACGGTCTTTTCGGGGTCCGCGCGGTTGCCGTGGATGATGGCGTTGTTGACCGCCTCGGAGAGAGAGATCGCGATATCATCCCGCTGATCGTCGGAAAACTTGAGTCGCCGGGTGATCTTCTCCGCGAACTTGTCCACTTGCACCAGCCGCTTGGGATCGGAAGGGATGGTCAGCCGGTTTGGTTTCATGTGCGTTTCACCACGATCACGGTACGGTCGTCCGGCTCTCCACGTCCTTGCGACCACAGGGTGGCTTCACGATCGATCACCCGTGCAATGTCAGCGGCGGATTCCCCCGCATGGGCGCGAATCAGCTCCTCCAGGCGCTGCTCCCCGAACTCCTCGCCCTCCCCGCCGCCGGCTTCCACGATGCCGTCGGTGAACAGGCAGAGGAGGGCGCCGGGTTCGAGGTCTGCGATCGCCTGTTCATATTCCGCCTCCGGCAGCACGCCGAGCAGCGGCCCGCCCGCCCGCAGGCACACCGCTCGGCCGTCGGCGTGCAGCAGCAGGGGCGGGTTGTGTCCCGCGTTAACATACGTCAACCGTCCCGAGGGAAGGTTGAGCACCCCGTAAAATGCAGTGACGAACCGCTCCGCGCGAGTCGACTGGTGCAGGAAGCGGTTCACCCCCTCGATGACGCTGCGGATCGAAAAGGTCGTCTCGACCCGCGTGCGCAACGCGCCGCGCAGCCCGGACATGATCAGTCCGGCGGGCACCCCCTTGCCGGCGACGTCCGCGATCACGATGCCAAGGTCGTCCCGCGTGATCCGGATGAAATCATAATAGTCCCCCCCTACCTCGAGCGAGGGGACGTTCAACCCTGAGGCGTCATACCCGGGAATCTCGGGCTCGCGGCGGGGCAGCAGGTAGACCTGGATCCGCCGCGCGATCTGCAATTCCCGTTCGATCTGGCGCGCGGTGACGAGCTGCTGGTGCGTCCTCGCGCGCTCGATGGCCAGCGCCGCCTGGGCGGCGAGATCCTCGAGCAGGGGCAGGTCCTCGCCGCCATAGACCCCCACCCCGTCCGCCTCGAGGTTGATCGCTCCGATGACCTCCCCGCCGGCGAGGATCGGCACCGCGACCTCGCTGCGGGTCTCAGGGCGGATCATCACGTAACGGTCGTCGAGGAGCACGTCATCGACCACCGCCGGCCGACCGTTGGCGATCACCCAGCCGATAATCCCCTCGTCGACCTTCTGCCGGATATGCTCCAGCCCCTCGAGGGGATAGCCGCGCATCGTTTGCGCCTGGAGATTCTTCCCGCCGTCCGACAGCAGGAAAATGCCCCCCGCCGCGTAGGGCACCACGCGCTTGAGATCCTCGAGGATCGCCTCGAGCACCTCCTGCATGTCCACCGCGTGCGCGAGCTTGACCGCGACGGTGGCGAGCAGTTCGTGTCCCGAGGCCGCGTCCCGCCGCTTGAGCAGGGCGCCCAGGGACGCCTCCACCCGCCGCAGGGCGTCGAGCAGCTCGCGGCACTGCGGCTCGCCGATCTCACGGCCGGCGAGGTCTTCGCGCAGCCGCCGGATCTCATCGAGCGCTTCCGGCAACGGCTGGGACGGAGTGGTGCTCACGGGTGCATCCTGTCCGGCGGCAGGCCTGACGGTTTACGGAAAACGGGTGATTCCAACGGGGTTATTCGCTGTACGAAGCGATCGCGGCTTCCACGCTGTCGTACGTGTCGAACACCTGGACCAGCTTGGTGATCATCAGGAGGGACTTGATCTTGTCCGTCACCCGCGCCAGCTTCATCACCCCCCCGGCGTTGCTCACGCTGGTCAACCCTCCGATCAGGATGCCGAGACCGGAGGAGTTCATCCAGTCGACCCTGCCGAGGTCCACCACCACCTTTTTCACCCCGTCATCGAGATGCTTCTTCAGCCCGTCGCGAAACGTGCTCGCGTCGGGACCTCCCATGATTTTTCCCCTCAACTCGATGACCAGCACGCTGCCGTGAAGCTCCGTCTTCATCTTCATTGGTTTCCTCCGTCGGATGCGCTCCGTGTCCCGCACAGGGCGCTAAGGTAAGCATCCTCCAGCCACCCGCAAAACCGAACGTCACACCTTCCGAGTATGCAGGCTCGGCGGGAGTCGCGGCGCGGGATCACTTCAGCCGCACCAGCCGGACCGCCCGGCGGGCGCCCGGGGTCTCCAGGACGAGCAGGTACACCCCGCTGGAGGCATGACCCCCCCAGGTGAAGCCGTATGCGCCGGGTGCGAGCCGCCGCTCCGGCCAGCGGGCGACGCGGCGGCCGAGGATGTCGTACAGCGACAGCCGGACCTCCGCGGCGCGCGGCAGGGACACGCGAACCGTAACGCGTGGGTTGAACGGGTTGGGCCATGCCTCCAGCCGCAGCTCGCCGGGCAGCGCGGCGGCGACAGGAACGTCGGGCGCCCCGGTTTCGCCCTCCAGCCAGCGCAGGGCGCGGTCGAGGAACTCCGCCCGCGAAAGCACCGCCGCGGTCGGCTGACCGACCGCCTCCACGCCGAAGCCGCAGAGGAGAGTGCGCGCCCCGGTGGCCGAGTCCGCGTGCGCCACCGCCGCGGGGGCGTCGAAGCTGGCGTACTCGAGCACCGCGACCCCCCCTTCGGCGGGGATGACCTCGTCCGGCTCGCTCTGGTTGCCCGCGCCGTCCGCGCCGAGGAGAACGAGGAACTCATCGGCGTCGACGAAGGATTCGCCGGTGCCGGCGAGGATCCGCTGCATCAGGGCCAGGCGGCCCGCCTGGGCGGCGAAACGGTCCAGCAGCGGCTGCCCGTCGAGGACGTCCATCAGGTGCTGCCCGGTGAGCAGCACCGACCCGCCGCCGTCGAGGAAGGTTTCGATCTCCGCCGCCCGGCCGGGGAGGGTGATCTCGTCACCCCCGTTCCCCGTCGCCCAGATCACCGTCCGCGGGGCGTCCAGCACCGCGTCGTCCCAGCCCTCCTCCGGCAGCCGCCAGGGGAAGGCATCCACCCCGAGGGTGTCCAGCACGCCGAGGAAGTAGGGGTCGATCACCCCGGTGGGGTCCTCGCTGACATACAGCACCGGGGCGGGGAAGAGGGTGAAGTCCACCCCGCCAAGCCCCGTGTCCCCGACGGCGAGCGAATCGAGGGAGCGGGGTGTGAAGCCGATGGCCTCGGGCAGCACCATCACCCGGTAGAGGCCGGGCACGACGGGCAGGCTGTACGCGCCCTCGTCCCCCTCGGTCCGGGTCTCCGCGAAGGGCACGGCCGGGTCCGCGTCCAGGTTGAACGCCCGCACCGCGGCGGGGATTCCCGCGCCGTCGGCGCCCCGGCGGACATGTCCCTCGACGAACACCCGGGGCAGCACGGTGTAGGTCGCCGCCAGGGAGTCGTTCCCGGCGCTGGTGTCGCCGTCCGCCTGCACGGTGAACAGCACCGGCGCCGCCCCGGTGGCGGCGGGAACCCACGCGGGCGCGAGCGCCACCTCCGCCGACCCCGCGAAGGGGAGATCCACCGTCGCGGAAGCGCTGAACGCTCCCGCCTGCGCGAGGAGCTGCACCCCCGGCAGGGGGCCGAAGCCGTTGTTGGCCACGGTGAGCCGGAAGGTGACCGAGTCGCCGGCGGCGATGGGCCAGGATGTATCCGGCGCGGCGGCGAGGAGCGCGGCGTCCCGGCGGTCCGGGTCGTCCGCGAAGAGGGGTTCGAGACCGTACCACACGAGGTAGGCGCTGGTCCAGGACTGGTCGTTCTCATACAGGTTCTCGGTGGCCGGGATGCCGCCGTCATCGTCCGGCTCGTCCTGCGCGAGGAGGTGGTCCACCACCCACAGGGCGTTCTGGTAGCTCTCATCGTCGCCGAGAACGCGGTGGATGGCGTGCCAGGCGTGCCCGTACCACACGGTCATCGAGTTGTTCCACAGGCGCGGGCCGGTGGGCGGACCGGCGTAGGTGTCCATGTAGGATGAATACTGGGGGATCCACGCCGCGGCGCTGTCGGGCCGGTCCCGGAAGAGCGCGGTGACCACACCCCACATCGCGGTGCCGCCGCACATCGCCCAGGTCTCGTTGCTGTTCAGCCGGTCGGGGTCGTCCTCGATCCAGGCGCGGACATCCCCGGCGATTTCCCGCGCCGCCAGGTCCCAGTCCGGGCGGTCGCGCCACTCGGCGTAGAGGGAGAGCGCCCCCGCCCCGAAACCCGCGGAGAGGGGGTTCAGCTCCACCCCGACACCCGACCAGCTCAGCCGCCAGGTGTCGATGTAGGAGGCGCAGGAGTCGCCATAGGGGACGTAGCTGCTGTCCCCGTAGGTTTTCGTGTACTCCATCACCGCGACCAGGCCCCAGCCGCAGTTGTGCACCCGGTAGTAGTTCGGGTTGCCGCCGCCCTCCTCGAGGTAGGCGGGGTGGCTCAGGATGTACGTCCAGGCGGCGTCGATGTACGGCCGGTAGCGGCTGGTGTCGCCGCTGAGGGCGCCGTACCGCGCCCAGTCGCGCAGCGCCTCCTGGGTGTTGTCGGTCTGGATCACCGTCCAGTCCTGCTCACCCTCGCGCATCCCGCCGAAGTTGACCCCCGGGTCGGCCACCTGCATCCCGGTCAGCCACTCGAGCACCTGCATGTAGTCGAGGGGGTAGACCCTCTCCTCGAGGACCTCGTTGGGCGCGGGGCGGGTCGGCCCCGGCGAGGTTTCGGGGGCGCGCAGCGCCTCTCGCCGCAGCACCTCGGGCGGGACGTAGGGGGTGGCGCGCGCCGGACGGGGGTTCCACCCGGCGAGAGCCGGCAGCAGGAGAGCGGCGAGGAGGAAACGGTGCGGGCGGGAACGCCGGATGGTCGGTCTCATCTGTCCTCCCGGTGCGGGCACGGCGGTCACAGGTGAACCGGTTCAGGTGAACCGGACCACCGGGGGGAAGGTGGGCCGTTCGCGCGCCCCCAAGCAATCCCTCCGCTCTTCCCGCTGCTTCTTCCCTGCGCGGGAGCGACCTGCCGACTCGCGGGAGGTTCGTTGCCCGGCGAGGCCGCCGCGGGCTACCTTGCGCGCGAGATGACCGGCCGGGAAGAACTCATCCAGCTCCGGGTCCGGGAGGCGCTCGCCACCCACCCGGACCCCGACACCCTGCGTCTGCGCTGGGAGCGGCTCCGCCGGTCGCACCCCTCCGCCGACCGGCTGTGGGAGGAGCCCGGGGGGCCGGAGCGCGAAGCCCTCCTCGCCCTGCTGGCGCTGGGGGATGCGCCCGTGGACGAGGTGGTCCGCTCCCCGCACCTGCTGCCGCCCCTGCTCGTCGAGGTGCGCGGGCCGGACCCGTTCACCCCGGCCCCCGACCCCCGGCGCTCCCTCGCCCTCTTCAAGCGGCTGGTGTGGAGCAAGATCCTCCTCCGCGAGCGGCTCGGCCTGGCTTCCCTGCCGGAGACCCTTTCCGCGCTCACCCGCCTCGCAGACGAAATCGCCCGCGCCGCTTTCGCCCGGGCCGGCGGACCGGCTCCGCCGGTGGCCCTGTGGGCGCTGGGGAAATGGGGCGGGGGGGAGTTGAACGCCTCCAGCGACATCGACCCGGTGTTCTTCTCCACCGGGGAGGCCGGCGGCGAGGAGGCGGATGGTTTCGTCCGCCGCTGGCTGGCGGCGCTGCTCCCGCCGCGTGAGCCGGAGATCTACCGCGTGGACCTGCGGCTGCGGCCGGAAGGTGAGGCCGGGGCGCTGGCGCCCGGCTACCGCTCGCTGGAGCGCTATCTCTTCCAGCGGGCGGCGCCCTGGGAGCGTATCGCCTGGCTCCGCGCCCGGCCGGTGGCCGGCCCGGTGCCCCCCTGGGTGGAGGAGATGCTGGGTGCCTTTCTCTTCCCCCCCGGGGGCAACCCGGCCGACCGCTTCGCCGAGGTCGCCCGCAGCCTCGCCGGGGTGCACCGGGCGGCGCGTCCGCGGGATGTGAAACGGTCGCCCGGCGGGATCCGCGCGGTCGAGTTCCTCGTCGCCGCGCAGCAGCTCGCCGAGGGGCGAAGCGACCCGGGCCTGCGGCGGGGGACGATCCTCGACCTGCTCGACCGCCTGGAGGAGCGGGGGCTGCTGTCCGCCGGCGAAATCGGGGTGCTGCGCGATGCCTATACCCTCTGGCGGCGTGTCGAAAACGCCCTGCAGGCGGAGGAGGACCGCGCCTGTTTTATCGTTCCCGAACCCGGCACCCCCGCCCATGGCCGCCTCGCCTTCGCCCTCGGGGCCACCGCGGAGGAGTTCGAGCGGCGTTTCACCTCGCTCCTCCGGGAGGCGGAAACGGTCGTCCGGCGGCGTCTGCTGGAGGTCGCCGGCCCCGGGGTCGCGGGGGCCGTGTTCGACCCGCAGGCGGAGCCGGGGGAGGTGGAGGAGTCGTTCGGCGCCGGCGCACGGGGTCTGTCCGTGTTGCGGCGGCTCGGCGGCCGCTGGGGGACCGCGGGGGAGTTGCTGGACAGCGAACTGCTGCGCGAGGCCCCGGAGGTCGATGAGGCCCTGTTGCGCTTCGAATCGGTGGTGAACGGGTATGGAGGCGCGGCGGCCTGGAAGGCGGCGGTCGGGCAGTCGCCCGCGCTCCGCCGCGAAGCCACGCGGCTTATCGTCCTCGCCCCCCGGCTGGTCATGGAGGCGGTCGCCCGCCCCTACCTCTGGGAGCGCCTCGGCTGGGAGGAGTGGCCGCTGGAGGTTCCTGAACCGGAGGCCGAAAAGGCCCTGTCCGCCCATCTCGGCGATTTCCTGTTCTTCCTCGGGGTCCGCTTCCTCCGGGGCGGGATGACCGCCGGGGACCTGACAGCGTCGTGGAGCCGCGAGGTCGATAGGGTGCTGCTGCGGCTGTTGGAGCGTGGTTTCGCCGGGGAGACGCAGGCGGCGCTGCTCGCCCTCGGCAAGTGGGGCGGGGGAGAACTCGCCCCGGACGCCGACCTCGATGTGGTCCTCGTTTGCGGGGACACCCGCTCCGCCGCGGCGCTCGAGGAGGTGCAGCGGCGCGGGTACGACTGGCTGGAGCGCGCCGCCCTCGGCGGGCGGCTGACCCTCGACCCGCGCCTGCGGCCGGAGGGCGAGTCGGCCCCCCTGGTGGTCACCCTCTCGCGGATGGAGGAGTACCTCGCCGGGCGGGCGAGCCCCTGGGAGAAGATCGCCTTCGCCCGGGCGCGCTTCATCGGCGGCGACCCGGAGGTGGGCCGCCGGGCGGAGGGCGCGATGACGGCCTTCGCCGCCCTGCCGCCGGGTCCGTCCGAATGGGGCGCTGTCCGCAAGGCGCGCCGCAAGGCGGAGCAGCTCTCGCGCCCGCGGGCGGGCGTGCTTCGGATCAAGAAAGGGCGCGGCGGGATGATGGATTACGAGTTCGCCGCCGCCTTCGCCGGGTGGAACCTCTCCCTGCCGCCGGGCCCCTGGTGGCGGCTGCCCCTGGGGGAACGCCTGGAGTCGCTGGCCGGGAGCACGGGCGACGAGCGCTGGATGCGCGCCCGGGCGGCCTACGGGGAGCTGCGGCGCTGGGAGCTGGCGCTGCTGCTCTCCAGCGCCCACCGGCGCGGCGAGGTCACCCTTCGCGGCGGGGAGGCGCAGCCCGTTCTCCGGCTTCTCGGGTGGTCGGGGAAGGAGCTGGAGGTCCGCTGGCGGGAGATCGCCGCGCTCGGCAGGGAGCTGTACGAGGCGTATTCCCACTGAACCTTACGGAGTCG
>CAYOKT010000023.1:0-37030 GCA_964404605.1 uncultured bacterium
GTGGAATCGGTTCCCGGATATGAGACCCGGGACTGAAGTTCCCGGGCCACCCGTCCGCGCCCGCCGGGGTGGAACCGGTTCCCGGATATGAGACCCGGGACTGAAGTTCCCGGGCCACCCGTCGTCGGCTACGGCGCGGCAGGCGCTACCGGGCGACCCCCTGCTGCTGGGGAGATGACGGGGGAGATGAGACCCGGGACTGAAGTTCCCGGGCCACCCGTCGCAGGGGCTACCTCGTGGGCATTCCGCCCACCTTCGGGAGGGGCAGCGCCGGGGGGGCGGTATGGCGCGGGAGGTTGACGACGAGGTAGCGCAGGGCGTCCATCGGGTGGTCGTGCACGCCGTCCTTCTTCGGGGTCTCGCCGTCCTCCGCCCAGGCGTAGGCGTGGAACCCCTCGATCAGCGCCCGGCAGCGGCGGTCCACCCGCAGCCGCACCCGCCCGGCGGCGTCGAGCAGCAGCGCCCGCACCGCCTCGACCCCGGCGGAGATGGAGGAGCGGCGTGCGACCACCTTGATCCCCGCGGCCTCCAGCCCCTCCACCGGCGAGATGCCGATGTCCATGTTCGCCTCGCCCGCCGGGTCCACCGCCGTCCAGGCGAAGTCCGCTTCGCCCAGGCCGTACCGTGCATCCACCCGGCGGATCTCCCCGACCAGGTCGCCGAGGGGGAGACGGTCTCCGACGAGACAGTCGAAGACGATCAGCCCGCCGTCCGGGTGCTCCTCGGCCCAGACCACCGCCGGGTGCAGGTACCCGAAGTCGATTCCCCGGTAGAGGACCGTGCCGGGCTCGAGGCGGGGGAGATAGGGCGCATCCAGCAGGTGAAGCCCCGGCTCGAACTGGTCGTACACCCGTCCCTCGGCCCCCTCGAAGCTGAGTTCCTGCTCCCGGCGCCAGCGCGCGGCGGAGAGGCCCGAGCGCGCGGAGCGTTCCCACACTGCGTCGCGGGCCGGGTGCTGGCGGTAGTGGATGCGGTGCACCGTGAAGCGTCCCTCGCCCCCGTGCACCAGCCGGGAGAACACCCCCGCCGGGCCGTTGGGCGTGGAGACGCCGAGGAAACGCCCGCCGGCATCCACCGCCGGTTTCACCGCCGCCCAGATCTCCTCGTCGTGCGGCGTGAAGGCCATCTCGTCCCAGAACACCGTCCGCGGCGAGAGTCCGCGCACCGCGTGCGGCGCGGCGGGCAGGCTGAGAATCCGCGCGCCCCGTTCGGGGAAGGAGACCGTGCCGCTGAGCAGCTTCACCGGCTCGCCTCTCAACCCCTCGGGGAGGTGGTCGTAGAGGAAGCGGATCCTCTCGATCAATTCCTTCGCCGAGCGCTCCTCCTTCGACAGCACGAGGTGCACCCCCGGCCCGGAGGAGAGCGCGCGGTGCAGCAGGCAGGCGCAGCCCACCCAGGTCACGAGCATCTGGCGGCTCTTGACGACGAGGAGACGGTCGTGCCGCTCCAGCGCCTCCACCAGGGCCCGCACGAAGGACCACCCGGCGGGAAGAGGGCGCGGCTGGTCCTCCCCCGGATCGAAACTGTGGCAGAGGGCGAGAAACTCGCTCAGCGGGGGAAGCGATGGTTGGTTCATCGTATCTCACGAGCTGGGGTGGTCGTACATCCGGCGGGCGCCCCGCGGTGCGGCTACCAGACCGGGGGCGGCGAGGGGTTCGCGCCGCGGGTCGCGGGATGGGGCACGGGAGCGCGGAGGAACGGCGAGAGGGTCGCCATCGCGCGCTCCTCGTACCGCCGGGCGAGTTCCATCAGGCGGCGGGCGCGGTCATCGGCGGAAGCATCGCCGGAAGCCAACAGGGAGCGCAACGCGATGTCGTCGGCGATCGTCGCCAGGGTCCACTCGGTGGCGCCGATCCCCAACTCCACGTCGCTGCTCTCCGGGCCGTATTCGTCGCTGAGACGGCCGGTGATCTTGGCCTCGACCTCGTCGATCGCCTGCTGGATCACGGTGTCGGTGATCCCGGAAGCCGTGGTCTCGTAGGCGATGATCAGCCGTGTCCGCGGCGGAATGCTCCCCTCCGGGAGGATCATGAGCAGGCCGGCGTCCGCATCCACCAGGTAATCCACTTCCATCTCGTAGAGGTGCATCGGCAGGCCCCAGGCGTACACCGTGCCGCCGGAGGGAATCGAGCCTCCCTCGAGGCGCCGCACCGAGCCGTCCTCGTCGCGAACGACGTAGTCCACGCTCTCCCGGTACCGTTGCAACGGGTAGGGGTCCTCCGCGACGACGAACGAGCGCGGGTAGAGGTTCTCCACCCCGGAGGGATACCAGGAGGTCCCGGTGAGGGTGAGGGTGAGCGGCCCGGTGGGCAGGACATCGAGCAGCGCGGAGACCCGCAGGCTGGTCTTCAGGATGAGCTGGTGGGGGAGCTGAATCTTCCCGCGTTCTTCGAGGTAAATCGCCTCGAAGGCGTGCACCACCCGCCCCTCGGCGGTCAGCTCCTGCAGGTGCAGCTTGATGGTGTCGACATCGGTCCAGGCCATCATCACTCCTTTCCGATGTACAGGGTCAGGGTCGCCTGGAGGAGGCTGTTCGCCCGGCACCCGCTCACCTGCAGCGGGGTCAGGAAACCGTTGACCACGAGGGAGACGGTGTAGGTGGGATCGATGTAGGTGGCGAGAAGGCTGACCCGGTCGGTGTCGCCGAGGGACAGGGTGTGCCGCCCGGTGCGCAGCGTTTCGCCGTCGTACACCGCCAGTTGCGTCGCCACGGCGAGGTTGTCCACCGGGAAGCCGTCCCCCTCCGCGCCCCCGGGACCGAGCAGCGCCACCGTCCCCGTGGTGACCGTGCGCGAGAAGCAGAGCAGCGTGGGGCTGAGTCGGGCCTCGAGGGTCGCGGCGGTGAGGTTCAGGGACATCGGTTCTCCTTCCTGGATGGGGCGGACGGCCGCGTCCCGGCCACGCCTGGGCGGGACCGGGACGGGCCGCATGCGGTCAGGCGGTGGCGTCGCTCAACTTGCGGGCGTCATCCACCATCACCGTGTACACCGCCTCCTTCGAGACGACCGCGGTCTCGAGCTTGCGCTCGATCACCTTGTCCGCCTCGATCATCAGCGGCTGGCTCACCGATTCACGCACGGCGAAGCGGCTGTCGAGAGCCATCATCTTGCCCGCCACGGCGGCGGGCACCGCCACCAGCTTCGCGTTCACCGGGAGGAACCCGGCGTAGGAACCGCTGCGCTGGAACAGCTCGGCGGCGGTGAAGGTGTGCGGATCCTGGAACTGGCTCATGTTGAGGATGGTCTCGATGTCCGCGCGGGAGGCGAGCAGGTGGCTCATCTTCGCGGGCACATCGAAGCTCGAGGCGAGGTGCACCAGGTCCGTGTAGGTGAAGCTGCCGGCGGTGCCGTTGAAGACATCCTCCGCGGCCGGGCTGGTGCCGTCCCCCTCCTTCACCACCTTGTAGATGGAGTCGATCTCATCGTAGGCGAGCTGGGCGCCGATCCACCACAGGAACACCCGGAACTCCGCCAGCTTCTGGTTCTTCACGATGCGGTAGGAGAAGTCGAACTGGCGGCCGCGGTCGATGATCGCCGCCTCCTTGTCCCGGTAGAGAAGCTGGACGCGGGGGTAGGCAGCCCCCCCGGAGGCGCGGCGTCCGGCGCTCTTCTTCGCCGCCTCCGTGCGCACGTAGATCGGGCGCACGGTCGGACCCTGCTCGGGCACGCTCACCGCGACCAGCTCGCCGGGGTCCTGCACCATCGTGTAGCCGTGACGGATCTCCCGCAGGATGTACTCCGGCAGGAGAATGAGGGCGCCGCCGACAAAGAACTGCTCCACCGTGATCGCCTCGCGCCCGGAGGCGATCACCTCGTGCACCGCGAGCTGACGCTCGAAGGCGTCCAGTTCGCAGGCGATGCGCCCCTCGGCGTCTCGAGGGCTGGGATCGAGGGTCTCGAGCAGCTCGCTCAGGGTGAGGCCGCGCTCCTGCGCCTCGTGGTAGAGCGCCAGGCTGCCGCCGCGCGACTGTTCGATGATCGTCGGCTTCAGCGCCTGGGCGCGGGAAAAGTCAAGGGCCATGTCGTACTCCTTCCAATCGGCCCGGGGGGCCGGCCGGTGGCCGGCCGCGCCGGGATTCCATGTTCACCATCTTGTCGCGGGGGACCGGGAGCGAAAGGCTGCGCCGTCACGCCGGTCCCGGGTTCCGGCAGGGTTCACCCCCGGCCGGCACACGCCGGGTGGGGCGTCGCGGGCGGAACGGATGCCGGACACCATGACAACCCGCAGGGGAGTCGCCCGTCCGAAAGCCCGCGCTCCTCCTCAAGGCCGGCGGCGCACCCGGTCGAGAGGCCGGGTGCTCAACCGAGCCAGACGTCGCAGGTGTTGTTCGCCGTGTCCACGGCGATCACCTGCCCCTTCACCGGCGGGCCGCCGGCGGGCAGGTCCGCCGAGGCGGAAGCCTGGCGCACCGTGCCGTCCCCGGCCACCTCCACCATCTGGTTCACCTGGGGCGTCGGGCTGCTGGTGGTGAAGCGCGCCACGCCCCGCGCCTGCACTGCGCAGGTCGCCGGAACCGTGCTTCCCTCCAGCGTCTCCGTGGACACCCAGACCACCTTGCCGAACAGACGTTTTCCGGCCGAACCCTTGCCGACCTCGTTGTTCCCGGTGACCACGCAGGCGGTCTTTCCCGCTTCGAGGTCATCCTGGCCGAAGCTCTGGTCGGCGACGTCCAGAATGGTCATCGTCAGGAACGGTCCGCCGCCAACTCCCTCGTTGTCCGGGATGTAGGGCATACTCATCCTGCTCCTCCTGTTCTGTTGTGATTCTGCAACAATCCGCGCTATCGCCCGCTGCGGTAGCGATACACCGGCAGGAGTCCGGCCGCACCCTGCGGCTCGGGCGGAACATCCTCGCGCCGGCCCCAGGCCTCGCGCAGCTCGGTGTCCAGCGCGTCATCCAGCGCCTCCAGCTCGGCGAGCGATCCCTCCCGGGCGCGGTTCATCTCCTCCTCGCCGCGGTGCAGCAGTTCGCACCGGGCCAACACCCTCGCGCGCAGACGCTCGAGCAGGCTGTCGCGCTCGCGGACGGCCTCGGGACGGTTCTTCAGTTCGTCGGCGGCATAGCGCAGGAGAAAGGCGAGTTCATCGAGGTTCACCTCCTCGCCCGCCTCGCACATGTCCGCGGCGGCGATCAACTTCGGTGTCAGGTCCATGTCACTCCCTCGTGTTGGATAAATGGAACAGACAGGTCGCGGCGGATGGCACCCCCGCGCCCCGGCCCGGTCCTCAGTCCGGCCGGCCGCGCGGGGCGGCGACTCACCGCACCCCTGCCATCACCAGCGTGAGCCCTCCGGGGACGGGCGGGCGCCCGCCCCCGGAGGCGGGTGTGTCCTCCAGGCGCCCAGTGGTGCCTGATACCGCATGACACCACCGGGCGGCCACGGGCGGAAAGGCGGGAAACGCGCGGCGCTCAAGGGGCGGCGGGCCCGCGGGACACACCAGGCAGGACGCCGGAGCGGGGCGGCATGAAGGGCGGTTCTGCGCGTGGCGTCGCGCGTGGAGGGCGTTTGTCAAAGGCGCCGCGCGGACGAAGCTCCCCGGCATGGGGGGCCCGCGGGGCAGGCGGTGCGCGGGGGGGCATAGCGGGGGCATCCCCCACACGGTCCGGGAAAGCGAAAACGTGGGGTCGAAATGATTGTGACAAAGAATCCGCTTCTCCGGCGGCCACCCACAAGGAAACTGAACATATGTTCAGCTCCTCGCGAAGAGAAGATAGGGTGTCGAAGATGTGTTGTCAAGAGCCAACAAGGGAAATCGCTCCCTGCGACTCCGCCGCCGTCCGAAAAACCGGGGAATCAAGGGGTTGGTTGTTGAGGGGAGACAATCAGGCGGCGGGGAAAGGTTGCGTCCGCGCCGCCCTGTGTGTAGCTTGTTTCCAACAGCAGGAGAACCGGAGAGCAGAATGCCGCCACCGCCGGACGCCGCCGCCTTCGGCCGGGGCGTGCGAAACGCCCGCCGCCGCGCCGGCCTCACCCAGCAGCAGCTCGCCGCGCGCACCGGTCTCGACCGGGCGACCATCAGCCTGATCGAGAACGGTCACGAGCAGCCGCGCGCGGACACCATGTTCCGCCTCGCGGAGGTGCTCGCGGTCAACCCGGCGGACCTCTGGCGGCTCGGGCAGGAAGGGACGCCGGACGGAGCGGCTGAACCCTCCCGGGAGCGCGAAACCGGCGGCCCCGGCGCCCGTTACGAGCCGCTGGCGGAGCCGCACCTGCACCCGGGCCTCGAGGAGTTGCTCTCCGATGATACCACCCGCCTGATGCTCGGGCTCAGCGCCGAGGAGGAGCGGATGCTGCGCTCCATCCGCACCCGCAGCGAGGTGCCGCTGTCGAAGGAGTTCTTCCTCGATGTCCTGGTCGCCTACCGCCGCCACCGCCGCGAGGCGGACGGCTGAGGAGATCTCCCTTTTACACCTCCCCGGGAAGCAACCGCCGCAGGTCCGCTTCTCCGCCCGCCCCTCTCCCTCCGCCCGCGACCAAACGGCGCCGACGGGTGGCCCGGGACTTTTCGCCACGGCGCAGCATAGCGAAGCCGGGCAGTCCCGGGTCTCATCTCCACCGTTTACAAGGAGTTGCACCCCAGCGACGGGTGGCCCGGGACTTTTCGCCACGGCGCAGCATAGCGAAGCCGGGCAGTCCCGGGTCTCATCTCCACCGTTTACAAGGAGTTGCACCCCAGCGGGTAAGCCGGGCGCGCCTGCCACGGCGCTCGCCGCGCGGCGGGCGGGTGAGGAGGTCTCCCCCTTGCACCTCCCCGGGAAGCAACCGCCGCAGGTCCGCTTCTCCGCCCGCCCCTCTCCCTCCGCCCGCGACCAAACGGCGCCGAAGACCGGACCCCTGCCCGCCGCCGGGGAGATTCTCCCCGGCGGCCGGATTCTCCCCGGTCGGGACCAAGACTCAGCGCACACCGGAACCCCGGCACAACCCGCTGCAAGGTTCGTATTCCCAGCGCCTTGAAGCCACTGCTACAGTCATCGTTCCCCTCGTTCTCTCCCTCTTATCAGGGTGGCACGGACGTTGCACATCACCAGCACAGGACAGCCAACGAACGGGCGCGGCGGCCTCGCCGGCGCGCGAACGAGGAGGAAGGAGAATGGACACCACGCGAGGGAAACTCAAGGGGCTCTGCATGACCTGCAATCATGCCGGTACATGCTCCTATCTCGCCCGCGCCGACGGCCCCATCTGGCACTGTGAAGAGTTCGACGACAGCGGTCCCGCGGGGAACGAGTCCGCGAACCCCGTCCCGCCGGCCCTCGAAGCCGACCCGCAGCCGGCCGGCACGAACGAGGGACCGCTGGGGATATGCAGCAACTGCGCCCACCTGGCGGACTGCACCTTCCCGAAACCGCCCGGCGGCGTATGGTACTGCGAGGAGTACGAATAACGCCGGGGGGACGATTCCGCCATGAAGGGTTCTACCGGCCGTTTCCGGCGAAAGCCGCATCGAGGGTTCTCCACCAGGATACGAGGTGTATCGTGAAAACCGACCTCCACCCCTATGCCGTTCGGGTCCTCAACGACCTGCGGGCGCGCCTCCCTTGGGAGAAACCGTTTCTGCAAGCCGTCGAGGAGGTGTTCGATTCCGTTTCCCTGATATTGGACCGGAACCCGCAATACGAACAGGAGCGAATCCTGGAGAGGCTCACCGAACCCGAGCAGGTTGTCACCTTCCCGGTCATCTGGACGGACGACCTGAACCGGATCAACGTCAACCGCGGGTATCGAGTGCACTTCAACAGCGCCCTCGGTCCCTACAAGGGAGGGACCCGCTTCCATCCTTCGGTCAACCTGGGGTCATTGAAATTCCTGGCGTTCGAGCAGACCTTCAAGAACGCGCTGACCGGGCTTCCCCTGGGAAGCGGAAAGGGCGGCGCGGATTTTCAACTGCGTGGCCGTACCGACAACGAGATCATGCGATTCTGCCAGTGTTACATGACGGAACTCTATCATTTCATCGGTCCGGACACCGACATTCCGGCCGGTGACATCGGTGTCGGTGCCCGGGAGATCGGATACCTTTACGGCCAATACAAGCGCCTTACACGCTCTTTCGGCGGATCCCTGACCGGCAAGGGCCTGGGCTGGGGAGGCTCGGTGCTGAGACCGGAGGCCACGGGGTACGGGGTGGTGTACTTCACGGAGGAGATGCTGCGCACCCGGAACGAGTCCCTCGACGGCAAGACGGTGGTCGTCTCCGGTTTCGGAAACGTCGCCTGGGGAGTCGTGAAGAAGGTGAACGATCTCGGCGGAAAGGTGGTCACCCTCTCGGGACCCGATGGATTCATCCACGACCCGGACGGCGTGCGGGGCGAGAAGGTCGACTTCATGCTCGCCATGCGGTTCAGCGGAAGGGACGAGGTGCGGCAGTACGCCGAGCGGTTCGGCGTGGAGTTCCATCCCGGGAAACGACCCTGGAACGTCCCCTGCGACGTGGCCGTCCCCTGCGCCATTCAGAACGAGTTGGACGAGAAAGACGCCCTGTTGCTGGTCCGCAACGGTTGTACATGTGTGGTCGAAGGTGCTAACATGCCGACGACGAAGAGGGCGATGGAGGTGTTCCAGGATGCCCCCGGCCTGCTTTTCGCCCCCGGGAAGGCATCCAACGCCGGCGGGGTGGCCGTGTCGGGGCTCGAGATGACGCAGAACCGGGAAGGCCGGCACTGGGAGGCGGAGAGAGTGGATGCGACCCTGCGCACCATCATGGTGAACATCCACGAAACCTGCACAGTAGCGGCGGAGCAATACGGCTGCCCCGGAGACTACGTCGCCGGCGCCAATATCGGCGGATTCAAACGGGTCGCTGATGCGATGATCGACCAGGGTGTGCTGTGACCCCCGCGAGAGGAAAACAAGAGAACCTCGTGGACTGCGAAGAACTCCACGGCAAGTTCGGCGCCGCTTCGCGGACCCTCCTGCGCCTTGCCATCCACAGCGGGTCGCGCACCGAGTACCTGTGGGAAGCGTCGCGCGTGCTGTTGTGCTCAACGAGGGCTGACGTTCTCGATCTCTGGTTCGAAGACGGCGAACAGTGCTATCGCTGGCAAGCCGTGGTGAAGCCTCGTTCCGCCCATCGTCTCAAGAGCGTGGCGGCGGACCACGGCCGGAGGGAACGAAACAGCGAGGGAGGACCACCGGCCGGGTCCCTATTGGAACGGATCCTGCCCCTCCTGGATCACGGCGGGAGGATCGCCGCCCAGGCGGAACAGACGAACGGCGGCAGCCGGTGGGTCAATGTACCGGAGCGCGAGGACCGCGGGGACGAAAGGAAGACCGGCGGGGACGCCTTTCGCTGTCTCTCCCGGTCGGTGGCGATCATACCTTTCGAGATCGACGGGCGGAACGAGGGGGTTCTCCGGTTCGACAGCACCGAACCGGGGTTTTTCTCCCGGAAGCTGGTCGAATCGTATGAAAACCTGGCCCAGTCGCTCGGCGCGGCGATGGCGAACCGCCGCGCACAGGCGGCCCTGAATGAGCGCATCAAGGAACTCACCTGCATGTACCGCATCGCGCAAATCGCTTCCGAATCCAACCTCTCCCTGGGCGATACCCTCTCGGAGATCGTCGAGTTTCTTCCCCCTGCCTGGCAGCACCCGGAAATCGCCTCGGCGCGCATCATCCTCGATGAGCAGACATTCCGCTCGCGCGGGTTCGAAGACGGGCCGTACCGTCTTGGCGCCGACATCGTCATCCACGGCATTCGCCGCGGCCGGGTCGATGTGTTCTACACCGACCGGGACAGCGATTCCGGCAAGACGCTGCTCCTCGAGGAGAACCCCTTTCTCGAGGAGGAACGGCACCTGATTCAAGGGGTGGCGCGGGAGCTGAGTTCCATTATCGAACACAAGCACGCCGAGGAGGAGAAGGCGCGGTTGCTGGAACAGGTCCGGCACGCCGATCGGCTGGCGACCATCGGGCAACTCGCCGCAGGGGTGGCCCACGAACTCAACGAGCCCCTCGGAAACATCCTCGGATTCGCTCAACTGGCGAACAAGTCCCCCGGACTGACAGGCTCACTGCGCTCGGACATCGAAAAAATCATCTCGGCTTCCCTGTACGCCCGCGAGATCATCAGGAAGATGATGTTCTTCTCGCGGCAGACGCCGTCCCGGAAGATGGAGGTGAACCTGAACAAGCTCGTCGAGGATGGGCTTCTCTTCCTCGAATCACGCTGCACGAAGGCGGGGATCACCGTGGAACGCAGGCTGGAGCGCGACCTGCCCGTCGTCCTCGGCGACCCGGCCCAGCTTCAGCAGGTCCTGGTCAACCTCGTTGTCAACAGCATCCAGGCCATGCCCGACGGGGGGAAGTTGACCGTCGGCACAACAGCGCGCGACGGCGCGGTGATCCTGTTCATCGAGGACACGGGAGTGGGTATCGCGCCGGAGAACCTCAAGAGTGTCTTCATGCCTTTCTTCACCACCAAGGACGTCGGGCGCGGCACGGGCCTCGGCCTGTCCGTCGTACACGGTATCGTTAACTCGCACGGCGGATCGATCAAGATCAACAGCGCGGTCGGCGAAGGCACCTGTTTCGAGATACATCTTCCCTCGATGGCGGAAACCTCCGGAGAAGGCGGTCGCGATGGCGAACAGGGGTAAGGGACGCTCGGTCCTGGTCGTGGACGATTCCGAGATGACACTGGAACTTCTCCGGCGGAACCTGGAGTCCGCGGGCTTCACCACCTATACGGCCCTCAGCGTTCCCGGCGCGCTGCAACTGCTGGAGACGACACCTGTGGATCTCGTGGTCACGGACGTGAAGATGCCCGGGGTCAGCGGTCTGGACCTGGTCCGGCACATCCAGGAAAACCTCCGGGACACCGAGGTGATGGTCATCACGGGCTACCCGAACGTGAACGGAGCCGTCACGGCGATGAAGAACGGCGCCCTGGACTACCTGACGAAGCCGTTCACCGACGAGGAACTCCTGTCGTCGGTGAACCGGGCCTTCGACAAGCTCGAGATGCGGCGCGCCGACAGCTCGCGGAAGAGAACGACGGGCGCGCATCGTGGGCTCCTGGGTGATTCCCGGGCCATGGAGAGCATATACACACAGATCGAGCGGGCTTCACGCACCCGCGCCATCGTGCTCATCTCGGGCGAGAGCGGCACGGGGAAAGAACTCGTCGCCCGGGCGATTCATTATGCGAGCGAGCGCAAATCCGCCCCCTTCGTGCCCGTCAACTGCGGAGCCATCCCCCAGGGGCTGCTGGAAAGCGAACTCTTCGGTCACGTCAAGGGAGCGTTCACCGGGGCCACGGAGTCGCGCGCCGGGTTCTTCCTGACCGCGGACGGCGGCACCCTCTTCCTCGACGAAATCGGAGAGACCAGCCAGGCCATGCAGGTCAAGCTGCTCCGGGTCCTGCAGGAGAAAGAGGTCTGCATGGTGGGGTCCTCCCGTCCGCGGAAAATCGACGTGCGGATTATCGTCGCCACGAACAAGGACCTCGCGGAGCTGGTCCGCAAGGGGACGTTTCGGGAGGACCTGTATTTCCGCATCAACGTTCTCCCCATCTACCTTCCGCCGCTGCGAAACCGGGAGTCCGACATCATCCTGCTGACCAATCATTTCGCGGCGAAATACGCGGAGGAGCTGAACCGCCCGGTCCCGCAATTCACCGACCGCGTGCTGGACATCTTCCGTAACTATGCCTGGCCCGGGAACGTGCGGGAGCTGGAGAACGTGGTGCAGCGGCTGGTCGTGATGACGGACGGGGACTGTATCGACGCGCCCGACCTGCCGTCGCTCATGCGCTTCTCCGCCGCCGGCGCCGGGACCGACCTGCGCCGCACCCTGGCGGAAGTGGAAGCAGATTACGTCCGCAACGTTCTCGAAAGCGTGGGGGGTAACAAGACACGGGCGGCGCAGATCCTGGGCATCGACCGGAAAACCCTGCGGGTGAAGCTGAAGGAACTCCCGGCGGATGCGACGGAACGCGATACCAGCGGCGACTGAAACGGCGCCCGGGAATGCCGTCCCACGAGATGCATGAAAAGGGCCGGCCGCAAAGGCGGCCGGCCCGCTTCAATCGTTCATCGGGAGCGGCTCATTTACCTCCGGACACCGGCTGGAAGAAGTCCTTGTAGAGTTCCTGCATCTTGCCGGAGCGGATCTCCTCCTTCAGCTCCGCCGTCGGCCGTGACAGCCACTGGTGCAGGGGGTCGTTCGCCAGCAGGCTGTCGATGTAGGCGATGGCTTCCATGTCCCCCGTGGCGCGCACCTCGGGGAGGAACTTGAAGTAGAAGTGCTGCCCCACCTCGTAGATGCCGTGCCACCAGGTGTAGTCCGGTCCCATCATCGCGGCGCCGTGACGCGCGCGGCGCCCCTCGTGGTGCCACAGCTCCCAGTAGGTCCATTCCACCTTGTTTCCGAACGCGGCCGGGCTGCCGCCCAGGGACTTGTTCTTCTTCAGGATCGCCATGATCTCCCCGGCCGGGCGGGCGAACTTCTCGTTGTACAGGTTCACCACCCCGTCGAGCTGGAAGTAGTGCCCGTCGACCCATGTCGGCCCGTGGCAGGCGCTGCACACCTCTTTCATGTTGTCACGCTTCTCCGCCCAGTTCTCCGTGTGCCTGGACACCGGCGGCCGGAGGGTCCAGGAGATGCGCCTGCCGGCATCGTGGGTCACCGGCTGGGTCCGCGTCGCCGAGAGGTGGCAGGTGGCGCAGGTGGGGGCGGCATAGTAGTCCCGCCCGACCACCCAGCTTTCGGCATCGAGGTTCATCTTGTCGATGTTGGTGTAATAGGCGATCCCGTGCTTCGACTCCTCGTAGATCTCCTTCTGCGGGTGGTCCGGGCCGAGGTGGCACTTGCCGCAGGTTTCCGGCTGGCGCGCCTGCGAACGGGAGAAGCTGTGACGCGTGTGGCAGGCGACGCAGGCGCCGAGGGTGCCGTCCGGGTTGATCCGTCCGATGCCCGAGTTCGGCCAGCTCTTCCGCGCGATCCGGTTCGCCGAGGCCTCGTCGATCTCGACCTTGGTGCCGTGGCAGCTCTCGCAGCCGGCGATGGCGGCCGGGTTCCCACCCACCACGTGGGCGAGGTAGGCGTCATTCGACTCGAGGATCCGCCCCGCCGTCGCGTGGTAGGAGTGGGTGAACTCATCCGCCTCGCTCTCGTGGCACTGGCCGCAGTCCTTCGGCGTCACCAGCGTGGCGATGAGCGCGCCTTCGTGCTCGAAGGCGTCCACCTCGCCGGTCTCCGCGCCGTGGCAGTCATAGCAGGTCACATCGCCGGCGGCGTGCGCCGAGGTGCTCCACTGCCGGTACAGCCCGGGCGTGACCACCTTGTGGCAGGTCATGCACTTGCCCCCCACCGTCCCGGCGGAAGCACGACCCGCCCACCCGGCGGCCAGCGTCAGCAGCGCCGCAACGATCGCAATGCGTCTCATCGCACACCCCCTCCCTTTCGATTTTCCCGGTATCCCGATTCCGAATTCGCGCGAGATTTCACATGCTCCCGCGGGTAAAATCGCCTCCCGGACTTCATCCGGCTGCAGAACACAATAAGGAAAGAAGGCCACGGTTTCTTCACAAGTCGAAAGGGTGAACCTTTTTCACCCCAGGGGAGGCAGGGAGAGGCGGCGCAGTGCTTCGGGGTTGAGCAGGGTGACATTCCGGCCGCTGACGGCGAGGATCTTGTCGTCCTGCAGGCGGCGGAGGGTTCTCGAGAGGGTGGCCTGGTTCATGTTCAGCATCGCCGCCAGCTCGCCCTTTTTCATCGGCAGCCGCAGCTTCCGCGGGTCCTCGCCCGCGGCCCCGCCCTTCTCGCGATGCTGCTCGAGCAGGTAGCGCGCCAGCCGCGCGGTGGCGTCGTTCAGGGTGAGCTGGTCGATCTTGTCGACGAGACGGGTCATCCAGCGCGCCATCGACTCGAACACCCGCCGGAGGAAGGCCGGGTGTCGCTCCATCAGGGCGAAGACGTGGTCGCGGTGGATGAAGAGTACCGTGGTCTCCTCCTGGGTCACCGCGGTGGCGGGGAAGGTGCCGAGGAAGATCGCCGCCTCGGCGATCAGGAAGACCGCCTCGGCGAGGTGGAGGATCACCTCGCGTCCCCCGGCGGTGTACCGGGTGAGCTTCACACAGCCGCGGACGACGAGGTACATCCCCGTCGCCTCGTCCCCCTCCTGGAAGATGAGGGTCCCCTTGGGGTAGCTGTGCTCCACCCCCACGGCGAGCAGGTCATGGCAGACCTCCTCGCCGAGGTTCGCCCCGACCGGGCTCTCGAGAACCTCGCGAACGAACTCGCTCACACGCCGCCTGCTGTTGTTTCCGACCCCGCGGACCGCCCTCGACTGCGCGGCGTTCCACAGTTCCTCAGTACCCCGCTGCCGGCCGATCCGGCCGTCACACCCGCGCGAAGGGCAGGGCGATGAAGCCGTCCCCAAGCGGCAGGGTCACCTCCCCGGAGTGAATCACATACCCCCGCAGGACTCTTTCCGGAAAATCGTGTTTGAAGACCCGCAGGTGCCTGGCCGTCTCCGGTTTCGGTGTGGTCGATGCCTTCACTTCAATCGGGAGCAATTCATCCCCTTTCTCGAGCACGAGATCGACCTCCGCTCCGGCCAGGGTTCTCCAGTAATACATCCTGGGCTCAATCCCCTGGTGCAGGAGCGCTTTCAGCACCTCGTCGACCACCGCGGTCTCGAACAGGGAGCCGGCCAGAGGACTTTCCATCGCCTGCTCGGGATCATGAAATCCCAGCAGGTAGCAGAGTGTCCCGAGGTCGGTAAAATACACCTTCGGCGTCTTGATGAGACGCTTTCCGACGTTCACGAAAAAGGGCCGGAGAATATAGACCTGGTAAGAGGCTTCGAGAACGGAGAGCCATGCCTTCACGCTGTTGACCGTGATCCCGATGTCCCGTGACAGGTTCGACAGGTTGAGCACCTGGGCGTTTCGCGCCGCCAGCGCCCGGAGGAAAAGCTGAAAATGGCCCAGGTCCCCGATGTTCCGCAGGCTGCGGACATCCCGCTCGAGATACGTTTGCACATAGCTCGCATGCCACAACCGCGAGTCACGGTCCGGGTCGGTGGCGATCTCCGGGTAATATCCACGGATCAGCTTGTCCCAAAGATAGGGGTGAGTCTGGCGGGGGTGTTCCTTCCGCATCCCCTCCTGCCAGGGCAACGGATCATCCGGGAGTCCGGCGAGCTCCCGGTTGGAGAAAGGCATCAATTGCAACACCGCCGCCCTGCCGGCCAGGGATTCGGTAATCCCCTGGCCGAGCAGCAGGTTCTGCGATCCCGTGAGAATGAATTGCCCCGGCCTCTCCCGGTTTTCATCGACCGCGGCCTTGAGATAGGGAAACAATTCAGGAACAGCCTGAACCTCGTCGAACACCACCGGCGGTGGATGCAGTGCGAGAAATCCGCGCGGATCGGCCGAGGCCGAGGCACGTACGTCGGGCAGGTCCAACGAGACATACCCATGAGACTCGCTGAACAGACGGCGAAGGAGCGTCGTCTTCCCCGATTGTCTCGGTCCGGTCAGCACGACCACGGGAAATTCCCCCGCCGCTCCTAGGAGCACCGGTTCCAGAGATCGTCGCACGTAACGCATCGTTCCCCCGTGTGTCGCCAACAGGACCCCGCTTTCCCCCGCGCGTGGACAGCCGTGCATCCGCTCGATCTTTCCTTGACCCGAGCTTCCCCACCTCACACGCGTGA
This sequence comes from uncultured bacterium, assembly GCA_964404605.1. Classification (GTDB taxonomy): domain Bacteria; phylum Electryoneota; class Electryoneia; order Electryoneales; family Electryoneaceae; genus CAYOKT01. Next base: position 15,666 of record CAYOKT010000023.1, read on the forward strand.
GGATGACCAGCATTGCGATGGCGGCTCTCGCCAGGGCGGCCTTCCACGCACTGCGCGCGAAGGTGGCCGTGTGGAACACCCGTCCGCCACCATCATCCGGCACGACGAACACCGCTCAGTGGTAATTTTGCATTTCAAATGCAAAATATCAAGCACTCGAGAGACAAATTTTCAATCTCTCGACTCGGAGCACTCCACCTCTCCACCGAGAACGGTCAGAAGGTTAAAACGATTAACGTGCACGCGGGAAAAGCGTCCGACGGGGTGGCCCTGTCAGCTCTGATGACAGGGCCACCCGGTCATCTCACTTCCACCCCATCAGGAACGGCGGGATCAGGAGGAGCAGGCCGAGGAGGAAGAGCATCGCCTGCAGGGGGAGCATCCAGCGCGCCCAGGTCTGCCAGGGCACCTTCGCCACCGCGAGGATGCCCATGCACACCGCCGAGGTCGGGATGATCAGGTTGGTGAACCCGTCGCCGAACTGGAAGGCGAGCACCGCGATCTGCCGCGACACCCCCAGCAGGTCGGCCAGCGGGGCCATGATCGGCATCGTCAGCGCCGCCTGCCCGCTCCCGGAGGGGACGAAGAAGTTGATGCAGGTCTGGAGGGCGAACATCGCCTGGGAGGCGATCACCGGGTGCACCCCGCGGATCAGGCCGCTGAGGCCGTGCAGGATGGTGTCGATGATCTTCCCGTCCCGCGCGAGGAGCAGGATGCCGCGCGCCAGCCCGATGATCAGCGCGGTGTTCACCAGCTCCTTCGCACCGTCATTGAAGGCGCTGCTGATCTCCGAGCCCCGCAGTCCGCCGAGAATCCCGACCAGGATCCCGGTGCCGAGAAACAGCGCCGCGATCTCCTCGATGTACCAGTGGAACCGGATCACGCCGACGACCAGCAGTCCCATCGCCGCGGCGAAGGTGAAGAGCACCAGGCGGTGACGCAGGTCCAGCCCGCCCGCCGAAACCTCCTCGCCGCTCCCCAGCGCCTTCCGTTTCCCTTCGTCCAGCAGGAAGGTCGGGCTGACCTCCGGGTCGCGTTTCACCCGCGCGGCGTGACGCATGACGAAGGCGATCGCGACCGCGGTGACGATCACCCAGGCGACGAAACGGTACTCGATCCCGGAGAAGAGCGGCAGGTCGCTGATCCCCTGGGCGATGCCCACGGTGAAGGGGTTGAGGAACGCCCCGGCGAAGCCCGCCCCGCTGCCGACGAAGGGGATCGCCACCCCGGTGATGGTGTCGTAGCCGAGGCGCAGCGCCAGCGGGACGAAGAGGAGCACGAAGGGGATGGTCTCCTCCGCCATCCCGAACACCGCCCCGCCGAGGGAGAAGAGGGTCATGAAGAGGGGGATCAGCAGCAGGCGCACGACCCGTGAGGTGCGGTTGGCGCGGACGAGGCTGTGGATCGAGGCGTCGATCGCGCCCGTGCGCTGGAGGGCGAAGAAGGCCCCGCCGACGATGAGCACGAAGCCGATGATCAGCGCCGCATCGACGAAGCCGCGGATCGGGGCGAGCAGCAGGTCGAAGAGCCCCTGCGGCTCCGCGGCCACCGGGTGGAAGGAGCCCGGCACCACTCCCATCCGCCCCTCGATCTCGCGGCGGGCGTACTCCCCGCCGGGGATGATCCAGGTGAGCGCGGCGGTGACCGCCATCAGGCTCACCATGATGACATAGGTGTCGAGCGCGTGGACGCGGGCGCGTTTCATCGTCTTCCCCCCAGCCTGCCTTCCGGTGGTCCGGTTCGAGCGTGGAATGTAGCGCTGCGCGCCGCCCGCCCGCGAGCCCGCCCGCCCGGTCCGATCGAGGAAAAGCATCCTCGCTCTATCAATGAAAAACCCGGCATCAGCCGGGCTTTGACTGGTTACAGGTTCCCATCACACCGGGGGAGCGATCAACTGAAGGTCCCGATCACGATCAGCGCGAGCAGGGCGAGCCCGATCGCCAGCGCGAGGAAGCCGAGAACATAGAGCAGCGCGCGCGGCAGCAGCTTCATCGGGGTGACACGGATCTCGTCGATCCGCCCCTCCTTCTCCAGCTCCTCGTACCACCTCCGCCGCTCCTCGAGCATGTAGCGTTCGCTCACGCTCCCGGTGAAGATCACCTCGTCGAAGGGGAAGTTCTCCGGCCGGAAGTGCTCGTTGAAGAAATGGATGGTGAAGATGAACCCGGTGGCCAGCAGCGCCTCCTCGGAGTGGATGATGTGCGCGGCGTTGATCACCCACCCCGGCAGCAGTTGGGTGAAGAAGGTCGGGAACCAGAGGGTCAGCCCGGAGACGCCGATCACCGCCACGCCCCAGAAGACCGCCATGTAGTCGAACTTCTCCCAGTAGGCGAACCGTCCGAACTCCGGTTTCTTCGCCAACCCGACGAAGAAGCCGAGGTGCTGGACGAACTCCTTCGCATCCCGCGGCTGGAACACCAGGCTGTCCGGCCCCCAGAGGATCTCCTTCAGCTTTCGCTTGCCCCGGATGACCCGCGCCATCAGCCCCACGAGGTGGAGGAAGAAATAGGTGAAGGTCATCACCGCGCCGATGCGGTGGAGGATCGCCATCGTGCGCAGGTCCAGCAGGTTCGAGGCGATCCAGTAGGAGGCCTCGGTGTGGCTGTATTTCAACGGCAACCCGGTCATCGCCAGGAGGAGGAAGCTGAGGATCATCAGCCCGTGCAGCGACCGGTCCCACACGCCGAAGCGCTTGTAACGGTAGCGGCTTTTCTTCCGCTTCCGCGGGCCGTGGCGGATGCGGTCGACCAGCGAGCGGAGCATCCAGAGGATGGTGTGCACGCCGAACACCCCCAGCGTGATCCGCAGCAACCAGACCATGAAAACGTGAATCCCGGCGAGAACCGGACTGCGCTTCTTCTGCATCGGGTCGTAGTGCTGGAGCAGGGTGACGAAGTTCTTGTTCGCGTCCTCGTGGCAGCGCCCGCAGGTCTCGATGATGTGCTGTCGGGAGATGGTCGAGGCGGGGTCTTCCTTCGGCAGGATCAGGTGGTTGTCATGGCAGGAGATGCAGGTAGCGAATTTCCGGCCCTGGAAGCCGAGGGAATACACCTTGCCGTGATAGGTGTTCAGGTACCCCGAGACCACGTTGGGGTTGAGCTGGAAGCGCATCGTGATCTCGCGGTTCCCATGGCAGGAGCTGCACAGGGAGATGATGGTCTGTCCCGTGAAGCGGCTGCTGATCCGCTCGACCTTTTTCTCGCCGTGGCAGGTGACACAGGTCGGCGCCTCCTTGTGTCCCTTGCGGAAGGCGACGCCGTGCGCGCTGCGCTCGTAGTCGCGGTTCTCCTTCGCATGGCAGTTAATGCAGGCGATGCGCTCACTCGCGGCCGCCTTGTGCGCCTCGTCCGGCAGCTTCCAGTGGTAGATGTGGCAGCTGGTGCAGTTCGCCTCCTGCCCGTTCTCGTCGACGATCATCATCCTGCCGTGCGCCAGGCTCTCCTTCTTGTGCCGGTCCTCGCCGTGGCAGCGGAGGCAGGTCTCCGGTACGGTCTCCTTGAAGATGGTGCTCTCCACCCGGTCCATCTGCGTCTGGTGCCCGGTGTGGCAGGCGACGCAGGTCATCAGGCGGGGGTCCACCTCGCTCTTGCGGTGGATGGTCGCCGCGTGACCCGCGTGGCAGCGGTCGCAGGTGGCGTCCAACCGGTCCACGTGCACCTGGGAACGAGGATCCTCCGGCGAGTAGATCTCGTGGTTGCCGTGGCAGTCGGTGCAGATCGGCGCGTCGGGATTCCCCTTCTTCACCTGCCGGTAATGGTGGGACGCCAGGTAGTCCGCGGACTGGTTCTTGTGGCAGGAGAGACAGCGCTCCACGGTGAACAGCCGCCAGTCCGCCGGGAGCATGTTCCCCCGCTCGCCCTTCGTGTGGGCGCTGTGGCAACTGGTGCAGGAGAGCCCCTGTTCCTCGTCGTCCAGGTTGTGCACGGAGCCGTCGAACGTGCGCACCGCGTCGTTGTGGCAGACCCCGCAGACGCGGCGTGTGTCCGCCCGCACCCGGATCTCGTGGGAGCCGTGGCACTGCACGCAGCCCGGCACCGCGGTGAAGCCGCGCTGGGTGAGGTGGTCGTAGAACCCCGCCATGTATTCCTGGAAGGCATCCTCGTGGCACTCGGCGCAGTTGACCCCCGGCAGGCGGGGCTCGTGGGGAAAGTCCTCCACCTCCTCGAGGGCCGTGTGGCAGTCGGTGCAGTCGAGGCCGTCATGCACCGAGGCGGCGATCATCCCGGTGTTGACGTACAGCGAGTGCGGGATTCCGCTCTCGAGACGCTGGAGATCGGGGTCGTCGTGGCAGGCCTCGCAGGTCTCGTCGTCGGCGGGGAACGCCGCCGGGGCGAGCAGCAGCGCCAGGAGGAGACCGAGGAGAAGTGGCAGCCCCGCCCTCCACCCGGACCGTCTCCGGCCGGGGTCCGCGGGTCCATGCACCGCGGTCGCTTCCACGTTCGTCAGAGCCTGATCGCGTCCGGCGATGGTCCTATTCCCTCCCTGATTCCTCCGGTGGCAGAGTCACCGGCTCATGGCCGGTCTCCTCCACTTCGCGCCCGTGGTGGTGCTCCCACTCCTCGCGGTCCATCCTGCCCGTGATCCAGGTCCAACTCATCGGGTACTCCCTGGGGAGGAAGATGACGAAGAAGAAGTGCCAGACGATGATCGCCGAGACGGCGAGGATCGCCTCGTAGAAGTGGATGGTCTCGCTGACCCGCACGACCCAGGCCGGAAGCCAGCTCGTGGCGATGGTCGGGTACATCAGGATGAGCCCGGTGAGGCCCATGATCGCCGTGCCCCAGATCAGCGCCCAGTATTCCGCCTTCTGCGTGTAATCGTACATCCCGAAGGTCGGCGGCCGCTTTCGTTTCCCAATGTAATAGCCGAGATTCGCGATGGCCTCCCTGACATCATTCCAGCGTGGCAGAATCGCCCGCAGGAGCATCCTCCCCCGCCCGGTCGCCGCCAGGTAGTAAATATGGTACAACGAGGTGCCGATCAGGAGGAACGCCATGATGCGGTGAAAAATCCGCCTCCCCTCCTCGTTGAACCCGAGCCAGGCGATAATCTTCACCCACCACGCCTCCGGGAAACGCAGGGCGAATCCGCTGACCGCCAGCCCGGTGAAGGTCACGAAGAGGATCATGTGCTGAATCAGCTCGGACTTCGTCATCCGCAGGACGGCCGGCCTTCCCTTTTTCCGGCGGTAGTGCTGCCTCAGCTCATGGAGGAAGATGATCAGGTTGTGCACGATCATCCCGCCGATGACGAGTGTGATCAGCACGATGTACACCAGCCGCACGTAATCGTGGATCATCATCCGCCCGCGGGCGAGCACGTGGGTGTAGCTGGCGGCGAACTTCCGGTTGGCCTTCGGGTGGCACCTGCCGCAGGTCCGGACCACGTTGTCCGGGTGGATGGTGCTCTTCGGGTCGAGCCGGCTGCGGATGTCGTGCTTGGTGTGGCAGTCCACGCACACCGCGACCGCCGTTCCGCCCCGCTGGATCGCCCAGCCGTGGTAGCTGTCCTCGAAGCTCTTCACCACCTCCAGCGGCAGGCCGTAGCGCGCCGCCATCGCCGGGTCCTCGTGGCAGCGGGCGCAGGTTTCGCTCGCCTGGTTGGTGCGCGACACCGGCGATTCGGGGCTTTCGGTGGCGAGGATCAGGTGCTCGTCGTGACAGTCCGTGCAGGTCGGCGAGTCCTTGATCCCGTGTCCCACCGCCCGCCCGTGCACCGAGTCGAGATATTCCTCCGCGACCTTCCTGTGACAGTTCCCGCAGGTGCGGGCGAGGTTTTCCCGCGCGATGGTGCTCGTCGGCGAGGAGGCGGACTGCAGGTTGTGCACCCCGTGGCAGTCGGTGCAGGCCGCCGTGTGCTCCCCGTTCACCAGTCCCTTGCCGTGGATGGACTTCTCGTAGCTCGGCAGGCTGATGGGGAGGCGGACGAAATCGGTGGTCACCACGGTGATGTCCGTGTGGCACTTCCCGCACGTCTCCGGGATACGGCTGTGGTGAACCGGGCTTTCCGGGTTCTCCGCCGCGAGCACGCGATGCCCGTCGTGGCAGTCCGCGCAGGTGGCGGCGACCTCCTCCCCGCGGAGGCGGGCGATACGGTGCGCACTGGAGCGGTACTCCCGCTCCACGTCCACATGGCAGCGGCCGCAACCGTAGTCCTCCCGCTCCGAGGCGTCCTCGATCAGGTGCGTCCGGTGGCAGGAGAGGCAGTTCATCCGCCCCTCGGCGAACAGCTTCTCGTGCACCGACCCCTCGAACTGGCGCTGGTAGCCGATGTGGCATTCGTTGCAGGCGCGCAGCACTCCGCTGTCGAGATGAGGCTTGTGCGTGGCGTGCACATCGTGGCAGGAGGAGCAGGAGATCACCCCCAGCATCTCTTCCTGCCCCCGGTGTCCGCCGCGGCGAAGCGATTCCATCGCGTCCTTGTGGCACGAGACGCAGAGGGAGTTCACCGCGCCGACCGAGGGCGGAAACGCGGCGCCGTGCGTCGGGTGGCAGCTCACGCACCCCGGGCTGCCCTTCCCCTGCTTCGCCGCCGCGTAGTGGACGCTGGTGTCGTAACGGTTGGTTTCACTCTTGTGACACCGGCGGCAGGACTCCTCCGCCGAACGCATGTCGAGGGGTTGGATCCGGTGAGGGTCGCTGCCGATCCCGTGGCACGAGGCGCAGTTCGGCGCCCCCTGCTTCCCATGGCTCAGCGCCACCCCGTGAAAACTTGCCTGGAAGCTCCTCGTGTCCTCGGCGTGGCAATCCGCGCAGTCGACCCGTTGGTACACTTCATAATGCGGGATGTCGTCGTAGTCCGCCGGCTGGGCGTGGCAATCGATGCAGTCCAGGTCCCCATGCACGCTTGCGGCGTAGGCGGCGGCGTCCACCCCCACCAGCCGGCCGTCCTCCGCCTCGAGGGTCACATCCTCGTGACAGCCGAAACAGTCCTCCGCCGTCTGCGCGCGGAGAACCCCCGGCGCAAGCACGGAGAGAGTGAGGATCAGCAGTGCCGGCAGGAACGGCAGCGGCAGTCGCGGTCGCAGGTGCATGTTCCCTTTCGGAGCGTGGAGTCGTCCCCTGGTGGACCGGTTCACCTGAATCGATCCCCCAGCCGTCATCCTGGAATCATAACCCTCCGGCCCGCCCGGAGCACCCCCGGGCGGCCGGGTTTCACATCTCCTCGCGGTTCCGGGGAGACCACGCTCCCCGGAGCCGCGAGGAGTTCCTTCTCCTTCTCCGGTCCGTCAATCAGGGCCGTCGACCCGAATGTCAGCCATCGGTGACCACCGGGTAGTCCGTCGCCGGCGGGCTGTAGCTGTGGCCGCCGGTCACGGTCGGATCATCGGTGATCGAGTTGATGCCGAACAGCATGCTGTAAACATCGTAGCCGAGGACCCGCAGGAAGGGGGTGAGCTGGCTCGAGGTCTGGCCGGTGTAGCAGTAGACCACGATCTGGCGGTCCGTCGGCAAGGTGGCGAGCACATCGAGGCTGAGCGTGCCCGGCTCCACCATGTACGCGCCGGGGATGTGGCCGAGGAGGTACTGGGACTCCGGCCAATAGTTGACGACGTACGGATCGTTGCTGTCATCGCCGTCGTTCAGCAGCTCGAACACGGAGGCCGCGGAGATGTTCTTCGTGCCGCCCTCATAGTAGGCGTCCGCCAGCTCCATGATCGCATCGCCGACCGTCGTGGCCTCGGAAAGGGCCTCGGGAACCTCGTAGGTGGTCGTGGCCGGAGTTGCGTCGGTCGACAGCGTCTGGCCGCCGGGCTGCACATTCCATTTGCCGAGGTTGACGCTCTCGTCCGAGGTCCAGCCGCACATGCCCCAGAGCAGGTTGTAGGCGTCATAGTCGAGCAGCCGGAGAATCGCCGTGGCCTGCGAGGCCGTCTGCCCGGTGTAGCAGACGTTGATCACCTTGGCGCCGGCGGGAATCTCGCCCAGGTTGTCCATCAGGTCGCCGATGGCCCAGTTGTGCGCCCCCTCGATGTGCCCGAGGGCGAAGTGGTCCGCGCTGCGGTAGTCGATGATGAACAGTTCGACGTCGTTCGTCATGTCCTCGTACAACGCCGCGGCGGTGATGTTCTTCGTGCCGGTGTTGAAGTACTGGATCCCGATGTCGGCGATGTCCGCATAGTAATCGGTCGCCGTCGGCCCGGTCGCTCCGCCGTTGTCCTCGTCCTTTGAGCAGCCGGCGAAACCGACCGCCAACAGCAGTGCCAACAGCAGGAATACGCCCTTCGTCAACTTCATCGTTCTACCCTCTCTGTTTTTTTGTCGTTACGATTCTACTCTTCTCAATGTCCGGAACCCCGCTCGGGGGAATTACGGCCAGGTGAACGGCGAGCCGTCGGGAACGATCAGCGCCTCGTTCGCCGCCGCCTCACGTGCGCTCAAGGTGTCCAGGTCCGCCTGCCGGAGGAACCAGCCTCCCTCGTCCGGCGTATCGTGGCAGCCGTCGCAGCCGTTCACGCCGCCCGTGGTGTCGGTGCGCGCGGTGAACCGCCGGATGTTGTGCGGGCTGGCGTATTTCCAGGTCGGCATCGACTCGTAATTCGCCAGGTCGCTCACCCCCCACGGGTCGAAGGTGTCCTCCGTGACCGGGATGTGACGCAGCACGACATATTCATACCCGCGCAGATCGGAGAGCGGGTTCTTCCCGATCTTGAAGGTCAGGTAGGAAGAGCCCGTAATCCCCCCGCCCCCGACGTGGCAGGCGTTACAATTCTTGTAATCCTGGCTGTGGCATGCCTGGCACTGGAGCTGCCCCCAGTGCATGCTGTGCCAGGTGTTGGCCGTCGCCGCGGCCGCGTGGCAGTCCTCGCAGCGCGGCATCCCGGCCGTCTCGTAGCGCCGGGTGTACTCCGTGCCGTCGCCGTGCATCTCGCCGGAAGTGTGGCAAGCCATGCAGTTCATCGCGTTGGGCACGTAGTGCACGTCCGCCGCGTAGCCGGTGCGCGATCCGGTGTACTCCTCGCCCACCCGCGAACCGTGGCACGCCGTGCAGTTTTCCGACTGGTTGGGCGAGGGCAGGAAACGGTGCCCCTGCACCAGGCCGCCCTTGACGCTGACCGGACGGCTCACGTGGCACTGCCCGCAGGTGGCGTGGCACGCGCCGCACTCGCCCAGGAATTCCTGCTCGATCTCCGGATGGTCGGCGAAGGAGAGCCCGGCCCGCTCCTCGAAGAAGGTGCGGTAGCCGGCGAAACTGGCATGCACGCTGCCGGCGAAGTTGGTGGCTGCCTCGACGTGGCAACGGCCGCAGGCCTCCTCCGCGTTCGCCGACGGGTCGGACACGAGCCCGGCGTGCGCCTGCTGCTTGTCGTCGATCCCGTCCACGCCGCCATGGCACGTCGTGCAGCCAAGCGCACCGTGAATGCCGCCGAGGAACTCCTCGCCGCCATTGCCGCCGATGTACACTTTTTCCCAAGCTTCCAGCTCGGGGACACTGCCCCCTCAACCCTCCCCGGAAGAGGGCGGCGGCTCCTCCTCCGGCTCCGCGGTCGCCTGCAACAGAGCCGCGTCGGTGTGGCAACCCACGCAGCCGGCAAGCGTTGTCTGCTCCCCGCCCGGCGGCTCGCTGATGATCTTGTTCTCCTCCGCGCAGCCCGCGAGGTACACTATCCCGGCAAGCAGTGCTATCACCAGTAGAAACAAGGATGATCGTCTCGTCTCCATACCCCCTCCGACACCGACTCGTCACGCCGCTCATCGACCGGTTTTCACACCCAAGCCATCCCTTGCAGCCCTTGTCCGCCGGGCGGGCTTGATAAATGCTTCACAAATAGGGAATATGATCCGTCGTGTATCCCCCCGCCGCCCGGCCTGTTCAATGTCTTTCATCGTGAAATGTACCGGATAAATGTTACGCAACTTGCACCATTTAGTGCAAGCTGTTCGGGGAGGCTAACCGGCGATGCAAGCCGCCGGGGGAGTGTTGTCCGCAACTTCTTGCAATCCAAAGAAATACAAAAGCCGATGGGCGGGCCATTGCCCTCTACCCATCGGCTGCCGGAGGAGCCCCGCCGGTGAGGGCCCGCAGCGCAGGTGCCATGCAGCCCCGCAACCGCCCTCTCCCGGCCCTCCTCTTCTTCGGGTCCGCGCCGCCCGCTGCCAGCACTCCGCCGCACATGAATCGCGATCCATGTGCGAAAAAGCACTAGTGGACCGGTTCACCTGAACCGGCCCACCATGCCGGCCCCCGTGTTATTCGCTGGTCTCCGCCTCCACGGGCTCGGGAAGCCCGTGCTTGATCTTCGCCCAGTACTCCTCGAAATCGAACGGCTTGTAGGTCGGGCTCTTCTCGTTGTGGCAAGTCACGCAGTTTTCCTTCGGGCTCAGCACCAGGCCGTTGGCGACGGCGGCGTCCTTGTCCTGCATCACCTTCTTCTTCCAGTAGTCGCCCCCTGCGCCGTGGCAGGCCTCGCAGGTGACCCCGTTATCCGGGATCAGCTTGGCGGTCAGGCTGGTGTCCGCCCCGTACCCGGTGACATGGCACCCGAGGCATTCCGGGTCTTCCTGCGGACTGCCGCTCCTGCCCAGCTTCGCGTATACCTCGGCCGCATTCTCCTCGCCGAGCACGGTGAAGGCCTTCGCGTGCGCGCTCTCCTTCCAGGTCTCGTACACCAGGCCGTGTTTCTCGCCCTTGTGGCACATGGAGCACTTTTTCACCCCGGTGTAGGCGTGCTCGCCCGCAAGGCTCGTGAAGGCGAACGCCAGGCCGCCGGCCAGCGCAACAGCAAAAATCCGTCGCATACTTCTTTCCTCCCCTGTCTCTTGCTCCAGTTCAAGCTGTTCCGTCAATTGTTTTCGAAGGACAGATCGACCTGCCCGTTGATGTGAAGGGCCGGGTCGATGAAGTTGCCGTCGCTGTCGATCACGTCGCCGTGGCACAGCGAGCAGTTGTCGAGCTGGGCGTGGGGCGCGGGCGGCGGGACGCCGTGGCAGCTCCCGCAGGCGTTCCAGGTGCCGTCCACCACGTTCCACGCCGGCTCGGCGTCCCCGTGGCAGTAGACCGAGGAGCAGGTCGCGGTCTCCGGCTCATAGTGCGGGATGTGTCCCGGGTCGCCCGGGAGCGTGAAGTGCAGGTCCGCGTGCTCGGGGTCCTCGTCGATGTGCCCCTCGCTCGTCCAGGCATCCGGGACGGTGTGGCACACCGTGCAGGCCACGGGCGCCGAGATGCCGCTCGCCGCCGTCAGGTGCGCCCGGTGCGCTCCCACCCCCTCCTCCGTGGTCGAGATCTCCCCCCACAGGTCCGCGGGCGGGGCCGCGGAGAGCAGGGTGTCCGGGTCGCCGCCGAAGTCGCCGTGGCAGGTGTTGCAGGCTCCCGGGCCGCCGGACTCCGCGGGGTGGCAGCCGCTGCATGTCCCCCCGAAGGTGAACCCGGCGGCGGGGGTGATCCGGTGGCACGAGAAGCAGGGTGTCATGTCCCAGTTGTGCTCGCGAAGGTACAGGGGATGCTCGCTCGAAGCGTCGGTGAAGTCCACCTGGTGGTCGTCCGCCTGGTGGCATTCGTAGCAGGAACGCAGCGTCGAGCCGCCGGGGCCGACCGCTTCGCCCCGCAGGTCCGCGCCGTGGCACTCCATGCATTCGCTGAAGTCATACCCGTGCGATGCCAGGTAGCCGCCGTGTTCACCGGTGCTCTCGAACGGGTGAACCCCGCCGCCGGTCACCTGGTAATCGGGGTTGACCTCGCTCGCGCAGCCGGCCAGCCCCGCCAGGGCGAGTGCCGCGAGCGGAAGCGCGAGCCGACGGAGGATGTGCTTCGTCTTCATCGTCTCCCCTCCCCTACTCGTGGCAGCGTGCGCAGGTGGGGTCCGCGCCGCCGAGGTCGTGGCAGGTGATGCAAGCCTCCGGGAACGCCGCCGCTTCCTCGCTGTGGTCCCCGCCCGTCTCCGCGTTCGCCCAGGCCGGACCGAAGGCGTGCGGCACCGGCAGGGTGGCGCGGTGGCAGCTGGTGCAGGTCTCCCGCGTCTCGTGGCAGGCGAGGCAGTCCCCGCCCCAGGCCGCCTCGATGCCGTGGTTGAACGCCCAGCTCACCGGGTGCGGGCTGCCGTACAGGTTCACCCCCTGGTGGCACTCGTCGCAGCTCGCCTGGGTGTGGCAGACGGCGCACTCCTCCGTGCCGAAGGCGGCCTCCAGGCCGTGGTCCCCGCGCCAGGCGACCAGGTCGTGATCCGACGGCTGCACGTCCTTCTCGCCGTGGCAGAGGCGGCAGTCGGGAACCGCCGGCAGCGCCGGTTTCACACTCTCCGCGGTGAACATCCCGTGGCACCGGTCGCAGGTGAGCCCGTCGTGCAGCTCGTGGGCGAAGGAGGCCGGCGCCGTGACCGGCGGCACCGCCGCCGGGTTCTCCGGGTCCAGGTGGCAGGTGCCGCACTCGCCCTGCTCTTCCACGTCGTGGCACATCCCGCAGACATCGTGGCCGGGGGTCGCCCGGGCGCCGGGCGCCAGCGTCATCACATCGCCGTGGCACTCGGCGCAGTCCATCTCGTTCTCGATCACGTGGATGCCGTGCGGGAAGCGGAGGGGGTCCGCCGCCGGGCGTTCCCTGCCCAACCCCAGGCCCGCCGCCAGGAGCAGCCCGGCGGAGGCCGCGAACGGGAGCCATCGCCGTCGTCTCATCGCCGCGCCCTCCCCGTGTCGAAGCGCCAGGTCAACCCGCCGAGCGCCCGCCGGTCCTGGTCGAGCTGCGGGGTCCGGTACACCTGGAACTCCCCGTGCAGCTCCAGCGGGGAGACCCCCGCCGGGCGGTAGCGCGCCCCCGCGTGCAGCATCACCAGGTCCTCGCTCTCCAGGTCCATCGCGTCCCATTCATAGCTGACCATCGCCCCGAAGGCGTACAGCTCCACGCCCCGCAGCGGGCGGAGGCGCAGGTTCGCCCAGGGCCCCGAGGAGACCGCCTGGTCACCGCCGCTGAAGCGATACCCGGCCTGCCCCCAGGGGAGCGTGAGCGCCGGACCGACGCGGTAGCCGCTCTTCCCCTCCGCCGTGAGGATGGCTCCCTCGACCCCTACGGCCCATCTCTTCGGAACGACATACCGTTCGAGGGCGAAGCGCACCCGGGTGCTGGTGGCGATGTTGAAGTCGCTGAACCAGGAGAAGTCGGCGCTGTTCGGCGCCAGGATGCCGAACTCGGCGGTCCCGCTCCAGGCCTCGGTGCGATACCGGAGACGGCTGAGGAACTTCCGCAGCGGCGCCTCCGTCGGGCGGAGGTGCAGGGCGTTGAACCAGGTCCAGGCGGCGCCGACCCGGTGGTAGCTGTTCAGGCCGACCAGGTGGCGCGTGGCTCCTTCACCCCGTTCCTGGCGCACGTAGGAGAGGGCGAACCGGCTGCGGTGCAGGAAGGGGAACGCCACCGGGCTCCACTGCACCTCGCCGCCGTAGCTGAAGGCTTCGCCCGGGTCCTCCAGCTCGAACCGGCGGTTCAGCGGCCCGAGCAGCCCGGCGAAACCGGTGACCCGCCAGCGGCCGTTCAGCCGCCAGGCCGCCTCCAGGCCGTCGATCACCCCGAGGGTCACCCCGCGGTAGCGGAAGAACCGCCCCGCGCGCAGGGTGAGGGGGGAACCGAGATCGCCGTACCGCAGGACTCCCTTGTAGAGCCGCCCCTGCCCGGAGCGGGAGAAGTTATCGGCGTTGTCGCCGAGGTACGCCCCGGAAACGTGCAGCGACCACCCTCCCCCAAGATGGTACGCCGACAGGCGCAGGGTCGGGTACAGCCAGAGGTGGTCCCCGCCCCCGGCGTCCTGGTAGCCGTAGGCGAGCGCCCCGGCCGATCCGGTCAGCCGGACCGCCGCGCTCGCCGGCGGGCTCCCCGCAAGCCCCGCCGCGAGCAGCGCCGCGGCCGCCAGGGCGATACTCCCCCTCCGCCTTCCCATCATCGTGCCTCCCGCGGGTTCATCCCCGCCACGACCCTGATATGCCATGAATCGAACGCTCCCCGCCCGGGACCGGGTCCCGCACGACACCGAACTCCCTTCACCCCCCATCGTGACAGGGTTAACCACCCGGTGCGACAACATACAGCCTAACCGCAAAAAGGGCAAGAGTTTAGGTTACCCTAATGAACAACCGGTATACTCTTTCGTGCAAAGGCCGCGCGGCGCACTCCCTGTGGCGGCCCCGCCGGCCCGCTCCGCCCTGTCCCGCGGTGGGAATTCGCGGGTGCGCAGGCCGGTTTCGACCGGTTTACCGCCCGCCGTTCCCCGCCGCGATGCCCAGCACCTCCTTCGCCAGGTCCGGGTTGTGCACCGCCCGTCCGGGATCGCGCTGTACGACTTCGGCCGCCTCGCCGGCGCGGCCCTTCGCGGCCACGATCGCCCCGATCAGCTCCTCGCGGGTGAACTCGAGGCCGTCCAGCACCTCCTGCTCGTGGCAGTCGAGGCAGAACTCCGCGCCCGGCGGCGCGTATCCCGCGTCCGCCTCGTGGCAGTCGGCGCAGGCCATCTCCGACTCCGCCATCGGCGAAGGCTGCTCCGCCATGCCCGGCAGCTTCCCGAAGTAGGTCAGGCGCGAGGGCTGGTGGCAGGGTTCGCAGGAGTTCTCCTCGTTCGCCAGCTTCCCGTCGTGATGGCAGGAGGCGCACATCTCCCCGGCCGGTTTGCGCCTGCCGTGCAGGGCGTCCTCCGGCTTGCCGCCGATGTGGCACTGTCCGCAGGCGATACCCCGCTCCGAGAGGTGCGCGGCGTGGTCGAAGGAGGAGTATTCCAACGGCGGCGGTACGGCTTCGATGCCGCTGTGACAGACGAGGCAGGGGCGGCTCTTCTCCGGGAAGCTCACCGCCGGCAGCGCCCTCCCCCCGCTGAGCACGCCGGAGACCGCCTCGATGACCGATTCCGCGAACTCCGGGTTGTGCCAGGGACCGCCCCGCTTCAACAGGGCGAGGTCGTGACGGGCGTCCTCGATCTTTGGGCTGGGTCCCGACCGCCGCAGGGCATCCTCGAGCGCGCGGATCTGCGCCTGGTAGCTCCTGCGCCAACTCTCCGCGAGGCGGACGTACTTCTCGCTGTGGCACGGCGTGCAGGCGTTTTTCCCCACCCGCGCGGCACGGTAGCCCGTGACCGGGTTCTTGTGGCAGGAGACACAGGAGACTCCGGCGGAGAACATGCTGTTCGGCTGCGCGTTCTCCACCAGGCGCGACCCCTCCCCGCGGTACACCGCCAGCGCCGGCGCGTGCGGATCCTGGTGGCAGGAGGCGCACTCCTTGGCCAGCATCACGCTCGTCCTGGGCATGCGGTGCTCGATCGGGTCATGGCAGGCCATGCAATCGACCTTCCGCTTCTCCACGTGCCATTCGTGGATGAACTCGAGGTCCCCGATCTTCTCGATCTTCTCGACCTCGCCGTGACAGGCGCCGCACCGCTCCTTGCGCACGGTTCCCTCCCCCTGCCACATCGGCTGGTGACAGGAGATGCAGGGGACGTTCTCCTTGAGGATATAGGCATGGTCATAGGTGTTCCGGGCCGCCGCCCGCTCCCCCGTCGGGGGAGTATGGCACCGGGTGCACTCGGCCAGCTCCTCCCGCCCCTCCGCCTCCACGTTCTTGAAGTGGCAGAGGAAACAGGTGGTCGGGGTGATCGAGATGTGCTCCCCCTGCACGATCTGGGAGTGGCAGCTCGTGCAGCGCAGTTTCCGCCCGCGCCGTGTCTGGGTCAGGTGCGGGGTATGGTCGAACATCACGCCGCTGGCCATCTCGATCCGGCCCTCGAGAAGCCGGGTCTCGTGGCAGCCGCTGCTCAGGCAGTTGGCGTCCTCGATCTCCGCCCACGGTTTGGACCTGCGGTAGAGGCCGGTGACATAGTTGGCCAGCATCGAAAGCGCCGTGAACTTCGTCTCGAAATAGCCCTTGATTCCCGGCCTCGCATGACAGGTGATGCAGTCGATGTCGCTGTGCGAGGAGGTCTTCCACGCCACCACGTAGGGCTGCATGATGTGGCAGGTTCCGCAGAATTCGGGCTGGGAGGTGACTTCGAAAAACAGGGTGAGGACGACGAAGGTCAGGATCACCGCCGCCGTGACCAACATCGCCAGGTTCCGCCAGCCGAGGTGGAACAACCGGCGAAAACCGACACCAATCAACACGAACGGGAGCTTGAACACCTCCCAGATGGCGTGAAAAAATTCACCCATGAACCGCTTCATCGGCGCTTTCCGTCCTCCGTGATCGGGAAGGGGAAACTTGCAGATTCCCGGGTGCCCTCCGCAAGGGGGCATAAAGGGGCCGATAGCCCTTCGCAGGGTATCGGCCTCCCCACTGTACCCCCCTCCCGCCGGTCACCCGGCGGGAGGAAGTCCAGAAAACTGCGGTATGACTCTACATCAACTCTTCCACTGCTACCTTGCGGCGAACCTCTTGTTCGCCTGCGCGTAGGCGATGGCGTTGTCCAGCAGGTCCGTGGCGTACTCGGGGTTGTGCACGCCCTTGCTGCCGTCGTTGCTGACGAAGTAGAGGGCGTACGCCGCCTCGCGCTCCCACGGCTCCACGCCGTCCGCCGTGCTGTCGAAGGTCTCCAGCATCGTCGCCGCGTCGGTGTACCCGAGCGCCTGCGCCAGCTCGTCCATCTTGCCCTGGATCGCCGTCTGCAAACCGTCGACGTCGAAGTCGGTGAGCCCGGTGTGGCACGGCTCGCAGTTGCCCACGTCCGGCTCGAAGGTGTGGAACGCGTGCTCCTCCGTCTCGCCGTGGATCACGGCCTCCCGGACCATGTGGCACTTCACACAGGCTTCCGTGATATTCTGGTGCGAGTGGGTACGGTCGTAGGTGTAGCCGTCAATCTCGTAGCTGCCGTTGCCGATGTACATGTCCATCTGCGGGCTGCCGTGCGGACCGAAGTGGGAGTCGCCGTCCGAGATCTGCCCGGCGACGTTGTCATTGTCGCGGCGGGCGTGGTGGCACTGGCCGCAGATCTGGCCGACACCGTAACCCTCGAAGACCGGCACCTCCGGGTCGCCGGTCTCCAACCCGGGATGGTACGCCACCTCGACGCTGCCCAGCTCGCGGAGCTGGTGATCGTTGGTCGCGTCATGCGGATCGTGGCAGGTCACGCAGCCGATGAAGCTCTTCTGCGCGGGGAACACATAGTCCGCAAACGCCTCGTCGTTCGCCGCGATGAACCCCTCGGAGGTATGGCAGGGCTGGCAGGTTGACGAGGACGCATAGTACTGCGCGTTGAAGTCGTCGATGGAGCCGCCCTGCACCGTGCCGTGCCCCGAGGTGACCCACTCGCCGAGCTGGGTGCCGTGACAGGGCGAGCAGAGGGAGAGGGAGACATCGTTCTCCGTGCGCGTGGCGAAGGAGACCTCCGGCTTGTGCTCGTTGAACTCCGGCCCCATCGGCCCGTGGCACGCCTCGCACTGTACCCCCTCCAGCGCCGCGCGGCGGGCCGCCGCTTCCTCCGTTTCGACGTTCACATAATCATCAAAACCGTACAGGTCGGGACCGTAATTCTCCTCCGCGATCACCGTGTCACCGAAACTCACCTGCGAGTCGAAGCCGGTGGTGTGGCACTGCACGCAGTACAGGTTCTTGCGTGAATCCTCGTCGAGGGCCTCGTAGGCCTCGTGGTGCCCGGTGCCTTCCCACGACGTAACGGTGGTGACATGGCAGTGCATGCAATCCTCTCCGCCGCCGCCGAGGTACGTGTATTCCGGCACCTCCGCCCCGGGCCCGGCCGGACCCTCGGGCCCTTGCGGACCCTCAGGCCCCTCCTTGCCTTCGCACCCCAGAAGCAGAGCCCCGAAGAGCAGGGCGGCAGAGAGCATGAACCAATGATACCGGCGCATAACTCCTCCCTTTCAAAGCCTTGTAATGGAACATGGCTGTACTATTACACTTAGACCTTCGCGCTATCTGTAACAAGCTATTCGCCAACTCCTGTCATGTCAAGGAATTAGGCTTACCTAACATGCGGTTTTCCTGGGGTATTTTCTCCGTCGCAGGTGCCCTTCAGCGCCGCTTGCAAGCCATGCATGACATTCGTTTTTTTTATAGACATACCGGCAGTCCTTTCCCGCGGCACTAGGAGGCTTCACGGTTTCCATCGTTGCGCCGCCTTCCCATCCATCCTACATTTCTCCGAAACTTGCGGCTTGTACTTTTCAGTACAAACTCGTCCCGATTGCGGCATTTCCAGAGGTGCATTTTGCCTGAAAACGGTATGGGGAAATCCTGGCTGGACCGTGCCTGGTCCACGCTGGCTTCGATGCGTTTCGCCATCTGGCTGCTGGTGGTTCTCGCCGCCGCCTCGCTGGTGAACCTTTTCGCCAACGAGTTCATCATGCAGGCGAACGGTGGTCCGGAGGCGGCCGCGCAGCTCTGGCGGCGGATCTACGGCGAGCCGCGGGCGTCGATCCTGCTCCTGTTGCAGATGTACGCCCCCTACCGCTCCTGGTGGTACACCGCCATGCTCGGCCTGCTCCTGCTCTCGCTGCTCACCTGCGTGATCGACCGAACCCCGAAAGTATGGCGCGACACCTTCGGGGCCCGTTTCCTCCGCGACCCGCGCAGCTACCTGGAGGCGGGCATCCGCGCCGAATTGACCGGGGCCGCGGACCTCGCCGAGCGCATCACAAGGGTCCTGAGACGCTCGGGGTACCGTGTCCGGTGCGAGGAGGGGGAGGAGATCACCCTGCTGGACGGCGAGAAGTACGCCTTCTCGCGCGGCGGCTCGTGGCTGGTGCACGTCGGCTTCATCTTCCTGATCCTCGGCGGGGCGATGATCGCGCGCGGCAGCTACAACATCCGCGCCGGCGGACTGCCCGGAGACATGCTCGCGCCCAGCGAGGCCCAGTGGGGCTTCAACGTCCGCATCGACGACTTCCGCATCGAGTACTACCCGCTGGGCGAGGGGCAGCTCGTCCTCGTGGACAACCAGTTCATCGGGCGGATCGTGAAGAGCCGGCCGAACGGCACCTTCGACCTGGAGATGTTCCAGCCGACCCGCCGCATGCTCCGGGCGGTCGCGGCCGACCGGATCAGGAACCACTTCGAGAGCACGATGGGCAACGGGCGGCTCGACCAGCCGAACATCTCCGACTACATCGCCACCCTGACCATCGTCGAGAACGGCCGCGACATCCGCACGGAAAGAGTGGAGGTCAACCACCCGTTGCGCTACAAGGGGTACCGCTTCTACCAGTCCTCCTTCGATGACCGTCACGTGGACGAGCAGGGCCGCTGGACGACGATCCTCAACGTCCGCAAGGACCAGGGGTCCCCGTTCGTCTGGTTCGGGCTGGCCCTCGTCACCTTCGGCCTCGTCCTCGGGATGTACATCGTCCCGAAACAGGTCGCGGTCCGCATCGAGGCGGGGAGCGATGACCGGCGGGCCATGCTCGTCGGTCGTCCGGCGCGAAACCCGAGCCTCTACCAGGACGAATTCAACCGGCTGGTCGAGGCCATGCGCGCAGACGCGAACGCACGCGCAGAGGAGAAATCGTGAAGGGTAAAACGTGGATCCTGCTCGCGGCGCTCGTCGTCTTCGCCGCGCTCTGGTGGTGGTCGGGGCGTCCCTCACGCCGGGTCGTGCCGGGCCTGTCCCCGACGGAGCTCAACGCGCTGTCCGGGCAGGGCGCCCCGGCGGGCGAACTGCCGGGGGATCATCCCGCCATGGAGACACCCCTGCCCACGGTCGCCAGCGCCACCTTGGCCGTCCAGGGCGGCGGCGGCGAGGACCTCGGCAGCATCACCCTGCGGCCCGGGGTTCCGGCGAAATTGCCCGGGACAACGTACACGCTGGCCCTGGAATCGTTCTACACGCACTGGATGTGGGACGGCCGGGCGGTGAACCGGTCCCGCGACGAGGAGAACCCGGCGGCGCGGGTGCTGGTCACCGCCGACGACAGCGTCCACTACCACCAGTGGGCGTTCCAGCGCATGCCTTTCTTCCGGCATGGCGGCATGGGGGGGGTCACCGGAGATGAGGGCGAGTTGGCCTTTACCCTGACCGGGTACAAAGGTCTCTCCTTTCCCGAGGAAGAAAGCACTACCGGAGAGACACCATGAGACCGGATGCAACCCTTTTCACTATCGCCTTCGCGATGTACCTGCTGGCGTTTCTCGGCTACATCCTGCTGGTCGCGGTGAAGCGCGAGATCTTCGGCCGGGTGGCCACCTGGCTGGCGGCGGCCGGCCTGGTGCCGCACTCCATCGCCCTCGTGGTCCGCTGGATCCACCAGGGCCATGTCCCCCTCGCCAACATGTACGAGTACATGGGGCTGATGGCCTGGATGGTGATCGTCGGGCTGTTGGGGTTCATCATCCGCTGGCGCAACCCCCGCATCGGGGTGTTCCTCTCCCCGATCGCGATCATGCTCCTCGTCACCGCCAGCCTGCTCCCCTCCGACATCAACCGCCAGTTGATGCCGGCCCTGCAATCCACCTGGCTGGCGATTCATGTCACCCTCGCCGCCCTCGGGTCGGGGGCGTTCCTCATCGCCTTCGCCGCGAGCAGCCTGTTTCTGATCAGCGCCGCGGAAGGGGAGAAGTCCGCCTCGCCCGAGACGAGGAAGAGGCGGACGGAGTTCTACCTGCTCGCCTGGATGGGGATCCCCATCACGGTGGCGTTGCTCCTGCGCCTGTTCGGGCTGCTGCCCGTGGAGGCGTCCAGCGCGGCCGCCGCGCGCTTCCAGGGGCTCGCCGGCTCCGCCTTCACCAGCTTCACCCTCGGGGACCATGCCTCGCCGCTGCTCCTCGGCCGCTGGGCTATCGGGCTGGGGATCGGGATGCTCGTCGGCGCCGTCGCCTGGCCGTTCCTCCTCCGCCGCTGGACCCCGAAGCGGGGTGAATCACGGGGCGGGGCGAGAATGTTCATCGTCGTCGTGCTCGCCCTGCTGCTCTCGGCGATCTTCACCGGCTACCTGGTCCGTTCCGATGTCATCCACCTGACGCCGCAGAGCTACTTCAAGGTGTTCGAGTTCTTCGGTCCGACGCTCGTCTTCTCGTGGATCCTGGTCCCCCCGTTGCGCGGCCTGCTGCGGGAGGATGCACCGTGGGTCGCGCGGCTGGATGTCGCCCGCCCGATGCTCGAGGAGATCGGCTACTCCGCGGTGGCCATCGGTTACCCGCTCTACACCGTCGGCGCCCTCTTCGCCGGGGCGATCTGGGCGGAGCAGGCCTGGGGAAGCTGGTGGGGCTGGGATCCCAAGGAGGTCGGCGCGCTGATCATCTGGCTCTTCTACACCGGCTACCTGCACGCCCGTTACCAGCGGCAGTGGAAGGGGGAGCGGGCCGCCATCCTCGTCACCCTCGGCATGGTGATGGTCTTCCTCAGCTTCTTCGGCAACTACTTCTTCGGCGGCCTCCACTCCTTCGAGGTCGGCTGATCGTGCGCGCCGGAGAGCTTTGAAAAAGTATCGAAGGTAAAACAGTGTCATCCTGAACGC